>VSBZ01000065.1:0-20327 GCA_047459215.1 Micromonosporaceae bacterium | reverse complement strand
GGCTCAGCCGGTCGGGTGCCCCCGTGAGCGTGCCCGTGACCGGGCCGGCGGGCGTGCCCGTGACCGTGTCCGCGACCTGCTGTCCATCGTGGCCGGAGCCGACCACGGTGACCCGCTCGGCGGACAGCTCGACGACCGCCTCCGCCGACCCGGCCGGGCGGTCCGGTGCCGGATCGAGGTCGAGCACGGTCACCCCGTCCCGGCCGGGAAGGTCACCGCCTCCGCCACCGTCGCGCACGACCACCAGGTACGGCCGGCCACCGCCAGCGGGTAGGTCCTCGATCAGTCCGCGCAACCGGGCCGGCGAGTCGGCGACCAGCCGCAGCGGGCCGGTGGCGTCGCGGCGTACCGGATGCCACGCGTGCGGGAGCCACTTGACCCACTCCCAGTCGGGGCGGCGGCGGGCGTCCGCGCCGACCGCGACGCGCAGGTCGTCGGGGGCGTGGAACACCGCGAGCTGGGCGAGGAGCGCGCGGACCAGTCCCACGACGGGCTCCCGGTCGCCGGCCAGCCCGAGCCACCGGTACGCCGGCAGCGGCAGCGGCAGCGGCACGTCCGCCACCTGGCGGTACGTGTCGACCAGCCGGTCCCGGGCGGCCACGGCGACCCGGTCCGGGCGGCCGCCCGGACCGCCGGTGACGGGCCCGGCCGGCCGGTCGGCCGGCTCCGGGTCGACCACGCGCACGGGAGCGGCCAGCGGCGCGGTTCCGGTCCCGACCCGGACCTCGCCGAAGTCGGGGTCGGCGGGCCGGCGTTCCCACAGCCGCGGACCGGGCACCATGGACCACAACCAGCGCGGGTCGGGATGGCGGTAATGGGCGGCGCGGTGCTGCTCGGCCACCAGCCGCCGCAGCCGTGTGCGGACGCCGGCGAGGTACCGCAGGTAGTCACGGCGGTCGGCGGCCGCCTCCCGCCGGGTGCGGTGGTCCGGCGCGCCGCCCCAGCCGGTGACCAGCATCGCCAGTGCGGACACGCCGAGCAGCCCGCCCACCAGCCAGGTCTGGGGACCGGTGCCCTGGCTGACCACGAGCGCGGTCGCCACCGTACCGCCCAGCAACGGCAGGGCCAGCAGTGGCCGCGTGTACCGGGCGGAGGTGGGGGGCCGTGGCGCCACCGGGGGTGCGGCCACCTCCACCGGCTCGTCCGGGACCGGCGGAGCCGGGCACCGGCCCTGGCGCCGTACCCGCACCGTACTCATGGCCGCCGATGCTATCCGTGCCGCCCGCGGGCGGCGGGGTCACGCGTACCCTCTGAGGACGGACCCGCGCCCGCCCCGTAGCTCGGCCGCCCCGGGGTGACGGCCGGCGGGCCACCGTGGACCCGGAGGGCACCGCCGTGGACATCGGACTGTCACGGATCACCGTGGACGCACCGCACCGGCGCCTGGACGTGGCGGTGCCGGACCGCGCGCCCGTCGCCGAGCTGCTGCCCGAGCTGCTGCGGCTGGCCGGCGCGCCCGTGCCGTCGACGGAACCGCGCGGGTGGATACTGCGCCGCCCCGGCGGCGAGGCGCTGGTGCCCTCCCGGGCGCTCCGCGACCAGGGGGTACGGGACGGCGAGGTGCTCTACCTCGTTCCGGTGGGCCTGCGGTGGCCGGATCCCGGATACGACGATCCGGCGGCGGCGCTGGCCGCCGCCGCGCGCGGTCCGGTGTGGAGCGAGGCGGCCACGCGGGCGGTCGCGCTCGCGGCCGCCGCGGTCCTGCTCTCCGGCGGGCTGGCGGTGGTGCTCGTCCGACCGGACGCCGTGGGACCGGCGGTCCCGGCGGCGGTCGCGGCCGTGCTGCTCGCCGCGGCGGCCCGGGCGACCCGGAGCGGCCGGGACGGGCGTGCCGGGGTGCTGTGCGGGTGGGCGGCGATGCCGTACGCGTTCGCCGCCGCGGCGGCGTGGGCGCCGGCCACTCCGGTGGCGGCGGGAGCGGCGGCGCTGCTGCTGTCGGCGCTCGCCGGGTGGGCGGCGACCCGCCACCCGGCGCCCGGCCCGCCCAGCCCGGCAGGCGGGGAGGGGCCGTCGCCGGCGGCACCGCCGGACGGGCGGGCCGGCTACGTCGCGGGCGTGACCGTCGCCGCACTGGGCGGTCCCGCCGCGCTCGCCGCCGACGCGTGGGACGCGGCCGGAGCGGCCGCCGTGCTGGCGTGCGTGCTGGTGTGCGGGTTCGCGGTGCTGCCGCGAGCGGTGGTGCGGCTGGCGGGGCTGCCGGCGCCTCCGGTGGCGGACGCCGTGGTCCCCGCCGACGCCGGTCGCCGTCCCGGTGCGGACCGGGCGGCCCACGCCGACCGGATGTTGGCCGGCGCGCTGGCAGGCTGGTGCGTGCTGGCGGTGGGGTGCGCGGTGGTGCTGGTCGAGCTGGGCGGTGCGGCCGGGCTGGCGCTCGCCGGGCTCACCGCGGCCGCGCTGCTGCTGCGCGCCCGCCACTTCGCCGCGGTCCGGCACCGGCTGGTGCTGGCGGTCGGCGGTACGGTCGCCGCCCTGGTGCCGGCAGTGGGGCTGGTCGCCGCGCTCCCGCCCGGCGTGCTCGCCGCGGTGGTCGGGGTCGCGGCCGGTGCGGCCCTGGCCGCGGTGACGGCCGGGGCGGTCGGGGGCCATCCGCTCGTGCCCCGCCTCGCCGCCGTTGCCGACCAGGTGGCGGTCGTCGGCGCGGTGCCGCTGGCCGCCGGGGTGCTGGGCCTGTACGGCCGCGCGGCCGAGCTCATGGCCGCCGTCGGCGGGTGACGGTCACCGGGCGGCACGTACACGGTGTCGACCGTGCTTCTACGTCGTTGTGGATGATTCGCGGCAGTCATGCATGTGGCCCGAGCGGGCCCGGGCCACATGTCCGCGTCACCGGGACCGCCGCATGAGTAGCAGCAGCAGCCCGGTGAACGCGGTCGGGACACGCCCCGTCAGCACAGCGAGGATGACCGTGCCGACGACGACGATGACGAGCAGCCGCCACAGCAGCCGCTCGAGCGCCGTCCCCACCTCGGTCAGTTGTCCAACGTCTCGGACCAATCCATTGATCCGTACGTCGAACAACCTCCTCGCGTGCCGTTGGGTGTAACGGCCGGACATCCTTCCTCCAGACCATTCGGCCGGGTTCCGGATGGCCGCCGTACACAGCCACTCGGAACCCGATTGCTTACCGGTGCTCCGAGTAGCGCGCGTCCACTCGGCGCTTTAGGAATAGAAGTTTGTCGAAAAAACCCCAACTGTACGGTGGTCGGCGCGGGAGCGTGGGGAGATCGGCTTGGTATCGTGGTGGGGTGCCGGTGGAGGTGCCGTACACACCGTTGAAGCCGGCCGACCGCGTAGCGGCCCCCGGCGTCATCCTCCAGACCGCGTCGCGGGGCCGCTGCGCGGGTTCCTAGGCGCGCAGGTCGACCAGGAACGGCCCGCCGCGCCTGCCGCTGGAACGGGCCAGCGAGATCAGGGCGTGGCCGGCCGGAATGCCGGTGATGATGTCCGACGCGCTCCAGCGGGGCCGCTCGACCTGCCGGACGCTGACCGAGCGCGTCTCGCCGTGGGTCTCCCCGGTCCGGGTGCCGTCGTCGTACCGGCTGACATGCTGGCTGCGCCCCAGAGTGACGTCGAAGCGGTAGTGGTCGCCGAACCAGGCGGAGAAAGTGCGCGCGTCGTCCGGGTTCACGCCCGCGAAGATGGCCTTGCACCCGGTCGAGCCGAAGACGGTCTCCCGCACGTCAGCCCGGAAGTCGGCCAGGGACTGGGTGAGCAGGACCAGCCCCGCGTTGTGGGACCGGACCCGCTGCACCCCGCGTGCGACGTAGTCGTCGACGTACCTGCCGGCCTCGTCGACGACCAGACACTTGTAGATGGAGCGGTTGCTGTCGGCAGACGATACCGTCTGCACGAAGTGGGAGACCACCAGCCTCGCCAGGATCACGGACGCGTCCGGGTACTCGGCCTCCGGCAGGACCACCCGCACCCGCAGCGGGCGGTTGATGTCGCGCATCGCGAACCGCGGTCGCGACAGGTCGAACAGCCGCCGCCAGACGGGGCGGTCGAGGAGCCCGTTGCGCGAGGAAGCCCGCTTAGATCGTATTCAGTCGATGAGAATCCTCGCAACCGATCGCATCCGCCACTGAGGACGGCTCTGACGGCGCTGCGCCGGCTCAGCCGGCCAGCCGTCGGCGCAGCGACGCCTCGATCTCGGCCTCCGCCTCCGCGCGGCCCACCCAGGTGGCGCCCTCGACGCTCTTGCCCGGCTCCAGGTCCTTGTAGACGGTGAAGAAGTGCTCGATCTCGAGCCGCTCGTACTCGGCCACGTCCCGGATGTCCCGCACGTGCGCCAGCCGGGGGTCGTCGGCCGGTACGCACAGCACCTTGTCGTCGGCGCCGGCCTCGTCCCGCATGCGGAACATGCCGATCGCCCGGCAGCGGATCAGGCATCCGGGGAACGTGGGTTCGGGCACCAGCACCAGGGCGTCCAGAGGGTCGCCGTCCTGACCGAGAGTGCCTTCGATGAACCCGTAGTCCGCCGGGTACTGGGTGGCGGTGAACAGCGTCCGGTCCAGCCGGATCCGACCGGTCGCGTGATCCATCTCGTACTTGTTCCGGTGGCCCTTCGGGATCTCCACCGTCACGTCGAACCGCATGCGTCCCCTGCCGTGCCGCCGCCCGGACTGCCCTAGTCTCGGCTACGGATCGTACGGGGAGGCGGCCGGCGCGGAGGGGGAAAGGAGAGAAGCGGGTGGCGCGAGGGTGGCCACGTCGGCGGACGTGGCTGGCCGCGGTGGGGCTGCCGGTGGCCGTGGCCGTGGCCGCCGTCGCCGTCGTGCGGCCGTTCGGGGCCGACCCCGCGCCGGAGCTGAGCATCCGGCGGCTGCCGGCTCCGCCGGCGCCGGTGCTGGCGGCCGTCGACGCCGATGCCCCACTGCCCGACGCCGGCGAGGTGGCGGCGGCGGTCGACGGCGTGCTGGCCCGGTCGACCGCCGACCTCGTGGCCGCCATGGTGGTCGACGCCGCCACCGGCACGGTCCTCTACGAACGCGACGCCGACGTGCCGGCGGTGCCCGCCTCCGCCACCAAGCTCGCGACGGCGGCCGCCGTGCTGGCCACCCTCGGCCCGTCGCACCGCATCCCCACCGTCGCCGTCGCCGGCTCCCGGGCCGGGGAGGTGGTGCTGGTCGGCGGGGGCGACCCGACGCTGGCCGTCGACGAGACCGCGGCGTACCCCCAGGCCGCCCGGCTGGAGGAGCTGGCCGCCCAGGTGCGCCGCTCGCTCGGCGGCGCCCCGGTGACCCGGGTCACGGTCGACTCCAGCCTGTTCGCCGGGGACGTCTACGGTCCCTGGGACGCCGACGTCCCGACCGGTGGGTACGCCGGACCGGTCACCGCGTTGATGACCGACGGTGGACGCGTGGACCCGGACGCCGGAACCCCCGCGGAACGGTTCCCCGAGCCCGACCTGGCGGCGGGACGGGCGTTCGCGCGGCTGCTCGGGGTCGACCCGGACGACGTGGCCCGCGGCCGGGCGCCCACGCCCCCGGCGGCGCCGTCACCCGGTCCACCGGCCGCCACGTCGCCGCCGGGGACACCCCCGCCGACGGCGGCACCCGCGACCGGCGGGCCGGCACCGGGCACCGAGCTCGGTCGGGTGGTCTCGCCACCGTTGCTGCGGCTGGTGGAGATCATGCTCGTCACCAGCGACAACGTGCTGGCCGAGGCGCTGGCGCGGCTGGTCGCCGCCGCCCGCGGGCAACCCGTGACGTTCCAGGGCGCGGGCGAGGCGGTCATCGGCACCCTGGCCGACCTGGGCCTGCGGGTCGACGGCAGCCGGCTCGCCGACGGCAGCGGCCTGTCCCGCCGCAACCGGTTGAGCGCCACCCTGCTCACCGACCTGCTCACCACCGCGCTCGCGCGCCCGGACCTGGCGGGTGTGGTCTCCGGCCTGCCGGTGGCGGGGTGGTCGGGCACGCTCGCCGACCGCTACCGGTCGCCGCAGCCCCGCACCGCGGCCGGCGCCGGGGTGGTGCGCGCCAAGACCGGCACCCTGTCCGGCGTGAGCGCGCTCGCCGGCGTGCTGGTCACCGCCGACGGACGGCTGCTGGTGTTCGCGCTGCTGGCCAACGGCGGGCCGGACGGTACGGCCGACCTGCTGGACGAGGTGGCCGCGACGCTCGCCGGATGCGGCTGTTCCGGGTGACCCCTCCGGGTCGCCGCCGCCGGCCGGGGCCGCGCCACGGACGGCCACGCCGCCGCCGCGACGACCCCGTCCCGCTCCGCCGGCCGTCGGTCCGGTCGCGGGTACGGTGGTCGGTATGGCGCAGCTGGTGGACTGGGAGGTGGCCGCGGCGACGGCCCGCGTGCTCCGTGGGCCGGGCCCGAACATCGGGCCCGGGGAGGCCCGGGCGGTCGTGGCCGACCTGCGCCGGCTCACCGAGGAGGCGGACGAGCTCGTGGCTGCGTACACGGGGCTGCGTCCCAAGGTCACGCACCCACCGGTACGGGTGGTGGACCGCGCCGACTGGGCCGGCATCAACATCGCCGGCCTGCGGGAGGTCATCACCCCGCTGCTGGCCGACCTCGCCGGCGTGCGCGCGAGCGACGACGGGCCGGCCACCCGGCTCGGCTCGCGGATCACCGGGGCGCAGGCCGGGACCGTGCTGGCGTACCTGTCGGGCAAGGTCCTCGGACAGTACGAGGTCTTCTCCGGCGACCCCGGCCAGCTGCTGCTCGTGGCCCCGAACATCGTCGAGGCGGAGCGGAAGCTGCAGGCGGACCCGCGGGACTTCCGGCTGTGGGTGTGCCTGCACGAGGTGACGCACCGGACCCAGTTCACCGCGGTGCCGTGGCTGCGCGGCCACTTCCTGTCCGAGGTGCGGGCGTTCGTGGACGCCTCCCGTGCCAACGGGACGCCGTTCGCGGAGCGGCTGCGCGCCGGCGTCGCCGCGCTGGCCGACGCGGTCCGCGACCCGGACAGCCGCAGCAGCCTGCTGGACGTGGTGCAGACACCGGCGCAGCGCAAGGTGCTCGACCGGCTCACGGCGCTGATGACCCTGCTGGAGGGGCACGCCGAGTTCGTGATGGACGGCGTCGGGCCGGAGGTGATCCCGAGCGTGGCGACGATCCGGGAGAAGTTCAACCGCCGCCGCCAGGCCGCCAGCCCGCTGGAGAAGCTGGTGCGGCGGCTGCTCGGCGTGGACGTCAAGCTGCGCCAGTACGCCGAGGGCCGCCGGTTCGTGCGCGCCGTCGTGGAGCGGGTCGGCATGGCCGGGTTCAACCGGGTGTACGAGTCGCCCGAGACGCTGCCGCGACTGTCCGAACTCACCGACCCGGAGGCGTGGGTGGCGCGGGTGCACGGCCCGGTCACGACCTGACCATGAGTCGCGTCGCGCCGGCGGTGGCGGCGGTCCGCACGGCGGTGCGGAAGGCGCTGCGGGACGCCGCGCCGTCCGCGGCGCCGCCACCACCACCGTCACCCGCGCCGGCCGCGGCGGCGGGGCCGCTGGCGCTGGTCGCCTGCTCGGGCGGGGCGGATTCGATGGCGCTGGCGGAGGCCGCTGGGTTCGTGGGTGCGCGCCTGGGCTGGCGGGTCGGGTTGGTCACGGTGGACCACGGGCTGCAGGACGGGTCCCGGGCGCGGGCCGAGTCGGTGGCGGCCTGGGCGCGCCGGGCCGGGTTCGCCCCGGTGGAGGTGCTGCCGGTGACCGTCTCCGGTCGCGGCGGCCCGGAGGCGGCCGCGCGCGACGCCCGGTACCGGGCGCTGACCGATGCCGCCAGGCGGCTCGGCGCGTCGGCCGTGCTGCTCGGCCACACCCGCGACGACCAGGCGGAGACCGTCCTGCTCGCGCTGGCGCGCGGCGCCGGGCCGCGCGGGCTGGCGGGCATGCCCGCGCGGCGGGAGCGCGACGGGGTGCTGTGGCTGCGCCCGCTGCTGTCGGTCCGCCGGGACCAGACCCGGGCCGCCTGCGCCGCCCTCGGGCTGGAGTACTGGGAGGACCCGCACAACACCGATCCGGCGTACGCCCGGGCACGGGTACGCACGACCGCCCTGCCCGCACTGGTGGCGGCGCTCGGGGACCGGGTCGTGGACAACCTGGCGCGGACCGCGGAGCTCGTGGCCGCCGACGACGCCGCGCTGACGCGGTGGGCCGAGCGCGTCCTGGCGGACCTGCCCGCCACGGACCGGGAGCTGCCGGTGGCGGGGCTGCGCGAGCTCCCCGCGGCGGTGCGGACCCGGGTGCTGCACGCCTGGGCCCGGAGCCTCGGGGTGCCCGGCGCCGCCCTGTCGCACCGGCACGTCGCCGCACTGGACGCACTGGTCAGCGACTGGCACGGGCAGGGTCCGGCGTACCTGCCGGGGGGCCGGGTCGTCCGCCGCCGCGGTGACCGGTTGCTGGCGGAGCCGCCCCGGGGTGGCGCAACCGCGGGCGGTCAGGTGTGATTAGCGGGTGACCCATTACCGGAAGCCCCTCCACGCCCCGCGCGGGGTGTGCGCCACCAGCCAGCCGCTGGCCGCCTCCGCCGGCCTGGCCGCACTGCGGCGCGGAGGCACCGCTGTGGACGCCGCGATCGCGGCGGCGGTCGCCCTGACGGTGGTCCAGCCCGGTTCCAACGACATCGGCGGGGACCTGTTCGCGATCGTGTGGGACGGGCAGCGCCTGCACGGCCTCAACGCCTCCGGCCGGGCGCCCGCGGCGCTCACCCGGCAGGCGGTGCTGGACGCCGGCCCGGCGCCGGCCGCGACCGAGGCCCACGGCGGCGCGCAGGCCGACGCGACGGGACACGGCGCGATGCCGGCGGTCGGCTGGCCCTCGGTCACCGTGCCGGGCGCCCCGGCCGGGTGGCGGGACCTGCACGAGCGGTTCGGGCGGCTGCCGTTCGCGGACCTGTTCGCCGACGCGATCGCCTACGCCGAGCGCGGGTACCCGGTCTCCCCGACGGTGGCCCGGGGCTGGGCACGCGGCGTGGAGCGGCACGCCACCCTGGTCGGCGAGGAGTTCGCGGAGTGGCGCCGGGTGTGGACCATCGGCGGCCGGGCGCCGCGCCCCGGCGAGCGGTGGCGCAACCCCGACGCCGCGCGCACCCTGCGGCTGATCGCCGAGAGCTACGCCGAGGAGTTCTACCACGGCGAGATCGCCCGCGCGCTGGTGGAGTTCTCCAAGCGCACCGGCGGCTTCCTGGCCGCCGAGGACCTGGCCGGCCACAGCTCCACCTGGGTCGACCCGGTGTGCGGGCACTACCGCGGTTACCAGGTGTGGGAGCTGCCACCCAACACCCAGGGCCTGGCGGCGCTCATCGCGCTGCAGATCCTCGACGGGATGGACCTGCGGGACGCCGATGAGGTGGAGCGGCGGCACGTGCAGATCGAGGCGATGAAGCTGGCGTTCGCCGACACCCACGCCTACGTCGCCGACCCCGCCCACGTGGACGTGCCGACCGCGGCCCTGCTCAGCCCCGAGTACGCCCGGCGGCGGCGGGCGGAGATCGGGCCGACCGCGGCCGACCCGCGCCCGGGGGAACCGACCCGCGGCGGCACGGTGTACCTGTGCACGGCCGACGAGGACGGGATGATGGTCAGCCTCATCCAGTCCAACTACATGGGGTTCGGCTCGTTCGTGGCGCTGCCCGGCTACGGGTTCGGGCTGCAGAACCGCGCCGCGGGCTTCTCCCTGGACCCCGACCACCCCAACGTGGTCGCTCCCGGGAAGCGTCCCTTCCACACGATCATGCCCGGGTTCCTCACCCGCGACGGGGAGCCGGTGGGGCCGTTCGGTGTCATGGGCGGTCACATGCAGCCGCAGGGCCACGTGCAGGTGGTGCTCGCCACGGTGGACTTTGGGCTGGACCCGCAGGCCGCCCTGGACGCCCCACGCTGGTACTGGCACACGGGCCGGCAGGTGCTGCTGGAGGAGCTGATGACCGTCGGCGAGCAGGGCGCCGCGCTGGTGGCGGGGCTCCGGGAGCGGGGGCACGAGGTCACCGTCGCCGAGACCGGGTCCCCGCGGTTCGGCTTCGGGCAGGCGATCTGGCGGACCGACGGCGGGTACGTGGCCGGTTCCGAGCCGCGCGCCGACGGCTGTGCGGTCGGGTACTGACCCGGCGGTCGGGCCGCCGGCACCGGCCCGCTCGGCGTCGCCGGTCAGGCGGGTGTGGCGGCGCTCCCGTGCCGCCCCCGCCGGTCTCCCGGCCGCGCGATAGTCTGCCCGTCATGGGTGGCGAGGGGTTCTGGTACGAGCGCGACGTCGAGCGGGTGATCGTCACGGAGGAGCAGATCGCCACCCGTACCGCGGAGCTGGCCAAGCAGGTCTCCGCCGACTACCAGGGCGTGGACCGCCTGCTGCTGGTGTCGGTGCTCAAGGGCGCCCTGATGTTCACCGCCGACTTCGCCCGGGCGCTCGGGCGCTGCGGCACGCCGGTGGAGCTGGAGTTCATGGCCATCTCCTCCTACCGCCAGGGCACCACCTCGTCGGGGGTGGTCCGGATCCTCAAGGACCTCGACCGGGACATCGGCGGCGCGCACGTGCTGGTGGTGGAGGACATCGTCGACTCCGGCCTGACCCTGTCCTGGCTGCTGAAGTACCTAGCGAGCCGGTCGCCGGCGAGTGTGGAGGTGGCGGCGCTGTTCCGCAAGCCGGGCGCGATGCGCACCGCGCCGCCGTTGAAGTACGTCGGGTTCGACATACCTTCCGACTTCGTGATCGGATACGGGCTCGATTATGCTGAAAAGTACCGAGAGTTGCCGTTTCTCGCGGTGCTGAAGCCCGAGGTTTACCGGCGCGTCGTGGGATGACGGTCCTCACCCGCCGGTGAGGGGTGGGCGCCTGCAGCCGATCCGGGGGGTGACGGTGTACGGTCGAATGACCGACCGGGCGCGTCGGGTCCGAGGGTGCGGCGGATCAGCGCCCGACCGCGGGCCGCCGCCAGCGTCGTCGCCCGTGGCGCGGTCGGCACACGGTCTGGACGTCTAGCAGGAGGGGTCGGGCGCGAGGCGCTCACAGAGCATGGAACGGACCCGTATCTTCCGCCGGCCGGTGGTGTGGATCCTTCTGGTGATCATCGGCGCGGTCGCCCTGAGCTCGCTGTTCACCGGCGGTGACGACTACACCGAGGTCGAGACCTCGGTCGCCCTGGAGCGGCTCCAGCGGGGCGGGATCCAGTCGGTGGTGGTCGAGGACCGCGAGCAGGTCATCAAGATCGACCTCGCCGAGCCGATGACCGTCAACGGCACCAAGACCGACAAGATCAGAGCCTCGTTCATGGAGAGCGCCGGCCCTGTGATCGACGAGCAGGTCCGCGACGCCAAGGCCAAGGGCCTGATCACCGGCACCACCGACGTCAAGGTCAGTCAGGAGAGCATCTGGGGAACGCTGCTGATCTACCTGATCCCGGTGGCGATCCTCGTCATTCTCATCCTGTTCTTCATGTCGCAGGTGCAGGGCGGCGGCTCGCGGGTGCTCAACTTCGGCAAGTCCCGGGCCAAGCAGATCACCAAGGACATGCCGAAGACGACGTTCGCGGACGTCGCCGGCGCCGACGAGGCGGTCGAGGAGCTGCAGGAGATCAAGGACTTCCTGCAGAACCCGGCGAAGTACCAGGCGCTGGGCGCGAAGATCCCCAAGGGCGTGCTGCTGTTCGGGCCGCCCGGCACCGGTAAGACCCTGCTGGCACGGGCGGTCGCCGGTGAGGCCGGGGTGCCCTTCTACTCCATCAGCGGCTCCGACTTCGTGGAGATGTTCGTCGGCGTCGGCGCGTCCCGGGTGCGGGACCTGTTCGAGCAGGCGAAGCAGAACGCCCCCGCGATCGTGTTCGTGGACGAGATCGACGCGGTGGGCCGGCACCGCGGCGCCGGCATGGGCGGCGGCCACGACGAGCGCGAGCAGACCCTCAACCAGCTGCTGGTGGAGATGGACGGGTTCGACACCAAGGGCGGCGTCATCATGATCGCCGCCACGAACCGGCCCGACATCCTGGACCCGGCGCTGCTGCGCCCGGGGCGGTTCGACCGCCAGATCGCGGTGGACACCCCGGACATGGAGGGTCGCAAGGCCATCCTGCGGGTGCACGCACGTGGCAAGCCGTTCGCGCCGGACGTGGACCTGGACGCGGTGGCGCGACGGACCCCCGGCTTCTCCGGCGCCGACCTGGCCAACGTCATCAACGAGGCGGCGTTGCTGGCGGCCCGTCACAACAAGCGGGCGATCACCAACGAGTTCCTCGAGGAGGCGATCGACCGGGTGGTGGCCGGCCCGGAGCGCAAGACCCGGGCGATGAGCGAGCACGAGAAGAAGATCACCGCGTACCACGAGGCGGGCCACGCCCTGGTCGCCTGGGCGCTGCCCGGCCTGGCGCCGGTGCACAAGGTCACCATCCTGCCGCGGGGCCGGTCGCTGGGGCACACGCTCGTGCTCCCGACCGAGGACAAGTACACCCAGACCCGCGCCGAGATGATCGACTCCCTCGCGTACGCGCTGGGTGGCCGGGCCGCCGAGGAGCTGGTCTTCCAGGAGCCGACCACCGGAGCCGGCGACGACATCCGGAAGGCGACGCAGCTGGCCCGGGCCATGGTCACGCAGTACGGGATGAGCGCGAAGCTGGGCGCGGTCCGCTACGGCAGCGACAACAGCGAGCCGTTCCTGGGCCGCACCTACGGTCACGAGCGCGACTACTCCGACGCGATCGCCGCCGAGATCGACAACGAGGTGCGCACGCTCATCGAGCTCGCCCACGACGAGGCGTGGGAGATCCTGGTGGAGTACCGGGACGTGCTGGACACGATGGTCACCGAGCTCATGGAGAAGGAGACCCTCTCCCACAAGGACATGGAGCGCATCTGTGCCCGGGTGGTCAAGCGCAAGCCGATCTCGCCGTACAACGGGTACGGCAAGCGACGCCCGCCGGCAACCCAGACGGTGCCCGTGGCCTCTGAACCGCAGCCGGAGCCTGTACGTGACTCGTCGTGGAGCAGCGGCTCGGACCAGATGTCCCACGACGACGTCTCAGAAGGGTCACGGTGAGCGATGCGGCGGACGCCGGCCACCCGGTCGTGTACCGAGCCCGGTGACGACGACATTCTGCTCGGCGGTCCGGGACCAGAGCTGGACCACATCGCCGCCAGGCTGGTCAACGGCCGGCTGACCGGAGTGCCGGTCGAGCAGACCGTCGACCTCGCCCGGATCGAGAAGGCCGTCCGCGAGATCCTCATCGCGATCGGCGAGGATCCCGACCGGGACGGCCTGCGCGAGACCCCGGCTCGGGTCGCGCGGGTCTACGCCGAGCTGTTCGCCGGCCTGCGCGTGGACCCGGCGTCGGTGGTCACCACCACGTTCGAGGCCGACCACCAGGAACTGGTGCTGGTGCGGGACATCCAGGTCATCAGCCTGTGCGAGCACCACCTGCTGCCGTTCTACGGCAGCGCGCACATCGGCTACATTCCCGGCGAGCACGGCCGGATCACCGGGCTGTCCAAGCTCGCCCGCCTGGTGGAGGTGTTCGCCCGGCGGCCACAGGTGCAGGAGCGCCTGACCACCCAGATCGTCGACCTGCTCATGAAGACGCTGGAGCCCCGCGGCGTGATCGCGGTGCTGGAGTGCGAGCACCTGTGCATGGCCATCCGTGGGGTGCAGAAGGGTGGCTCGACCACGGTGACCTCCGCGGTGCGCGGCATCTTCGTCACCGACGCCAAGACCCGCGCGGAGGCGATGTCGCTCGTGCTGCGACGGTGACCGTCGGCCGCCTCAGCCGAGGGCGAGCACGAGAACCAGACACCCCACCAGCAGCGCGGTGCGTACGGCGCCCGGCGAGCCCCGTAGGGCGACGCCCGCCCGCACCGCGGTGGCCAGGGCCCGTCGCGCCCCGGTCAGCGACCACCGCAGGGCGGCGGCACCCACGCGCCGCAGCACGGCCAGCGACCGTCGCAGGGCCCGCGACCGCCAGGCGGCCGACCACCTCCGCCGCAGCGCGGCGCCCGCCCGCCGTACCGCGACGCCCAGCCGGCGTAGCCCACCGCCCAGCCGGCGTCGCGCGCCACCTGCCCGCCCCGGGTGCCACCGGTGCCGTACGGCCGCCGGCGACCACCACCGGGTGCGGTCCCGGGTGAGCAGCGCGTCGGTGGCCAGGATCAGCTTCCGGCACTCGTGCAGCGCGTCCCGGATGCTCGCGAGGTCGGTGGAGACCTCCGCCCGGGCGGCGGCCAGCTCGGCCGGGGTCGCCTCGAGCACGCCACGACCCGCCAGCACGCCGCGCTGCCGCGCCAGCTCCGCCCGCACCTCCGCCAGCTCCGCACGGACCGAGGCCTCGTCGGTCCCCGCCTCGTCAGCTCCCCGACGTCCCGCCGGCGCGGCGCACAGCGCGTCCAGCCACTGGGCGGCCGCGAAGTAGTCCTGCCACGAGGCGACCGTCGCCCGACGGTGCCGCTGCCGGACGGTCACGCCGCACCCCCCAACCGCGACAGCTCGCGGCGCAACCGCTCCACGGTGACCGGGTCGCCGTACGGGTCGGGGAAGCGGACCAGCTGCTCATGGGCCCGCACGATCCCGCGTGGGCCGCCCAGGCCACCGGCGGTGTTGACCACCGCGGTGCCCAGCGTGATCCCGTCCGCCGCCCGGTTGGACGGGTCGAGGACCTGCCCGCCGGGCAGCGCGATCCGCACCCGGCAGTGCGCGGCCACCGCCGACGGGGGTGGGCCCGCGACGGCCGCCACCAGGTGGACCCCGGTCTCCTCCCCGTTGCCGGCGAGCGTCCGCAGCGCCTGTCCGGCCGCGTCGTCGCGCAGCAGGTGCAGGTTGTCGAGCAGGCACACCGTGTGCGGCGTACCCGGGCCGCCGGCGGCGGCCAGGTGCCGCAACACCTCGCCGGTCCGGACGGGGTCGGTAGCGGTGTCCCGGACGTGGGGCAGCCCGGCCAGGTCCGGGCCGAACGCGTCCCCCGCCGGGTCGAGCAGGTACAGCGCCACCTCGTCGGGGTCGTAGCCTGCGGTGAGCCCGAGCAGGATGACCTGTAGCAGGGCGGTCTTGCCGGACCCGGAGTGGCCTCCGATCAGCCAGTGCCAGCTGCCCCGACCCAGCCGCAGCCGGACCGGCGTCCGGCCGGCCCGGCCGACCGGGACGACGGGACCGGTGGGGGCCCCGACACCCGGTCCGGCGGCGGGCGGGTGCGGCAACAGGTCCCGCAGGGTGACGCCCCGCTGCTCGCGCCGCTGGCGGGCGAGCCGGGCGCAGACCTGCTGGACCAGCCGGTCGGCGACGTCGTCGAGCCGCACCGGCGCGGTCAGCCCCAGCCGGCCGGGACGGTCCGTGGGCCGTCCGTCCGTGGGGCCGCTGACCCGGGCACCGTCGTCGGACAGCGTCACCAGGGTCGCGTACGGCAGCGTGGCCCCCCGTCCCTGAGCGCCCCACCCGGCGACGAGCAGGTGCAGGCGGGGGGAGGCCGAGGCGGCCAGCGCCACCAGGCGGGCGGCCGCGTCGGGGGGTGCCGGCACCGGCCAGCCGGCGACGACGACCATCAGGTGGCGTCGGTCCGGTGTCCCGGCAACCCACCGTTCCGCCTCGTCGAGCAGCCGGCCGAACCCGGCCGCGTCGGTGGCCGGGGGCGGCATGATGCCGGCCTCGTGCAGCTGCTGGAACGGTCCGGTGACCGCGCCGGTGGGATCGACCGCCCGCACCAGCAGCATGCCGGCCGCCGTGGCCGCCAGCGCCCGCACCATCGTCGCCCGCAGCGCTCCGGCCACCCGCGGGTCGGTCGCGTCGGCGTCGAAGGCGAGGTGGCCCAACGGGGCCACGACCGGGAAGCAGACCCCGGCGGGCGGCCGCGCCAGGCCGATCCGCACGTACCGGGCGGGCTCGGCTGCGCCGACGGGCAGGGGTGGCGTGCTCTCCAGCGGTGCGCTCAGCCAGCCGGGGGCGAGCTCGGCGGCGAGCGAGGAGAGCCGGCCGGCCAGGTCCCGGACGCTGCGCCGGTGCGCGGGGCCCAGTCGCTCCGGCTGGCGCGCCCGCAGTGCCGCGTCGGCCGCCGCCGCCAGCGCCGCAGCTCGCCGGTGGGTCGCCGCGGCGCGGCGGATCCGTGACCTCACGACCATCGCCCCCCTACGCGAGTCGCTGCCCCGCAGGGTAACCCGCGGTCGGGCGCCGGCCGGGTGTACGCGCCGACGCCCGTGTCCCGGTTCCGGGTGCCGCTCGCGGATGCGAACGGTCTTCGCGGCCGCGGACGCCTGGCCGCGGTGGTGCCCGCCGCTCGCCGTCGCCTCGCGGTCGCCGGCGCGCTGCGCGCTGGGAACGCCGGCCCCGGCCCGGCCACGGTCCGACCGCGGCGGGTCGCGGCCGGGCCGCTCGGGCCGGGCGGGCCGGTTGGTACCGTCACGGGGGTGGGGGAGTTCCACGTGGGCCCCGGGCCGGTCGTCATGGGCGTGCTCAACGTGACGCCGGACTCGTTCTCCGACGGCGGCCGGTACCAGGACCTGGACGCGGCCGTGGCCCATGCGGTCGCGATGCACCAGGCCGGCGCCGACCTGGTCGACGTCGGCGGCGAGTCCACCCGCCCGGGAGCGGAACGGGTCGACGCCGCCACCGAGACGGCCAGGGTGCTGCCGGTCATCACCGAGCTGGCGGCCGCCGGCGTCCCGATGAGCGTGGACACCACCCGGGCCTCGGTGGCGGCCGCCGCGCTCGAGGCCGGCGCGGCCGTGGTCAACGACGTCTCCGGTGGCCTGGCCGACCCGGCGATGACCAAGGTGGTGGCCGAGGCCGGCTGCCCGTACGTGATCATGCACTGGCGCGGTCACTCCCGCCGGATGCAGGAGCTGGCGGTCTACCGGGACGTGGTCGCCGACGTGTGCGCGGAGCTGCGGGCGCGCGTGGAGGAGGCGGTCGCGGTCGGCATCAGCCCAGACAAGATCATCATTGACCCCGGCTTCGGCTTCGCCAAGACCCCCGAGCACAACTGGGAGCTGACCCGGCGCTTCCACGAGCTACTCCGGCTCGGCTTCCCCGTGCTGGTGGGCGCCAGCCGCAAGCGGTACCTGGGAGTGCTGCTCGCCTCCCCGGATGGGCGGGAGCGCCCCGTCCACGAGCGGGAGGCGGCGACCATCGCGACGTCGGTGCTGGCGGTCGCCGCCGGAGCGTGGGGAGTGCGCGTGCACGACGTGCGCGCCACGGTCGACGCGCTGGCGGTGTGGCGGGCTTCCGGCGCCCCGCGCCTGCAGCCCGCCACACCGCCAGCGGACCCGCAGCCGCCTGCCGGAGCCGCCCGGTGACCGCCGGGAGGCGGGCCGGTGTGGGGCGCATCCACCTGACCGGCCTGCGCGCCCGGGGGTACCACGGCGTGCTGGAGACGGAACGCTCGACCGGGCAGGAGTTCGTCACCGACGTGGTGCTGGAGCTGGACCTCGCCACCGCGGCCGCCTCGGACGACCTGGCCGACACGGTGGACTACGCGGACCTGGCCGACCGGCTCGTCGCGGTCATCGAGGGCCCTCCCGTCAACCTGCTGGAGACGCTCGCCGAGCGGCTGCTCATGGTGTGCCTGCACGACCCGCGGGTGCTCGCCGCGGAGGTGACCGTCCACAAGCCGCACGCCCCGATCCGGCACCGCTTCGACGACGTGGCCGTGACCCTCCGCCGGGAGCGGGCCAGTTGACGCGGGCGGTGCTGTCGCTGGGCAGCAACCTCGGCGACCGGATCGGCCACCTGCGCCGTGCCGTCGCGCACCTCCGCCCGGTCATCCTGGCGGTGTCCGGGGTCTACGAGAGCCCGCCCTGGCCGCCGGGCGAGGCCGGCCCGCCGTACCTGAACGCGGTCGTGCTGGTCGGCGACCCGGACGTGGACGCGCGCGGCTGGCTGGCGCGGGCACGGGCCCTGGAGCGCGCCGCCGGTCGGGTCCGCGACCCGGCCAACCGCAACGCCCCCCGCACCCTCGACGTGGACGTGGTGGCGGTGGTCACCGACGACGGCCGGCCGGTGGTCAGTCGGGACCCGGAGCTCACGCTGCCGCACCCACGCGCCCACCTGCGGGCGTTCGTGCTACGACCGTGGTGCGACGTCGAGCCGTACGCCGTGCTCCCCGGCCACGGCCCGGTCGAGGAGCTGCTGCGCACGGCTCCGGTCGCTGACGACCTGGGGGAGCTGCGCGCGCGTCCGGACCTGTCGCTGGAGGACGGCTGACCCCGGTTGCGGTGGCGTGGGACGGCCCCTGCCGCCGTACCCGGACGACTACCCTCGGGCACATGAGCGAGCGCCAGCCGGCCCTGCGGCCCACCGAGCCGGCCACGCTCGTGGTGGCGGCACTGGTCGGTGCGGCGACCGGCTGGCTGTTGATCAGCAACCTCTACCAGGACATGCCGCCGCTGAGGTGGCCGCCCGTGTTCGTCCTCGGCGGTCTCGCGGCGCTGGAGGCGGCGATCGCCCCGCAGGTGTGGTCGCGTATCCACAGCGGCGGCCGCGACCGGGGGGCGGCCCGGGCGGGCAGGGCACGGGAACCGTTCGACCCGCTGGTGGTGGCGCGACTGGCGGTCCTGGCGAAGGCCTCCTCGCTGGCGGCCGCGCTATTCGGCGGGTTCTTCGCCGGGCTGCTGCCGTGGCTCGTCATCGAGTCCCGACGCGTGACCGCCGCTTCCGAGGACCTGCCGCCGGCCATCGGTGGCCTGGTCAGCTCGGCCGCGCTGCTGGGGGCGGCGCTGTGGCTCGAGCGCGCCTGTCGGGTGCCGCCGCCCGGGAAGGACGAGGAGGGCGACGGGGCCGACCACGGGAGCGCGTGAGGTTACTCAACGCTCTAAATATTGTTACGCTGCGAGGCGGAGGCCTCGAGGGTCTGTTGAGCCGGGCGATCGGCGGGTACGGTGCGTGCCGTACGACACATGCCGCGCTGCGATGTGTGGCGGGCCACCCTGGTCTGTACGGGCGTGGACCGTGGCATCGAGGCGCCGACCAAGGGGAGGCCGCGTGCCATGGCGTACGACGACTCACAGCTGAGGCGCCACGGGGCTGACGTGACCGATCCGCTCGGACGGCAGCAGTCGTTCGGCGGCGAGGGCCGTGACCCGCACGACGTCCAGGCCGTGCACCACACACCTGGACTGTCGACCTATCCGGACAGCGCGGGCAGCGCGGTGTCGTCGCAGGACCTGGACGAGGTCTACGACGACGACGGTGACGACGACGGGGACCGCCTGGGTGTCCACTGGGCCTGGGAGCTGTTGCTGCTGCTCGTGGTCGGTGGGCTGTCGGTCCTGCTGTGGCAGGCCGACCCGGCCGCCCTGCGTGGTGAGGCGCTGTCCGAGCTGCTGGTCGTGGCCGCCGCCGTCCTGTTGCTGGGTACGGCCGCCGCGGTGAGCCTGCGCGCCGGCGTGCCCAACCTCGCCATCGGGCCGGTCGCTGCCGCGGCGGCGGTGTACTTCGCCCAACGCGGCGCCGAAGGCGTGATGGTGCCGACGACCGTGTCCGTGGTCGCCGCGGTCGGACTGGGCGTCGCGGTGGCGGTGCTGGTCGCCGGGGTCCAGGTGCCGGCGTGGGCCGCGAGCCTGGCCGCGGGGGCCGCCGCGGTGGTCTGGCTCCACCAGCAGCCCTCGGAGGTGGCGCTCACCGGCGCGTTCGATCCCACCAGCCGCGCTCCGGCGCTGCTGCTGGCCGTGGCGGCGTTGAGCGTGCTCGGAGGGCTGCTGGGCGCCATCGGTCCGATCCGGCGCGCGGTGGGGCGCTTCCGCCCGACCGGGGACCCGGCGGAGCGTCCGGGGGCGCTGGCCGCCCTGTCCGCGACCGTCGCGCTGGTGCTGTCCATGGTGTTTGCCGCCGTGGCGGGGGTGATCCTGGCCGCCGGTGAGGGTGTCCCGGTCGCGGGCTCGTCCGGCTCCCGTTGGTTCGAGCTCACGGTCATCGGCCTGGCCGTGGCGCTCCTCGGCGGCACGAGCGCCTTCGGGCAGCGGGGCGGGGTGTTCGGCACCACGCTGGCCGCGCTGGGCTTCGTCCTGTTCGACCACTACCAGGACGCTCAGGGATGGCAGATCGCCCCGCTGGCGACCGCCGCGGTGGCCGCCGTCGTCGGGCTGGTCGTCACCCGGGTGGTGGAGCGCTGGAGCCGACCGTCCGTCGACACTGACGAGGACCTGTGGTCCGAGCCGGCGACGTCCCCGGCGGAGTCCACCGCCCGCCCGGGCGACGCCTGGTCGGCGACCGACGCGTGGACCTCCGCGCTGCCGGCGCAACCGGCACCCGACAACCCGTGGCGCGACCGCTGGTCGCGCTGACCGGGGCGGGTACGCGCCGGTTCCCAACCGGTGACCCCCTCGGTAGGCTCTACTGCCATGCCCGAGGTTGATCCCGATCAGTCCCGCCGGCACGCCCGCGTGACGGCCCGCCTGCTGTGGGCGGGCGTCGGCCCGGCGCCACTGGCCGGGCTGG
>VSBZ01000064.1:0-20508 GCA_047459215.1 Micromonosporaceae bacterium | reverse complement strand
GCGCCACCACCTCGGGGAAGTAGCGGGTGAGCGTCTTGCCGCCGCGGCTGGCGAGCTCCACCTCGTCACCGTCGCGGAAGATCAGGCACCGGAACCCGTCCCACTTGGGCTCGTACGTCATGCCCTCCGCCACCGGGATCTCCGGCACGCTCCTGGCCAGCATCGGCTCCACCGGCGGCATCACGGGCAGGTCCACCCGCCCATTCAACCACCCTCCCCCGACCCCCTCTCCCGCGCCGATCTTGGACTTGTGGTGGTGTGTATGTCGCTTACGTCGGACAAGTCCGCCACCGGAACTCCAAGATCGGCTAGAGGTTGCCGGGGGAGGGCGGTCACCGCGGGTGGCCTCGTGTTCCGTCGACCACAGCGCCTTAACCTCAAGCTCGGTTGAGGTCATAGCGTCGGGGAATGGAAACCACACGCACGTCCGAGGTCGGCTCCGACATCGCCGCCATCAGGAAGGTGGTCGCCACCATCGAACACGCTCAACGCCACGAGCTGGTCGACGAGTTCCTCTCCCTGTTCCGGGAGGACGCCATCTGGACCACCGGACACGGCAAGCTGTTGATCGGCCGGGACGCCATCGCGGCCTTCACCCGGCAGGTGCTGCCCGGCGCGATCAAGGGCCGCCTGGTTCCCTCGTACGAGGTGGTGCACGTGCTGTTCATCCGGCCGGACGTGGCCGCGGTCAAGGTGCGCCAGCGGTACCTCTCCCCGGAGGGCGACCTGGTGCCGGAGCTGGGTGAGGGGACCCCGATGTACGTCATGTCCAAAGAGAACGGGCGCTGGTACCTGACCGCCAACCAGAACACCGCGGTGGTAGCCGACGAGTGACCGCCCACCCGGCGCGCGGGCGCTGAACCGCGGCTGCCCCCCCGACCGGCAGGATAGGGCGGTACCCCGCGCGGCGCCATCGATACATCGTATGTCGAAGATGCCCGTATACTGTGGGTGGTCAGCCGCTCGAGGTAGCGTGCCCGGTGCTCGCCAAGGGAGCGACGTCCGTGACGAGCTATATCCGCGACACGAGCTTCGCCGCCACGTTGGGGGTGGCAATGAACGAGTTCCACCGTGCCCTGACCTACCGGTGGCGGCTGGACCTGTGCGAGGCGATAGAGCGCAACCGCCCCTTCATGCCGAATCCGACGGCGTCGGGACCGCTCGGGAGGGTGGCACGAGCAGCGGCGCCGCACCTGAGTACTGATGCGCTGCAGCCGGCCTGGTCCTACTCGACGCTGGAGGCGCGCGCCCACATCGACCCGGGAGGATGCCGCTACCTCGCGTGGGCACGCGGCGGCCAGTCGGGCGACCTTGGCGCCGTGCATTGCGACGGCCACATCACCGATCCCGTCGTGATCGACCCTGGGACTGGCGCGCCGGTCGCGATGCCCCGCCGGATCGACTGCGGCGTAGGGCTGCTCTTGCAGCAGGTCGAGGACTGGGCGTGGCTGGAGCGCGCGCGGATCTTCACGACGCTGCCGCTGTTCGACCACCACGACATGGAAGCTCTCAATCAGGCGTACGACGACCTCGTGACCATCGCGTACAAACTCGGCCTGCACCCGGACACCTCAAACGCGGACACCGCCGCAACGTTACGCTCCACCAGTCCTGAGGACCTCACCCAGATCGTGCCGATGATCGCTGTCAAGGACGGCGAGGGCCAGACCTGGTGGGTGAACTGGACCGGATTGGCTGCCGACGTCGTCAAGTCCGGCTTCTTCGCCTCCGTCACGCCCACCATGAACAACCAGCGCGACATCGCCGCGGCGTTGGCCATCCTCTACTCCGTCCGTGCGGCGATCATAGAGAAGGGTCGCTGTGACACGCTCTCATGGATCGAGTGGGCGACCCGGGCGCTGTACCAGACCCGGACGGTTGTCACCGATCTCACGCGTGGTTGGCGAGCCGCGCAGGGCCTCGGACAGCTTCTCAGCCTCGTCGGCAAGGCCCGCATCCTCAGCCCGGTCGGAGCAGCGACCGTGCTGGCGGGGTTTCTCGCCGAGGACCTCCTGCCTGAGGTGCGACATGTGGTGTTCGCCCACACCGCGGACGAGGTTCTCGCGGTACTGGACGAGAAGGTGGAAGAGCTGCACTCCGAGCTCGACGCGCTGGAGGAGCAGTTCGATGAGGCGGTGAAGCGTCTGCGTCGCGAGATCTATGCGACCCACAGCTTCAACCTGGAGCTGTACGACCTGACCCGGAACAACCCCGAGGGTCGGCGCCGGGACACCGCCGGCTACTCGGTCGAGATCGACGAGATCCTGCGACTGGCAGAGCACTGCTACAAGGCTGCCGACGGCTACCAGGGACTCCTGCCGAGGTTGACCGCGACGTGCCAGGCCGACCGGCATCTGGCGGGCAGGGACGGGAGACCGACCAGGGCGGACGTGGAGTTGCTCGAGGTACGCGACCAGTTCGAGCAGTTCCTCCGGACCACGTGCGCCCGCTACCTGCTCGCGGCCGACCAGGTCAGGCGGGCGGCGCAGGCCTACGCTGAGGCAGAGGAGAGCCAGCGGACAACGTTCAACACGTTCATGGCCAGGTGGGATTCAAGTGACGTCGGCCAGGTCGACGTGGGGTGCGCCCCGACTCTGGCGGCAGCGGGAACCGGGGCCAACGTTCCGCGCGTAGAGTCCCTCATCGACCTCCATCGGACGTGGGAGGCGCTCAAGCAGCGGAGGGCGCAGGCGGAGGAGTACGTGGTCGAGGATGAGTAGGGTGCTGGGACTGTCGTTGGCGCCGGCTGGCCGGGTGTGGTGGGGGTCGGCTTTCTTGAGTCTTGTCCTTGTGGGGTGTGCGCCGGGTGGCGTGTCGGTGGTGCAGACTGAGCCGCCAACTCCGTCTCCGTCTCCATCTCCGTCTTCGTCGCAGCTGGTACCGATTCCGAGCACGGCGCCGCCGGTGGAGCCGGTGGAGATCGAGTTTGAGTTTCAGGTGCCGGATGAGGTGTGCGTGCCGGTGTCGGAGCTGGCGGAGGTGGCACCGACCGGCGAGTGGGCCTACGCGTTGGACGACGAGCTGCTGACGCACATGGACGACCGGATCGTGTCGTCCTGTCTCTACGGACCTGCAGACGTTCTCGGCCGTGGCGAGGACGGAATCCTTCTCGAGGACCACGTGGTGTTGGACGCCACGATACGGGTGTTCCGCGATCGTACCGACTCTCCCTGGGCGGCGGTGTACTCCGACCTTCCGGTGGCGTCGGGTGATCTGGATGACTGGGCAGTCGCGATCGTTTACCACCGCGACCTCGAGGGGTGGCGTGAGGGCTGTCTCCCGGACGGACCGTGTGCTGAGGGGGAGCGGCCGACGGTGCGTACGGATGCCTGGCAGACCAGGTTCGCTGGGTTCGTGGGCAATATGGAGTTCTACGTGATGGTCAGCTATGTGTCCCGGAACCTTCCTGATGATGTGGCGGCGAGGAATCTGGAGATCTTCCGGGAGTTGGTGCTGGCCGAGGTGGACCGACGTGCCAAGCGGGAGGTGGACTGATCCGACGCCGATGTGCGCCGCCGGTAGCTGCGGAGACGGTGCGGTCCCGAGCAGGGGGACCTCTGTGATCCGGCCGGTTCAGTACGAGGCGAAGGAGCGCAGCGGCATCCGGGGACCGAACCGGGGAGCGGCGATGCCGGCGGTCTCCAGCAGGACGCAGACCCGGCCCCGGTGCCCCCGGAACGGCTCCAGCAGCTCCAGCATCCGGGCATCGTCGCCGCGCGGCTCGCCCGCCAGCGCCCACGCGACGGTGTGGGGGATGTGGTAGTCGCCCACGCTCACCACATCCGGGTCGCCGTACGCGGTGCGGACCACCTCGGCGGTGGTCCACGGCCCGATGCCGGGGATCGCGGTCAGGCGGGCGGTCGCCTCGCCGGCGTCGGCGCACCTCTCCAGCTGGTCTGCGACCGCGGCAGCCCGGCACAGGGTGTCGGCGCGACGCTGCTCCAGCCCGAGCGGGTGGAACGCCCAGTACGGGGTGGCGGCCAACACCTCCGCAGCCGGGGGGAGCCGCAGCCGGACCGGTCCGGGGGCCGGCTCGCCGAAGCGCCGCACGATCGCCGCGTACGCCCGGTACGCCTCCTTGCCGGTGACCTTCTGCTCGCACACCGCCCGCAGCAGCCGCGGGAACACCCGCCCGGTGGCGGGCAGCCGCAGGCCCCGGTAGGTGCGGGCCAGCTCGGCCGCCACCGGATGGGCGGCCGCGACCTCGGCGAACCCGCTCACGTCGTCGCGCAGGCCGGCCACCGCGTCGGCCCGGTCGACCACCCAGCCGGCGCCCGGCCCGTACCCGGTGGCCGCAAGCTCGTCCCCCTCGCGCCGCAGGCACAGGGTCGCCGGCCCGTCCGGGGTGCGCACCGCCCACCAGAACGCGCCGTCGACGAAGCGTGCGCACGGGTCCCACCGGCTGAACGTGAGCTGCCGCAGCGTGCCGGCGGCGTCGTACCACCGCGGTAACGGGAGGCGCCGATCCCGCGTCACCGTCCCGACTGCTGGCACGCCGGGACGCTACACCACGACGATGGTCACCGCGTCCTCGACTCCCCGGAAGTCGTCCGGGTTACGGGTGAACAACGGCAACTGCCGGGAGGACGCTGTCGCCGCGATCATGTGGTCCATCCGGCGTGGTCGGTGACTGCGACCCGCTGCGCGGACGAGGCCGACCAGTGTCCCGTACCTCGCCGCTGCGGCGGCGTCGAACGGGAGGGGCTCAATGTCCCTGATCGCGCTCATCGTCCCCGACCCGGTCGGCCGCGTCGAAGTACTTGTCCGCTTCGGCGCGCAGCTGCACGATGTGGACGCGCGGTAGGCCCCGCCGGCACGCCACCAGATACCGGGCTCTCAGTCGTCGGCGGATGGCATGGACCTCAGCGATCTCCTGCTCGCCATGGGTCAAGTGGCACGCCTCGCCAGGCAGGGGCCGGCCCAGGTTCTGCGACGCCCACGGCACCCTATACGCGGTGGCGGCGAGGCAGCGTCACCGCCTGCCGAGGTGTCGGTGCGGCTCACGAGGCCTCCTCCCTGGCCGACGATTGCTCGCCTACCGCCTCCCGGAGTCTGGCGATGAGGTGTACCAGCACGTCGAGGCGATTGTCGATGGTGTTCTGCAGGATCTGCTGGTCGAGCTCGGTGTATTGGTGCGCGAGCAGGTTCCGCATGCCGACGATCTTCGGCCAGTCGGTCGGCGCCTCTCGCTCGAGATGTTCGCGGCTCACCTTGCCGATGGCGTCTATCGCCACCTCCAGGCGGTGGCTGACGGCATCGCGGATCAAGGGATCGTCCAGCCCGCCGCGCGTCAGGTGTTGGCGCAGCATTCGCAAGTGTTCCTCTGCAGCGGCGAGGTGGTCAGCGTCCCTGCGTCCCCGCTTCGCGCTCACAACGGCACCGCCTCGGACGCGACGTGACGTGCTCGCCGATTCAACATCCGGGACGGCACGATGTCCACCGGATGGCCGAGCAGATTCTCCAGCTCAATGTCGAGGGCGGCCAGGTCGAACAGGTCCGCCTCGGGTTCCAGATCGACGAGGAGGTCGATGTCGCTGTGCTCGTCGTCCTCCCCGCGGGCTACGCTGCCGAAGACCCGGATGTTGGACACCCGGTGCGCCCGACCCAACGCGATTACCTCATCCCGGTGCCGGGCGAGCAAGCGGCCGAGCCGGGAGGAGGGACGGAACCGTCGTGTCCGGTACTCCTTGATCAGTCGGGACACCTCGGGTTGGCTCCGCCCGATCGCTCGCGCGATCTCGACCTGCGTAAGTCCGCGATCAGCCGCCTCGCCCACCGCCGTGCGCAACAGCTCACCCGCCCGGGCGCGCAACCTGTCCGCCTCGGCGGCCGCCTTCGCGAGCGCGCCCCGTAGGTCTGCCGCGTCCGGTTCGTTCTGCCGCGTCCGTCCCGCACCGGTCATATAGCACATGCTATAACAGCAGGTCATTCGAGTCTACGGTCGCCGAAGTGCGGCCGGACCGGTGTCGGCGAGGCGCGCGCCAGTCTACGGACGGGCCGACCCGGCCGGACGGGCCGATCCGGCGGCGGCGCGGGCGAGCGCCCGGTGCAGCAGCCGGGCGTCGCCCAGCAGCGCGCGCAGCCGGTGCTCCAGGCCGGCGATCGGCACCAGGTTCTGGGGCGCCCGCGGGTCCTTGTACGCCACGGCGGCGAACCGGGGCAGGGTGACCGCGGACAGGTCGGCCAGGGCCACCGCGGCCGACGCGGTCAGCTCGGCGGCGCACTCCACCCGCACCACGCCGGACCAGGGCGCCCCGGACCCGCCGGGCAGCCGCAGGTACCAGCTGTAGCGGTGCCAGCTGGTGCCCAGCAGGAACACCGGGCTGCGGTGGCCGGGCGGCAGCGCGGTCACCACCGACGACAGCTCCGGTGGCAGGTAGCGGCTGCGATGGGACTTGATGTAGCCCACCGCCCGCGGCAGGTGCTGGCGTCCCCGCAGCGGCCCGTCCACGACCAGCAGGTCGGCCGGGTCGTCGACGGCGGCGCGCGCGGCGGTCGCCACCTCCACCTCCAGCTGGGTCAGCGGCCCCTGGACGGCCGCGGACAGCTCGGTGAGGTCGCCGGCGGCGACCCGGTGCACCGGCCACCGCAGCGTGCCGCAGACCACCTCCTGCGCGGTCGGGCTGGCGGTGAACAGCCCCCGCCCGACCCGGGTGCCCGCCACCGTGGCCTCGCCGCGGCGCAGGTCGCACCGCACCACGCCGGCGGCGAACGAGGCGGCCAGCGCCGGGTACGAGGCGCCGCCGCCCTCGTCGGTCCACACCCGGGCGTCGATGCGCCGGACGCCGTCGACCAGGAGCACGGTGTCGGGCGCGCGGACGTCGACCGGGTACGGCACCGGCCGCCACGCCGCCGCGGGCACCTCCACGTCCGGGTTGAGCTCGGCCGTGCTCGGCTGCGCCGGCCCGCCACCGTCGGCGTCGGCGGCGTAGGAGGGATCCCAGGCGTCCACCCAGAACCGCATCACAGCCCCACCCGGGTCACCCGCGCCGTCCGCGCGTCCTTGACCACCTCGAACCGCACGGGGACCCGCTCGGCCAACGCCGGCACGTGGGTGACCACGCCGACCATCCGGTCGCCGCGGGCCGCCAGCGTCTCCAGGGTGGCCGCGACCACCTCCAGGCTGGCCGCGTCCAGGGTGCCGAACCCCTCGTCCAGCATGATCGACTCCAGGCTGGCCGAGGTGGACGACAACCCGGCCAGCTGCTCGGACAGGGCCAGGGCCAGCGCCAGCGACGCCTGGAAGGTCTCCCCGCCCGACAGCGTCCGCACCGCCCGTCGCAGCCCGGCGTCGTGGTGGTCGACGACGTAGAACTCCCGGTCCTCGTGCACCAGGTCGTACTGGCCGCCCGACAGCTCCCGCAGGATCACCGAGGCGCCCTCCACCAGCCGGTCCAGCGCCTCGGACAGCAGCCACGCCTCGAAGTTGTTCGCGCGCAGGTGTCCGGCGAGCGCCCGGGCGACCCGCGCGTCGCGCTCGTGTCCGGCCCGCTCCCGCGCCAGCCGCTCGGCCTGTTCCCGCTTGGCGACCAGGGCGTCCAGCTCGGCCCGGGCGCGTTCGGCCGCCACGGTGGCGGCACGCGCGAACCCGTCGTCGTCGGGCGCCGGCAGCCCGGCGTCGGCGAACAGCGCCACCAGCCGGGCCCGTACCGCCTCCACCTCGTCGGTAGCCGCCTGCACGGCGGCCACGTCCTCGGCCCGGGCGGCGGCGTGCGCGCCGGCCTGCTGCCGTGCCCAACCGGCCAGCGCCTCCCAGGCGGCGGCCAGGTCGTCCCGGTCGGCCGGCGGCGGACCGAGCGCGGCCAGCGCGTCCCGGGTGGCGTCGAACTGCCGCCAGCCGTCGGCCAGGCGGCGTTCGGCCGCCTCCACGTCGGCCTGGGCCCGCCGGTGCGCCTCCCGGGCGGCCCGCACCGCCCCCGCCGCGTCCGCCAGCCGCCGCTCCACGTCGGCGATCGCCGCCAGGTCCTGCCGCAGCGTCTCCGCGTCCGGCGCGCCGGCCAGTCGCCGGTCCAGCTCGGACAGCTGGGCGTCCAGCGCGCCGGCCTCGGCGGTGGCGGCGGCCACCAGCTGCTCCAGCTGGCGGACCGCCGCGTCCCGCTCGGCCACCACCGCCCGGGCGGCGTCCACCTTGGCCCGGGCGGACTCGCCGCCGGCCTTCGCGCGCGCCACCGCCGACGTCTCCGGTACCGGCGGGATGGTCGTCACCGGCTGCTCGCACACCGGGCACGGCTCGCCGGCCACCAGGTGTGCCCGCAGCCCGACCGCCCGGTCCTGCGCCTGCGCCCGGGTGTACGCCTCCCGGGAGGCCTCCAGCTCCCGTTCGGCCCGCGCGGCCTGCTCGCGCGCCTGGGCGAGCGCCGCGGTGGCGGCGTCGAGTTCGTGGCGGGCCTCGGCCAGCTGCGCCGCCAGCGGCTCGCGCCGGGCGATCAGGCGTTCCCGTTGCGCGTACGCGTCCAGCAGCCCGCGCAGCCGCGCGGCGTCCCCGGCGGCGGCGAGCTGCGCCCGCAGCTTCTCCTCGGTCTCCTCCGCGGCGGCCACGGCCGCGGCCGCCGCGGCCAGCGTCGACCTGGTTTCGGCGGCGGCCGCGGCCAGGGCGGCGGCCTGCGGCGGCACCGCCACCGCGGACAGCTGCGTGATCCGGGCGTCCCGTTCGGCCAGGGCGGCCTCGGCCCGCTCGCGGGCGGCGTGCGCCGCCGCCAGCTCCGGGACCGTCGCGTCGACCCGCTCGACCAGCGCGTCGAGCCGCCGGACGGCCTGACGCGCCGCCTCCAGGGCGGCGTCGTCGATACCGGTCAGCCCCTCCAGGAGCTGGTCGGTGGCGGCCAGGTGGGCCTCGGCCCGGGCGGCCCGCTCCACCGCCCGCTCCCGGATCCGCTCGTAGACGGAGAAGCCGAGCAGGTTGACCAGGATCTGCTGGCGGGTGGCGGGCCGGGCGTGCAGGAACTCGGCGAACTCGCCCTGCGGCAGCACGACGCAGGTGACGAACTGCTGGTACGGAAGCCCGATCACCTCCGCCACCGCGGCGTCGGTCTCGGTGGGCGTGCCGGCCAGCACCTCACCCAGGTCGTCGGTGGTCAGGCCCTCGTCCAGCCGGCGCAGGTCGAACCCGTCGGGCATGCGTTCCAGCGCGGCCGCGGCGGTCTTGACCCGGCCCTTGCCGTCGCGGCGCACCACCCGGGTGGCGACGTACCGCCGGCCGGCGGACTCGAACACCAGCCGGACCCTGGCCTCGGTGGCCGACGGCGCCAGCGCGTGGGCGACCGAGCCGGAGTGCCGCCACCTGGGCACGGTGCCGTAGAGCGCGAAGCAGATCGCGTCCAGCACGGTCGACTTGCCCGAGCCGGTCGGGCCGACCAGGGCGAAGTAGTCGGCGTCGGTGAAGTCCACAGTGGTGGGTTCGCGGAAGGCGGCGAACCCGTGCATGTCCAGCCGCACCGGTCTCATCCGACGCTCACCTCCGCCGCGTCGGGGTCGCCGCCGGCCTCGCTGACCTCGGCGTACAGCTCCGTGAACAGCGCCGTGACCTGCTCGTCGGCGTGTCCCCGCAAGGCGAGGTACTCGGCGAACAGCTCCGCCGGCGTCCGTCCCACCCGCGACGGGCCGCGGGCGCCGCTGCCCTGCGGTGGCAGCAGGTCCGGGTCGATGCGCACCTCCAGCGCCCGCGGCAGCAGCTCCTGGACCTGTTCGCGCAGCCCGGCGCGGGGCCGCTCCCGCACGTAGACGCGCAGCCACGCCTCGCCGGTCTCCATCGCGGCCAGCTCGTCCAGGGTGCCCCGCACCGTCCGCAGCGGCACGGCCGAGGTGACCGGTATGTCGCGCGCCTTGGCGGTGGTGTCGGGCGCGACCTCCACCACGGTGACGCCGGGGGTGTTGTCGGCCTCGCCGAAGTCGACCGCGATCGGGCTGCCGCAGTAGCGCACCGGCGCCGGCCCGGGCACCTGCTGGGCCCGGTGGAGGTGGCCGAGGGCCACGTAGTGGGCGCTGGCGGGGAAGATCGTGGCCGGAACGGCGTACGACTGGATGGTGTGCGCCTCCCGCTCGCCCCCGCCGGTGCGCGCGCCGACCACGGTCACGTGCGTGGTGACGAGGTTGACCGTGTCGGGGGTGAAGTCGGCGGTGAGCGCGGCCAGCATCCGCGCGAGGTGGTCGGCGTAGGTCTGGGTGGCCTCCGCGGCGGACAGGTCGAACAGCTCGGTGGCGCGCAGGGCGTACCGGTGGGACAGGAACGGCAGGGCCACCAGCCGCCACGGCTCGCCGGCGGCGGTCGTACCGGTGATGACGTGGTCCTCGCGGTTGCGGACGGCCCCGCGCAGGGTGATGCCGGCCGCCTGCGCCCACGGCCGCAGCGCGTCCAGGGCGGGGCCGTTGTCGTGGTTGCCGGCGATCGCCACCACCTCCGCACCGGTGCCCCGCAGCGCGGTCAGCGCCCGGGTCACCAGGGCGGTCGCCGCCGGGGTCGGGGCGGCGCTGTCGAACAGGTCGCCCGCGACCAGCACCAGGTCGGGCTGCTCGGCGCGGGCGATCTCCACCAGTTCGGCGAGCACCGCGGCGTGCTCCTCGGCCCGGGACTGTCCCTTGAGGACCTTGCCGACGTGCCAGTCGGAGGTGTGCAGGATCTTCATCTCAGAACGGGAACTCCTCAGAAGACTTCGCGCCCACGACGGCAAACGGGTCGGCGGCCTGGGTCACCGAGCGCAGCGTGGCCGACGGCGGCCGGCCCGCCTCGCCGGGTCGGGTGGCCCAGGACGGGAACGGGAACTCCACGCACAGCGGCACGGGGATCTCCGGCTGGTGCACGAACATCGTGCCGGGTTTGGCCAGCAGGGCACGCTGGCGTTGCGCGGGCGGCAGGAAGCCGTACTCGGGTCGGGACGCCTCGGCCGGGTCGAGCCGCCCCACCACCCGTACCGCCGAGTTGGCCACGATCCGCCGCTCGACTTCGCTGGCGGTCTGCTGCGCCCCGATCAGCACCACCCCGAGCGAGCGGCCCCGCTCGGCGATGTCCAGCAGCACCTCCTTGATCGGGCTCGACCCCTCCCGCGGGGCGTACTTGTTGAGCTCGTCCAGGACCACGAACAGCAGCGGCCGGGCGCTGCCGGTGCGTTCCTTGCGCTCGAACTCGGTGCGCAGCGTCACCCCGACCACGAACCGCTGCGCCCGCTCGGGCAGGTTGTGCAGGTCGACGACGGTGACCCGGGCGCTCTCGGCGGTGTTGATCTCGTGCGGCCGGCGGGTGGCGAGGTCGCCGCGGACCAGCCGGGCGAGGTCGCGTTTGCTGGCGAGCAGCCGGCGGCTGAACGCGTTGACGGTGCCCAGGCCGAACGCCGAGCCCGCCCAGGCGGCGCGGGTCTCCTCGTCGGCGAGCGCCTCGACGATGTGGTCGACCAGGTCCGGGTAGGTGGTCAGCCGGACCCCGTCGATCACCACGCCGCCGGACTCCAGCGGTTGCGCGACCCTCGCCAGGTGGGCGGTGACGGCGTGGACGACCATCGTGTACTGCTGCCGCTCGTCGTCGGCGTCGGCGAACACGTACGGCAGCAGCCGGTCGGCGCAGAACTGGGCCAGCGTCCAGTAGAACGCGTCCACGCCCGCGGTGCGGCTGGACACGTCGGGGGTCCCGGTCGGGTCGCCGGCCCGGGGCGGAGCGTGGACGTGCACGTCGGCGAACGGGCCGGCGGGCAGGCCCAGTGCGGCGTACGCGGCGGTGACGGTCTCGTCCAGGGCGGTGTTCGGGTGGTCGAGGAACAGCAGGTCCTCGCCCTTGACGTTGAAGACCAGCGCGCGGGCGTTGACCCCGTCGGCGCCCAGCGCCCCGCTGTGGAACACCGAGTAGAGCAGGAACGTCGCGAAGCTGGTCTTGGTGGCCACGCCGGAGACACCGGAGATGGACACGTGCGCGCCGCGGGTGCCGTCGAGGAAGTCGGCGTTGAGGTAGACGGGTGCGCCGTCGCGGCCGACCCCGATCGGCACCTGCCGCGGCATGCGGTCGAAGTGCAGCGCGGTGGCGCGGGCGTCGCCGGCGGCCCGGTAGACCACGGCGCCGGGCGTGGGCGGAACGTAGATCTCCGGGTCGACGCGGGTGGTGGTGACCTCGGCGGCCTCCTGCACCTCCGCGGGCAGCATGCCGTCGGCGATGGCGAACACGTCCGAGTCGAACTGGGCGCCCTCGTGCCGGGCGCGCACCGCGGTGACGACGCCGGCGATGCTCACCCGCCGGCCGTCCGGCAGCCGGCGCTCGGTGACCACGACGTCGTCCAGTTGCAGGTAGCTGCCGGGGTCGACGGCGGTCCAGAACTGCAGCGGGGTGGCGTCGGCGGTGCCGAGGACCCGGCCGACCGGCGCCGCCGGGGAGCTCGAGGTCTCAGGGGTCACTCTGGCATCGTGCCGCATCCGGCGTCCGAACGCGCGTACGGCACGCGGGGTGGGCACGGGAGGTTCGGCTTTACGGTACGCTGCACCGCAGCCGGCGGCACGGGGCACCAGCGGGCTGTGCCACCCTTGCGGCATGTCACTGAACGGAAAGCTGTTCGTCGTGGCTGGCGGCGCTGGCGTTGCGGGCGAGAGCGTCGCGTCCGGCCTGCTCCGTCGCGGCGCGACGGTAGCCATCACGTCCCGGTCGCGTGAGCGGGTGGACCGGGGGTGCCGGTGGCTCGACTCCCCCCGCCTGCACGGCTTCGTCGGCGACATGTCGCGGCTCGAGGGCGCCGCCACGGTGAGGGACCAGATCACGGACCGGCTCGGCGCGATCGACGGGGTGGTGGCGTCGTTGGGTGGGTGGTGGGAGGGTCCGCCGCTCACGGAACTAGATCTGGGTACCTGGGAGCGTATCCTCGCCGACAATCTGACCAGCCACTTCATCGCGGCCAGGACGTTCCTGCCCGCCCTCGTGGGTCGGCCGAACGCCGTCTACGTGACTCTGGGTGGTGTTGGCGCCACCAAGGCGATCCCCCATGCCGGTCCGATCTCGGTGACGGGCGCGGCACAGACAGTCTTGTTGCAGGTGCTCGACGCCGAGAAGACCGGTGTCCGGTTGCACGAAGTCAGGATCATGACCCCGATCGTCACGCACCGGTGGGACCGCCCCGACCGGGAGCGGGACTGGCTCACCGGCGAGGAGGTGGGGGACTACGTCGCCAGCGTCGTGTCGGACGACTTCCCGTTACGCGACGAGTTGATCTTGTACCTCCCGGATCCGGACGCTTAGCCGAACCTCACCGCCTCACCTGTGCCGGCGGCGGCGTTCGAACCTCACCACGAAACGCAGCAGCAGGAAGAAGCCGATGGCTCCCGTCGCGAGTAGCGCGATTGCCGCGAGCCCTTGCCCGAAGCCTTCCGCCCGCAGCACCAGCACACCGGAGCCGATCAGGAAGCCGGCGAGTGTCACGAACAGGGCGAGCACTTCCACGATCCCGAGGAGGCTCTGGCTGACGATGCGCTGCGCCTCCCTGGCGTGCCGCTCGATCTCCGACCGCACCTGCTCCTGATGGTGCTGCACCTGTCGCCGGAGCTCAGCCTCGAGGCCGTCCGCGAGCCGTCGTACGTGCTCGTTTAGAAGCCGCGTCGTGTTGATCAGCTCGCGCTCACGCACGTAGTCCTGGTGGACGGCGTTCATGCCCGGAGGTAGCAGGGCGATCGCGCGGTTTACGCTCGCCAGCGCCTCGTCGAGCAGTCCCTTGCGCCGGAGAGCGAACGACCTCCAATAGTAGAGGTTGGCGCCGTCCTCGCCTTTGCTGATCATCTCGTCGCTCAGGGCGATGATGCGGTCGGCCTGGTCCGGGAGGTGGTCCGCCAACCACAGACCGTGCAGGCACACCGCCCGGCACGACAGGTCGTAGTCGGCGGCCGCGGTCGCCCGCCGGAGGAGGTGCTCGGCTCGGTCGGACCGTTGACCGAGGGCGGCGAAGGCGGCAAAGGACTGGATGAGAGCGTCATCCGGCACGAGTCCCATCCACTCGCGGGTCCTCGCCGCGAGATCGTCGAACCGGAAGTCGAACCTCAGTCGGTATCCGTGCACGTACGCTAGCACGCGCCGGGCCATGACCGGATCGGCAGCCTCGGAGCAACGACTCCAGTCGGCGTCGTTCGGATACCGCTGACCGGCCTCGCGGGCCGCCCAGGCGAGATCAGCCGCACTGCGCCGCGCCACGTGACGGCTCAGCTGGTGGCGGCTGACCAGCGCCGCCAAGGTGAAGATCCAGTCGGTCCTGTCGGTGGCGACCTCATGCCGCAACGTGCGCGTAAGGAACGAGATCTGCTGGTCGGGGAAAGGGAGTGCTGCCAGTTCCTCGTCGACGGTGGCCTGCGGTTCCTGGTCGACGGTGGCCTGCCGAGGAATGTCGCCGGACATGGCGACACTATAGGGTTGAAGATGACCGAAGTGGCATCAACGACGACGCCCCGTAGCGGGGGCGACTTTGTGATCGTCGGCAGGCCGGGCGTGTCCCGGCGCGCTCAGTCGCCGGGTGGTCCGGTGACCGGCGGCACGCGCGTGATGCGGCGGTGCTGGCAGTCGCACCAGTTACCACCGCGGCACTGCTCGTGGCGCTGCTCCCGACAGGCACGGCAGATCATGTGATAGACGATAGATGCGACCGCTTCTCCCCGTGGACGGTTGGGAGCCATGGCACGCCAGATCTACCAGCTGAAGATCGTGTTGTGCGACGTGTCGCCGCCGGTGTGGCGGCGGGTGCTGGTGCCTGGCGGCTACACGCTCGACCGGCTGCACCGGGTCATCCAGTACGCGATGGGCTGGTACGACCTGCATCTGCACTCGTTCGAGATCGGCGGGGAGGGGTACGGCGAGCCGGACCCGGCCGGTGAGCTCGCGCTCCGCGACGAGATGGACGCCCGGTTGGACGCCGTGGCGGCCAAGGGCGACACTTTCCGCTACACGTACGACTTCGGCGACTGGTGGGAGCACGAGATCACGGTTGAGGACGTGGTGACCGCCGACCCGGAGGAGCGGTACCCGCTGTGTGTGGATGGCCAGCGGGCCTGCCCGCCGGAGGACGTCGGTGGGCCGCGCGCGTACGAGGAGCTGGTGGCCGCCCTGACGGACCCGAGGCATCCCGACCACGGTTCGGCGGGGCGCCGGTTGGGCCGGAAGTTCGACCCGGAGGCGTTCGACCCGCAGCGGGTGACGACCCTGCTGCGCCGGCTGACCTGACCCGGCTCGGGCCCGGGACCGTCCGAGGTGCACCGGGTCGGGCACCATAACGGTTTGGAAACGCTCCCACGCCAACCTATTGACAACCGTTCCGACGTGCGCTCCCCTGAGTTGGGAGCGCTCCCGCACCGGCCGGTTCGCGGCCCGGATCGCCGGCCCGTGCGGAGCGCGTCCCCGCAAGCCGCGCATGGGACCGCGAGAGGAGTCACGATGAGACCAGAACGGCGCTACCGCCGCGCGGCGGTGGCGGTGATCGCGGCCGGGGCGCTGCTCGGCGTCACGGCCTGTGGTGACGACGGTGGCGGTGGGGGAAGCGACGATCAGATCACCCTGACCATCCACGTCTTCGGCGGGGCCGGCTTCGGCTACGAGGCGCTCATCGAACAGTACATGGAGGACAACCCGGGCATCATCGTCGACTACCAGATCACCACCGACCAGTACGACCGCGAGTACCGCCCGACCCTGATCCAGCAGCTCGACGCGGGCACCGCCCCGGACATCGCCGCCATCGAGGAGCAGGGCGTCGGGCAGATGATGGCCAACGGCGACTGGTGGGTCGACCTGGCGCAGTACGGCCTGGACCGGCGCGAGTCGGATTACCCGGCCTGGAAGTGGGAGCTCGGCTTCACCAGCGACGGCAAGCTCGCCGCCCTGGGTACCGACGTCGGCGGCCTGGCCATGTGCTACCGCACCGATCTGTTCGAACAGGCCGGGTTGCCCACCGACCGCGAGGAGGTCGGTGAGATGTGGAGCACCTGGGACAAGTTCCGTGACGTGGCCCAGCGGTTCATCGACTCCGGCGTGGATGCCGCCTTCGTGGACAGCCCGAACCAGATCTACAACGCCCGCCTCATCCAGGAGGCCGGCAACGGTGACGGCACCAGCTACTTCGACCGGGACAACAACTACATCGCCGGCGAGTCCCCGGCGGTGCGGACCGCCTTCTTCTACATGGCCGAGCTGTACGAGATGGGTGCCATCGGGCCGTTCGAGAACTTCTCCGAGGAGTGGTTCGCGGCCATGGAGGCCGGCGGGTTCGCCACCATGGCGTGCCCGGCCTGGATGACCGGCGTCATCAAGGACGGCTCCGGTCCCGGCAACGCCGGCAACTGGGACATCGCGCCGCTGCCGGGCGTGGCCGGCAACTGGGGCGGCTCCTGGCTCGGCGTCACCAAGGACAGCGACCACCCGGAGGAGGCGGCCAAGCTGGTCGACTACCTGACCAGCCCGGAGGGGCAGCTGGGCGCGTGGAAGGCGATCAACAACTACCCCAGCTCGCCGATCGCCCAGCAGGACCCGTCGGTGTCGGAGCTCACCGACGACTACTTCAACGGCGCCCCGGTCGGGCAGATCATCGCCGACTCGATCGCCGCCTACAAGCCGGTGTACTTCGGAGCCCTGCACTCCGCGGCGCGTGCCGCCATGGAGAACGTGCTGATCGCCATGATCCAGGGTGAGTACCGCAGCGCGGATGAGGCGTTCGACGCGTTCATCGCCGCCGGGCAGGAAGTGGTGGATCTGGAAGGCTGAGCCGGACCGGTGGCGGCGCGGCCGCGCCGCCACACCGGCGGCCGGTCCGCCCCGCGCGGACCCGCGCGGGGCGGACCGGCCGGCCACTCTCCTCCGACAAGGGAGTCGACCCATGACTGGCAGACTCGCGGCGCCACCACACCCCGCGCCCGCCGGGCCGGTGGCGGGGACACCGGCGGCGCTCCGGCGGCGCTACCGGCTGGCCCGGCTGGACATCAAGGCGTCGCCGTACCTGTTCGTCTCGCCCTACTTCCTCTTGTTCGCCCTGTTCGGCCTGTTCCCGCTCGGCTTCACCGTCTGGGTGTCGCTGCACCGGTGGCGCCTGGCGGGGGAGAAGGAGTGGGTCGGGCTGGACAACTTCTCCTTCCTGCTCACCTACGGTCCGTTCTGGAACTCGGTCGTCAACACGGTGGCCATGTTCGTCATCGCCACCGTGCCGCAGCTGCTGGCGGCGTTGCTGATCGCCAACGCCCTCAACCGCCGCATGCGCGGGCAGCTGGTGTGGCGGCTGGCCATCCTCGCGCCGATGGTCACCTCGGTGGTGGCCGTGGCGGTGGTGTTCAACCAGCTGTACGGGCTGCGGTACGGCATGGTGAACTGGATGCTCGGCCTGGTCGGGCTCGGTCCGATCGACTGGCGGGCCGACTCCCTGCCGGCCTGGCTGGCCATCTCGTCCATGGTGGACTGGCGATGGACCGGCTACAACGCCATGATCTACCTGGCGGCGATGCAGTTCATCCCGCGCGACCTGTACGAGGCGGCCGCGATCGACGGGGCCTCACCGCGCCGGCAGTTCTGGAGCATCACGGTCCCGCAGCTCCGACCGGTGATCATCTTCACCGTGTTCGTGTCGACCATCGGCGGGTTGCTGCTGTTCACCGAGCCGATGATGTTCGACAATGGACGGTTCCGTGGCGGTAGCACCGGGCAGTTCCAGACCACCACGATGTTCATCGTCGAGCTGTTCCGCGACCGCAACAACTACGGCATGGCCGCGGCCGCGGCGTGGATCCTGTTCGCTCTGATCATCATCGCCGCGACCGTCAACTATCTCATCGTCCACCGCATCCGGGGGTCGAGATGACGACCGGTACCACCGCCGCCACGAGCCGGCCGGGCGCCGCGGCACCGGCCGCGGCCGCGCCGGACCGCCGCCGCGTCGGCCGCGGCCGCCGCTCCCGGGCGGGCGCGCACCAGTGGGATGCCACCCCGCTGACCCGCCTGACCCTGATCGTCGCGGTCGCGCTGTCGTTCTTCCCGCTGTGGTGGATGATCGTCATCGCCAGCCGGACCAACGCGGACGCCACCCGGTTCCCGCCGCCGATCCTGCCCGGTGGCAACCTGTGGAACAACCTGCGCACCGCGCTGTCCGACCCGTCCTCCCACCTGGTGACCGGGCTGGTCAACTCGTTCATCGTCGCCAGCACCGTCACGTTCGGCGTGGTCGCGATCTCGACCATGGCCGGGTTCGCGTTCGCGAAGCTGCGGTTTAGGGGTCGCTCGGCGCTGCTGGTCGTGGTGCTGCTCACCATGGCGGTGCCGCTGCAGCACATCGGGATCGTGCCCCTGTACATCATGATGGTCGAGCTCGGGTGGACCAACACGCTGCACGCGGTGATCCTGCCGTTCCTCGTCAACGGCTTCGGCATCTTCCTCATGCGCCAGTACGCGCTGCAGGCCGTACCGGACAGCCTGGTGGAGGCCGCGCGGACCGACGGCGCGAACACCGCCCGCATCTACTGGAACGTCGTGCTGCCGGCGCTGCGACCGGGCATGGCCGTGCTGGCACTGCTGACGTTCATGCTCAACTGGAACGAGTTCCTGTGGCCGCTGCTCGTCCTCGAGGCGAGTAACCCGACCGTCCAGGTCGCGATCCGGCAGCTGCAGCAGAGCAACTACAGCGCGGACTTCGCGATGCTCTTCACCGGCACGCTGATCTCGATCCTGCCGCTCGTGGTCATCTTCGTGGCGTTCGGCAAGCAGATCATCGGCGGGATCATGGAAGGCGCGGTCAGGCAGTGACGACTCAGGAACAGGTGGCGCCGCAGCAGCGGCCCTCGCGATGGCTGACGTTCCCGGCAGGTTTCCGGTGGGGAGCCGCGACCGCGGCGTACCAGATCGAGGGAGCGGTCGACGAGGACGGCCGCGGGCCGTCCATATGGGACACATTCTGCCGTGTCCCCGGAGCGGTCGCCAACGGCGACACCGGCGACGTGGCCTGCGACCACTACCACCGTTTCCGCGAGGACGTGAAGCTCATGGCCGAGCTCGGCCTGTCCGCCTACCGGTTCTCGGTGGCCTGGCCGCGGGTGCAGCCCGACGGGCGGCGCGTCAACCAGCCGGGGCTGGACTTCTACCGCCGGCTCGTCGACGAGCTGCGCGACCACGGCATCGAGCCGTGGCCGACCCTCTACCACTGGGACTTGCCGCAGGCGCTGGAGGACGCCGGCGGCTGGCCGGAGCGCGACACCGCGTACCGGTTCGCCGACTACGTCGCGGTCGTCCACCGGGCGCTCGGCGACCGGGTGGACCGGTGGATCACCGTCAACGAGCCGTGGTGCGCCGCCTTCCTCGGGTACGGCTCCGGGGTGCACGCGCCCGGTCGGCGCGACCCGGTCGCGGCCGTCCGCGCCGCCCACCACCTCCTGCTCGGGCACGGCCTGGCGACCCGGGCGCTGCGGGCGGCCGCGCCGGACGCCGAGGTCGGCGCCACGCTGAACCTCTACGCGGTCACCCCGGCCGGCCCGGGCGAGGGGGACGCGGACGCGGCCCGACGCATCGACGGGCTGATGAACCGGTTCTTCCTCGACCCGCTGCTGCGTGGCCGCTACCCGGACGACGTCGTGGCCGACCTCGCCGAGGTGACCGGCTTCGACCACGTCCTCGACGGGGACCTGGCGACGATCGCCACGCCGACGACGTTCCTGGCGGTCAACTACTACAGCCGGCACGTCGTGGCCGCGCCGCCGGCCGGTGAGCGGCCGGGCCGTCCGGGAACGCCCTCGCCGTGGCCGGGCAGCGAGAACGTCCGGTTCGTCGGCCGCGGCCTGCCCACCACGGCCATGGGCTGGGAGATCGACCCGGGTGGGCTGACCGAGACGCTGCTGCGGCTGCACCGGGAGTACCCGCCCCTGCCGCTGTACGTCACCGAGAACGGGGCGGCGTTCGAGGACGTGGTCGGCCCCGGCGGGGTCGTGGAGGATCCCGACCGGATCCGGTTCCTCGCCGCCCACCTGCGGGCCGGGCACGAGGCGATCGCGGCCGGGGTGCCGCTGCGGGGATACTTCGTGTGGTCGCTGCTGGACAACTTTGAGTGGGCGCACGGCTACCGGGCCAGGTTCGGCCTGGTCCGGGTGGACTACCCGACCCAGCGGCGGATCCCGAAGGCCAGCGCCCGGTGGTACGCCCAGGTGATCCGGGACAACGGGTTGATGGTAGGCGTCGCGGACGAGAAGGGGGGTACGGCATGAGCACGCGGCGCACCCGCCCCACGCTGGACGAGGTGGCGGCCCTGGCGGGAGTGGGGCGCGGGACCGTCTCCCGGGTCATCAACGGGTCGGCACACGTCAGCCCGCGGGCGCGGGCCGCGGTGGAGCGGGCGATCGCCCAGCTCGGGTACGTGCCGAACCGGGCGGCCCGCGCGCTGGTCACCCGGCGCACCGACTCGGTGGCGCTGGTGGTGTCCGAGTCGGAGGAGCGGGTCTTCGCCGAGCCGTTCTTCGCCGGGATCGTGCGCGGCATCAGCTCCGCGCTGCACGACACGCCGATGCAGCTGTGGCTGGCCATGGCCCAGTCGCGCGCCGAGCGGG
>VSBZ01000063.1:0-20535 GCA_047459215.1 Micromonosporaceae bacterium | reverse complement strand
CCTCCGGCTCCCCCGCGCTCGGCGTACCGGACGCGGCGGCGACCCTGGCCGAGGTCCGCCGCCGCGGCATCCTGACCGCCCCGGCGGGCGGCGACCCCGAGCGGTTCACCCTCACCGAGGTAACCCGCAGGTACGTGCGGCGACGGCTCGCGCTGCCGGAGTCGGAGGTCGCGACGCTCCGCCGCGCGGCCGCGGCCTGTCACGCCGAGCGTGGCGAGGTGGCCGACGCGGTGCGGTACCTGCTCCAGCTCGGCGACGGTCCCGGCCTCGCCGAGCTGCTGGAACGGCACGGCCGTGAGCTGCTGGCGGCGGGCAACGCGGCGCTGGTGCTCACCGCCGCGGAGGGCATCGGCGCGGCGGACCGTACACCCACAGTGGACCTGCTGGAGGTGCAGGCGTACCAGGTCCGCGGCGACTGGGACCGGGCGGTGACCCTGCTGACCCGGCTCGTGCCCGCCGACGGCCCGGTGCCGCCGGAGGTCGCCTGGCGGCTCGGCCTCATCCACCACCTGCGCGGCGAGCTGCCCCAGGCCCTGGCGGTGTACCGGCGCGGCCTGGCGACGCCGGACGGTGGCGCGGACGCCACCGCCGACCTCGCGCTGTGCGCCGCCTGGGGCGCGGGGGCGGCGTGGTTGTGCGGGGAGGTGGACGAGGCCCGCCGTCTGGTGGAGCGCGCGGAGGACCTGCTCGCGACCAGCCGGGACCACGCCGCCCTGGCAGCGGTCCACACCGCCAAGGCGATGCTCGCGGCCCTGGACGGCGACCGCCACGCCAACGACGCCCACTACCTGCGGGCCCTGGAGCACGCCGAGCAGGCCGGCGACCTCCTGCAGCAGATCCGGACCCGGACCACCCGCGGCTCCCACTTCCTGGCCGGTCGGTGGCTTACCTGCCGAACGGCCACGTCGACCGACGGGCTGTCGACGGTCGCGCCGGCGGTGCGGGAGCGGGCGACCTGAGAGCTCCGCCAGTGCCCTCGGACGGCGCTCCTGGCACTCGCGCTACCTGCCGCGTCGCAGGTACTTCTGCGCCGCGTCCTTGCCCTTCTCCTGCGCCTTGTCCACTTTCGAGGCGTACTTGCCGCCGGTCCTCTGGTCGACCTTGTCGGCGGCCTTGTCGATGGCGCTGCCCGCCTGCTCGGGCCGGATCTTGTCCCTGGCGAGATCCGCCAGCTTGCGCAGTGACTGACCGATGCCCATGACGACACCCCCGTTCGTCGTCGGGCCGGACACGTCCAGGCTACGCCCGCCCGGCGGGGACCATCCACCTCGCGCCGGACCGCGGGTACGCGGCCTGACCGGAGGTGTACGAGCGGACGGGTGGACGAGAGCGGACGTGGGTACGCGGCCGGCCCCGGGGCGGGTAGGGCGGTTCGTCCGGGGCGGGTCGCGCTCACGCCGGCCCGGTAGCGCTCACGCCGGTTCCGCGGGTGTCGGCGTTTCGGGCGGCGCCTCCGGCTCCGGCGGCGGTTCCGACTCGGGCGTGGGCGTCGGCTCCGGAGACGGGGTCGGTTCGGGCGTCGGAGTGGGCTCGGGCGCCGGGGACGGTTCGGGCGTCGGAGTGGGCTCGGGTGCCGGGGTGGGCGTAGGCGTGGGCGAGGGCGTGGGTTCGGGTGCTCGCGTGGGTGGCGGCACGGGCGTCGGCCCCGGGCCGGAGGGCAGGGCCGAGGGTGCCGGGGCCGCCGGCGCCGGGACGCCGGCAGCCGATTGCGGCACCTGTCCGGTGCCGACCGCCACGACCTTCGAGACCGGCTCGCGGACGATCTCCTCCGAGACGACCGTCCGGTCCGCCTCCACCCCGTTGATGAGGGTGACCTCGTACGTCACCTTCCGCACGCCGGGCCTGCCGTCGACCCGCACCACCTCCGTGCCCCGGGGAAGGGACGGTAGGTGGACGACCTCGACCGGGAACGGGATCTCCTCGGTCTCCGCGACCAGCCGGGTCTCCAGCTTCGGGGCCCTGGACGGAGGCTGGCCGGATCGCATGCCGTCCAGGCCGCGCGACGCCATCCCCGCGTCGAGCCGGCCCACGGGCAGATCGCCCGGGGGCTGGTCGGGAGCGAGGGCCGTACCCCACGCGATGAGCAGCGGGGCGAGCACCCCGGCGATCACGGCCGCCCGGGTGCCCGGGGTCGCCCGGGACCACCACGTCGACCGGCGGTGGACTCCCTTCCAGGAGGCGGGCCGCCGGTCCGCGCGGTGTGCTCCCGGCTGTCGGCGGCGCCGGAGACCGTCGGGGGGAGGGGCTGTCATGACGGCACCTGGTCACTCGTTGTCGGGTCACCTCTGGTCACGACGTGGCCCGCGGGCGACGCCGTTGCGCTGATTATCTGTGGCAATACCGTGCCAATCGGTGTGATCTCCGCCACCCCGACATGCCCGGCCCGAGGCGTCGACCCGGCGCGTCGACCGTTCCCGGCGAATGTGGCGTTTCGCTGCGGAGCCACCGGACGCATCCGATACTTGGCAGTGCATGTCACGTAACGCACCGTAGGCGTGCGGCTGGCCCGCCCACCGCGACCGAAGGGAGCGGGGATGGCGACGTACGAGTACCGGTGTACCCGCCACCGCGAGTTCACGGTGTCGTTGCCGATCGGCGAGGCGGCCGCCTCCAGGCCCTGCCCGGTCTGCGGGGTCGACGCCGTCCGGGTGTACTCGGCGCCCGCCGTCACCCGCACGCCGCGTCGGTTGGCGGCGGCGATCGACGCGGCCGCGAGGAGCGCGGAGACCCCCGAGGTGGTGTCGACGGTTCCGGAACGGCGTCGCCGACGTCGCCCCGCCAACCCGGCCCACGCCCTGCTGCCCCGGCCGTGAGCCCGCGGTACGTGTGACCGCGGTGGACGTGGAGGGATCCAGCCATGCCCGAGGTGTTGTTCCCGTTGGACTCGAACAAGAGGTTCCGGGACCAGGAGATCGTCGGCCACAACCGGTGGCACCCTGACATCCCGCCGGTGGCGACCGTACGGCCCGGTCAGTCGTTCCGGGTCTACTGCCGGGAATGGTTCGACGGCGAGATCCACAACGACGACTCCGCGGACGACGTACGGGACGCGCCGCTGACGATCGTGCACGCTCTCAGCGGGCCGTTCGCGGTCGAGGGCGCGGAGCCCGGCGACCTGCTCCTCGTCGACATCCTCGACATCGGCCCGCTGCCGCAGGAGGACTCCGGCCCGCTGGCCGGGCAGGGCTGGGGCTACACCGGCATCTTCGCCAAGCGCAACGGCGGTTCCTTCCTGACCGACTTCTTCCCGGACGCCTACAAGGCGATCTGGGACTTCCGGGGGCAGCAGGCGACGTCGCGGCACATCCCCGGCGTCACCCTGACCGGGCTGATCCACCCTGGACTGATGGGCACGGCTCCGTCGGCGGAGCTGCTGGCAAAGTGGAACCAACGGGAGGCGGCGCTGCGGGCCACGAACCCCGACCGGGTGCCACCGCTGACGCTCCCGCCCGAGCCGCGGGACGCGATCCTCGGGTCGCTCACCGGCTCCGACTTCGACCGGGTGGCAGCTGAGGCCGCGCGTACGGCGCCGCCGCGGGAGAACGGTGGAAACCAGGACATCAAGAACCTCACCAAGGGCAGCCGGGTCTTCTATCCGGTGTTCGTCCCCGGCGGCAAGCTCTCCGTGGGCGACCTCCACTTCTCGCAGGGCGACGGCGAGATCACGTTCTGCGGTGCCATCGAGATGGGCGGATTCATCGACCTGCACGTCGACCTCATCAAGGGCGGCATGGCGACGTACGACGTGTCGACGCCGGTCTTCATGCCGGGCCGCACCGACCCCCGGTACTGCGAGTGGCTGGCGTTCACCGGCGTCTCCGTCACCACTGACGGCGAGCAGCGCTACCTGGACTCCCAGCTGGCCTTCCAGCGCGCGTGCCTGCACGCCATCGACTACCTGACCCGGTTCGGCTACAGCCGCGAACAGGCGTACCTGCTGCTCGGAGCGGCACCGGTCGAGGGGCGGTTCTCCGGGGTGGTGGACATCCCGAACTCCTGCGCCACCCTGTACCTGCCGACGGAGATCTTCGACTTCGACGTGCGGCCGTCGGCCAGCGGGCCGACGCGGATCGACCCGGGCGCCGGCGCACCCGCGTCGGTCGCGTCCTAGTGGGCGCGGACACCGGACCGGTGGTCAGCGTGACCAACCGGTACGCGGCTTCCCGTCTCCGGACGGGGAGCGGTCGGGTCCCGCGGGTCCGCGGGGTCCCGGGTCGGGGTCGCGGACAGCCGGCGCCTCCCGTGCGGGGAGGGGGTGCGCAGGCCTCATGAGCGTGGTGTCGCCGGGGTTCAGGCGGCGCCGGCCGGAGTCGGCGGGGCTGCCGCCCGGGCAGTACCTGACCGAGGACTTTCCGGTGCTGTCGGCCGGGCCGACTCCGCGCGTGCCGCTCGACGAGTGGGAGTTCGTGGTCACGAACGAGACCGGCCGGCAGTGGCGGTGGGACTGGCCGGCGTTCACGGCGCTGCCGAGCGAGACGTTCCGGGCCGACCTGCACTGTGTGACGAAGTGGTCCAAGGTCGGCACGTCGTGGCGGGGCGTGCCCGTGGACACGCTGCTGGCGGAGGTGGACACCGCGGCCGACTTCGCGCTGGCGCACTCGTACGGCGGCTACACCACGAACCTGCCGCTGGAGGACCTGCGGGACGGGAAGGCGTGGATCGCGTACGAGTACGAGGGCGAGCCGCTGCCGGCGGTCCACGGCGGTCCGGCCCGGCTCCTGGTGCCGCACCTGTACCTGTGGAAGTCGGCCAAGTGGGTCCGTGGGATCCGCCTGCTGTTGGACGATGAACCGGGGTTCTGGGAGAGCGCCGGTTACCACGACTACGGGGACCCGTGGCGCGAGCAGCGGTACCAGGGCGACTGACCGACCGTACGCCGTGGCGGGTGGCGCGGCTGGTCGCGTCACGGGAGGAGACGCCGTCGGCGCGGACGCTCGTGCTGCACGTCGACGGCTGGCCGGGCCACCTGCCGGGGCAGCACGTGGACGTGCGGCTGACCGCCGAGGACGGGTACCAGACCCAGCGGAGCTACTCGATCGCGTCGGCGCCCGACGGCGAGCGGGTGGAACTGACCGTGCAGCGGGTACCCGGCGGGGAGGTGTCGGAGTACCTCACCGGGGACTACCCGCTGGGCGCGCCGGTGGAGGTGAGGGGACCCGTCGGCGGCTGGTTCGTGTGGCGTCCCGGCGAGCCGGACCGGGTGTTGCTCGTGGCCGGCGGGTCGGGAGTGGTGCCGCTCATGGCCATGATCAGGACCCGCGCACGTGCCGGCGGGCGTAGCCGGTTCCGCCTGGTCTACTCCGCGCGCACGCCGGTCGACGTCTACTACGCCGGTGAGCTGCACCAGCGGTCCCACGAGCACCCGTGGCTGGACGTGGGCCTGTTGTACACGCGGGCCGCCCCGGCGGGCCATCCGCGTCCGCCCGGCCGGCTGATGCCCGCGGACCTGCTTCCGAAGGCCGGGTGGGAGCCGAGCAACGCACCACTGTGCTACGTCTGCGGCCCCACCGGCTTCGTGGAGGCCGCCGCAGATCTCCTGGTCGGGCTCGGACACCACCCCGACCGCATCCGCACCGAGCGGTTCGGTCCTACCGGAGGATGACGATGGTGGCTGACGACCTTCCCCGCTACACCGACGGCAACGAGCTGGCTGGTCCCCTGAGCGAGGTCTTCGCGGTCGACGTGACGGAAGCGGTCGGTCGGTGCGCGAGCTGCGGGCGCACCAGCCCGATGGCGACCCTGCACGTCTACGGCCACAACGGCCCGGGCTGGGTGGGCCGTTGCCCACGGTGTGAGCAGGTCATGCTGCGGCTGGTCACCGTACCGGGCGCCACGTGGCTGGACCTGCACGGCACCTCGATGCTCCGGCTGCCGACGGGATAGCAACACCCGGCCCGCACCCCGCTCGGCGTCCGCCGTCTTGCCTACTCCGTTCCGATCCGGCGCAGGATCCTCTCGCTGAGGTGCCAGCGGTCCGAGTCCTGCGGGAAGTCCCGCCCCCGGACGTTCCGCACCGCGCGGTCCAACCGCCGCCTCTGCCCAGCGTCCAGCTCGGCGGCCATCTGGAGCATGACCAGCATCGCGTGGTACTGCTCGAACGCGCTGGTCGCCTGCTCGATCCGGCGAAGTACGGCGTCGAAGTCGCGCCAGTCGCGTTTGACCTGCATCATGCTCAGGGCCATGACGCGCTGTCCCTCGTCGCCCTCGCGCAGCCACCGGATGACGTCGGCGCCGTTGACGTTGAGGGAGTCCTGTTCCGCCAGCCGCCGAGCGCCCGCCACCATGCCCTCCAGGATGCGCGTACGCTCGGGGCCGCTGGGCATGGCGCTGCGGGTCGACCGGTAGGCGTCCGCCAGCACCCCGGCGGCCTCCAGCAGGGCCCGACCCTCGGCCCGCAGGCGCTCAGCGGTCGCCACGTCACCGGCGTGCTCGGACTCGTCCGCTCGCCGGAACAGCTCCTCCGCGGCCCTCCGCAGCCGCAGCCCCGTACCGCCGATCTCGAGGACCTCGATCCGGTCGCCGAGCAGGGCGAGGACCAGCAGGATCCCACCGAACGCCACCAGCACCGCCGTGCCGGCACCGTCGCTGCCGGCGAACACGCCGACGATCCCCAGAATGAACGACCCGCCGCCCAGGATGCCGAGCGTCACCCGCAGGCGCGCGGTGAAGCGGAGCGGCTCCCGGGCTGAGGTCATGGCACCTCCGTCGGCCGACGAGCCGTGTCCAGGGTGGTGTCGGTCGTCGTCGCCGCAGCGACGGATCCACACGGTAGCAGGATTCGCGGCTCACGATGCGCCACCATCCAACGGTTCGGCCACCTCACTCGTGGACGCTTGGTGGTGTGGCATCACGACCGGAGTGGACCATGGGTCGTGACGGCGCTCGTCGCCTGCACGCGGTTCCGTGTCATCGCGCGGCGGTGACTCGGCGGCGATGGTCGCCCGGTGCGGAACGCCAGGTCCACGAGATGTGGTGCAGGCCGGTCGGATCTTCCTGGGGCAGGGGTTCGATCTGGTCGGCCATGAGCTGCGGGACCGGGCCCGCGCGGCGGCTACCGAGGGCCGCTACCTCGGGTGTGATCCATACCGGCAGGTGGCGGGCGGCGTGAGCCTGACGTTCAGTATCGACCTGCCGCCGACCTGGCCGGGACGCCGGGACCCGCGTGCGGTGTCCGACTGGTAGCCGGGGGACCTCCGCGACGAGTGCCGTAGCCTGCTTGCGGCCACGATCGTGGCGACGGCCATCGTCAATCGCAACTACCCTCAGAGCGGCGAACACGGAGGGTCGCCGCAGCTCGGTCGACGCGGCGACGTCGTGTGCCATGGCATTGGGTGAAGGACCATGGTCCGCTCGGGTCGGCGAGCTCCTCACCTTGCGAAGTGGATACCGGCTCCGAACTGAGATCGCCTATGTGGCGTACCTGGACGGCGGGGAGTTCAGGATCGACCCCCTTGAGACCCTGGAGGCGCGGTGGTTCGCCCCGAACGCCCTGCCGCACGGAATGCAGGGCTTCCACAAGCTCCTCATCGAGCAAGCTCTCGCGCTGCCGACCGCCCCCGACGGTGACGCCTAGAGGTGCGGTGGCAGCCGACCCGTCTGGGGCGTCGGAGTCCTTGAGGCAGGTGCCCAGGGGTTCCGCGAGTAGATCGTCGGCCACCGTTCGTCGAGTGGCCGACGCCGGTGGTTTCCTCAGCGGGATCGCGCGCCGCGATGGTCCGTCCCGTCCGCGCACGTCCCCGAGTCGCCACCGGCCCACCCGCCATTCGGGCGGCAGGCCCCGGTCAACCGCGCACCCCGCCTCATCGGCCGGACCACCGCCAAGTGGTCTTGTGGTCGCTCCCCTAGCCGATCCGCTCCAGCTCGGAGCGTGGCCGTCCGCGTCGTTCCGCATCCGCCGTCGGTCGCCGGCCAGGCCGGCCGAGGGGTTAACGCCTTCCCGGTCGGCGCGACGGGAGTCGTGATCAGGCGCGGCTGCCGATCATGACGGCCGCCGAATCCACCGCCGACGGGCGGGGAGGAAGACCGGCCTGCGACCTCGCCGACAGCGATGCGTGGACGCCGATGCCCTGACCGCGTTCTCGCAGGTCAAGGCATCGGTTTGGTCGGGGTGGCGGGATTTGAACCCACGGCCTCTTCGTCCCGAACGAAGCGCGCTACCAAGCTGCGCCACACCCCGTTTCCGCCGAGCCATGGTAGCGGACGCACGCGACGCGCGCCCAACCGGTTCCCGGCGTGGCCCGGCGCGGACCGGTTCCCCTGCGCGAGCCGCACCTGTTCCCCCCTGCGCGAGCCGCACCACATGATCCACTCGTGGCCGTGACGTGATCAACGGGGCACGAGGGTGAGGAGCGCCGCCTCGGGCCGGCAGGCGAAGCGGAACGGCGCGGTGGGGTGGGTGCCGAGCCCGGCCGAGACGTGCAGCCACACCTGCCCCGCCGGGTGCGGCCAGCGGTTGAGGCCCCGGGCCAGGTGGCGGTCGAGCCCGCAGTTGGTGACCAGCGCCCCGAAGCCGGGGACCCGTACCTGCCCGCCGTGGGTGTGGCCGGCGATCAACAGCTTGAAGCCGTCGGCGGCCATGGCGTCGAGCACGGCCGGCTCGGGCGTGTGGGTGAGGGCCAGGTGCGCGTCGGCGTCCGGGGAGGCGGGGCCGGCCACCGACGGGTAGTCGTCCCGGCCGACGTGCGGGTCGTCCACGCCGACCAGCTCCACCGTCCGCCCGCCCGCCTTGATCATGGTCCGTTTGTTGTTGAGGTCGGCCCAGCCGGCGTCGGTCAGCAGCGTGCGCAGGTCCTCGTACGGCAGCGGCTCCCCCTGCACGTACGGGCGGTCCCGGTCGAAGTAGCTCCACGGCGCCCGCCACACCGGCCCGGCGTAGTCGTTGGAGCCGAACACGAAGGCGCCCGGCAGCTCCAGCAGCGGTCCGAACGCGCGCTCGACCGCCGGTACGGCGTCCGGGTGCGCAATGTTGTCGCCGGTCACGACGACCAGGTCCGGGTCGGTGCCCGCGAGCGCGGCGACCCACTTCTGCTTGCGCCGTTGCCCCGGGGTGAGGTGCAGGTCCGACAGGTGCAGGACGCGCAGCGGCTCGGCGTCCGGCGGCAGCACCGGTACCTCGTACCGCCGCAGGACGAACATGTTCCGCTCGATCAGCGAGGCGTACGCGAACGTCGCCGCACCGGCTGCCAGAAGCCAACCGAACCACCCTGGGGAACTCATCCGCATGGCGGATAGCGTAGGCGGCCCGGTACGGGTCGGGCAGCGGGATCCGCCGTCTGTTACCGAGGGTCAAGGTGCCAGGTGCGCACCGTAGCACTGGTGGCGTTCCCGGCCGGCGCCGTCGGCACCGCGCGGGTCGAGGCCCCCTCCCGGCGCCGGTCACGTCGTACGGTCGGACCGTGGCTGACACGGTCGCGGCCGGCCCGGCGCCGGGCCGGCCGCCGGTGGCGCGCCGGATCCTGGTGGTGTCGGCGCTCCGGGCGGCCGGCGCCGACGACGCCGCCACCCGCTCGGTGGTCGAACAGGTACGCCGGCGGTGGCCGGGCAGCGAGACGCGCACGGTGACGGTGCCGCGCCACGGCGCCGGCCGGGCCGGGCGCCGGCTCGTCCCGGTCATCGAGCGGTTCGACCCCGACCTGGTCGTCCCCGCCGACCCGGTCGCCGCCGCGGCGGTGGACCGGCTGCGACGGCGCGGGCTCGGCGTACCGGTCGGCCTCGAGCCGACCCCGCCGGGCCAACCCGCCACCGCGCGGCCCTGGCCGATGCGCGCGCAGGACGCGATCTTCTGGTACATCGACACGCCGACGGTCCCGCAGCACATCGGCGCGGTGCTCCACCTCGGCCCCCGCCCGGACGGCCGGCCGCTGTCCCGCGCCGACCTCGTGGACCTGCTCCGGCAGCGCCTGCCCGCCCTCACCCTCCTCCACCGGGTGCCGGTACGGCGTGGCGCGCGGCGAGCCGGCTGGCGGTACGTCGAGCCGGATCCCGACCACCACGTCGACGAGCGCCGGCTGCCCTCGGCCGCCGGCATCGCCGCCGCGGTCGACGAGTTCTGGAGCGAGCCGCTGCCCCCGGGTCGACCGCCGTGGCACATGCGGCTGGTCACGGGCGCGCCCGACGGCGGCACCGTGCTCGCGGCGAAGCTGCACCACTGTCTCGGTGACGGGCTGTCGGTCATCGGTACTCTGGCCCGCCTGCTCGATCCCGTACCATCCGGCTCAGGGGAGGACGCCTACCCGCCCTCCGGTTCCGGAAACGGCGACCTGCGGCCGGGCCGCCCCGGGGACGCTCCCCGGGACGGTCCGGCGGGCAGGTGGGCCGACGGGACCGCGGCCCGCCGGCGGCGCCCGTGGCGGACGCTGCGGGGCCTGGTCCTGCTCGCCGTCTCCCGGCGGGCGCCACGGACGGCGATCAACCGGCCGCTGGTCACCCCACGCCGGCGGATGGTGGCGACCACGCTGCCGGCGGCCGAGGTCGGCCGGGTCGCCCGCGAGCTGCGTGCCCATCCGAGCGAGCTGACCTGCGCCCTGGTCGCCGAGGCGCTCCACCGGGTCTGGCCCGGCCCGGGCCCCGCCCCGCCGGTGCTGCGGGCGATGTTCGCCGTCTCCAGCCGCGCCGCGCGGCGGGCGTCGACGCAGGGCAACTGGACCGGCGCGGTGGCGCTGGACCTCCCCACCGGCCCGCTGCCGCTGCCCGACCGGGTCGCACTCGTCCGCGACCGCCTGCGGCGGGGCCTGAGGAGCGGGCAGCCGGCCGCCGCCGAGCTGGTCCTGCGGACCCTCGGCCGGCTGCCGGGATGGCTGCACGCGGCCATCGCCCGGCGCATCTACGGCAGCCGGCACATGAACGTCATCGTGTCCTACCTGGCCGGTCCACTGCGGCCGTACGCGCTGGCCGGATCCCCGATCCGGACGGTGGCGCCCGTGGTGGGGCTGGCCCCCGGTGTACCGGTCGGCGTGGGGATCCTGCGCTGGGCGGACCACGTCGGCATCGGCGTACTGCTGGACGACGCGCTGGCGGACCTCGGCGACGCCCTCGTCGCCGCGCTGCGGGACGCGTTCGACCGGCTGGCCGCACCCGCTGACGGGCCCTCGGTGCCGGCCGACCGGGACGCCGCCGGGGACGGCGGTCCCGCCGGGGCCGGCCGGCCCGCGACACGCGGGTGGGAGGCTCCACCGTACGGGTGGGAGACCCGGCCGTGCAGGAGGGAGACCGGGCCGTTCAGGAGGGGGACCCGGCCGTACGGGGGACGGCGGAGGCCGCGGGGACACGTCGACCGGAAGGTTCCGGGGAGGGGGCGTGAGCCGGCGCGGCGCACGGTAGGTTGGGCGACCATGGGGACGCTCAAGCAGCGGCTGGCCGACGACATGCGTCAGGCCATGCGGGACCGGGATGAGACCACCATGGGCACGCTGCGGATGGCCCTCGCCGCGGTGAAGAGCGAGGAGGTGGCCGGGAAGGCGGCCCGGGAGCTCTCCGACGACGAGGTCGTCGCCGTGCTGAGGCGGGAGGCGAAGAAGCGGCGCGAGGCGGCCGAGGCCTACCAGCGGGGCGGGCGTCCCGACCTGGCGGAGCGGGAGCTGGCCGAGGAGCGGGTGCTCACCCGCTACCTGCCGGCACAGCTCAGTGACGAGGAGCTGGCGGACCTGGTACGGCGGGTGCTCACCGAGCAGGGACTGTCCGGCGTGAAGGCGATGGGCCCGGCCATGAAGGCGGTGCAGCCGGTGGTCGCCGGGCGCGCCGACGGCGCCCGCGTCGCCGCCGAGGTCCGCCGCCAGCTCAGCGAGCTCGGCGGCTAGGCGACCCACCCACCGGCCGCAGAGGCGGGCCACCCGCCGCAGTGACACCCGAACACGCCGGCTCGCCCCAGCCCGGCCGGGTCGGCCTGGCCGGGTCGGCGACGGGGACGTGCGCGACCCGGCTCGGGACCGGGCCACTCACGGCCGCCCCTGCGGCCACCGGCCACTGCGGCGCCGGTCCCGGTCCGGTCAGCGGTGAGGGGTCCGGCACTGGTCAGCCGCGTTCCGGTGGCCCGGTGGGACCGGGCCGCGGCCGGGGCGGTTGTTCCTCCCCGCCGCCCTCTTCGTCGTCGTCCTCCTCCTCGTAGTCGGAGCCGTTGGAGATCAGGATCGCCACGGCGGCACCGCGGGAGGTGGTGCCGGCGGGGTCGGTGCCGGCGACCCGACCGGGCGGGCAGGCGGAGTCGACCGGCCGCCGCTCGACCGACACGTCGAAGCCCGCCTGGGTGAGCCGCGCCTGGGCCTGCTCCACCGTCAGGCACTCGACGTTCGGGATCTGCACCCTAGGCCCGTACACGAGCTTCATGTCGGAGGGCCGGTCCCAGTCGAGGCGTTCCTTCCCCTTCATGCCGTCCCGCAGGGTGAGGGTGACCGCCTTCCGCACCTTGGGGGGATCCATCTGCACGGTGGTCTCGGCCCAGTCGGGGTCGGCCATCTGCCCGGCGACCGTGAGCTGCTTGGTGGACAGCACGAACGAGTAGGTCCGGCTGCCGTCGGCGGTCCCGGTCTTGCCCCAGACCGGGTGCGGGATCACAGAGGTCGTGGGTCCCACCTCTTCTATGAAGCGAGCGGTCCCGCCCGACCGGCACTCGCCGAAGTGCGAGTTGCTGCCGACCACGCACTTCCCGGCGTCGATGGCGGCGAGCGCCACGTTCCGCTTGATGGTGCGTTCACAGTTCGGCCGCGCCAGGTCCAGCACCTGACCGTGCGCGTCCCTGATCTCCTCGACCGGGATCGGGTCGCAGTGGATGCCCTCGGCCGACAGGGTGGCGAACATGTTGGCGAGGTCCAGCGGGGTGGTGAGGGCGACACCGAGCGTGAACGCGCCCCAGCCAAGCGGCCCGGTCGTCTCGGCGAGACTGATGTCCTCCGGGTCGCGGAAGACGAACCCCATCCGCTTCGCGGCGTCGACCACCTTGTCGGCGCCGACCCGCTGGATCAGCTGGGCGAAGTAGGTGTTGATCGAGGCGCCGAGCCCGGTCCACATGTTGTAGACACCGGGCGCGGCTCCGGCGTAGTTGGACGGGCACCAGACGTAGCCGCTGGGCGTCCGGCAGGAGGCTGGTCCCCCGGGCTCGACCGGGAACCTCGTCACGACCTGGTGCGGGGAGTAGATGTTGTGGTCCAGCGGCAGGCCCGACTCCAGCGCCGCCACCACGGTGAAGACCTTCGCCGTCGACCCGTGCTGGTAGCCGTAGATGTCACCACCGCCGCTGATCAGCGGGTTGGTGGTGTTCGGGTAGGTCCCCTTCAGCCCCGCCTGCCGCTTCTCCGGGTCGGTGTGCGGGCCGTTGTTCTTGTCGTCCAGGGAGAAGTTGCGGTTGGTCGCCATCGCCCGGACCTTGCCGGTGCCGGGCTCGACGGCCGCCAGCATGAGCGCCCGGGGCTCCTCGCGGCTGGTGGGCAGGGCCTCCTCCACGTGCTTCTTCATCGCGGCCTGGAGGTCCACGTCGAGCGTGGTGACGATGTGGTAGCCGCCACCCTTGAGCCGACGCTCCCGCTCCCACGGGGTGGCCCCGAACTCCTCCTGCTCCATCCACCAGCGGAAGAAGTAGTCGCAGAAGAAGCCCCAGTGGTTCTCCACCGTGTTGACGCACTCGTTCGGCTGCCGCCGTACCTTCGGGTTGAGCGGGATCTGCTTGGCCTCGGCCGCCTCCTCCGCGGTGATCGCGCCGGTCTCGACCATCTGGTCGAGCACCCAGTTCCGCCGCGCGGTGGCCTGCTCGAGGTCTCCGGCGGCGGGGCTGAACTGGGTCGGGGCCTTGATGATGCCGGCGAGCATCGCCGCCTCGTGCAACTCCAGGTCCATCGGCTTCTTTCCGAAGTAGACCTGGCTGGCGGCGAAGATTCCGTACGCGCCCTCGCCGAAGTACGCGAGGTTGAGGTACCGCTCCAGGATCTCGTCCTTGGACATCTCCTTCTCCACCGCCATCGCGAGCCGCATCTCGCGGAGCTTGCGGGCGGTGGTCTCCTCGGTCGCCTCGACGATCTCCTGGGGGTGGTCGGCGAAGTAGGTCAGCGCGAGCCGGACGAACTGCTGGGTGATGGTGGACGCCCCCTGAGTGGTCTGGCCGGCCCGGAGGTTGGCGAGCAGCGCGCGGACGACGCCGCGGAAGTCCACACCGCCGTGGTGGTAGAAGTTGCGGTCCTCGGCGGCGAGGACGGCGTCGATCATCACCTGGGGTACTTCGGACAGCGGGATCGCCCGACGGTTCTCGTCGTACATCACCGCCAGCAGGGTTTCGCCGTCCGACGCGTACAGGTAGCTGATCTGCGGACCCTCCTGCACGGCCAGCTGGGCGGGCAGGCCCTGGAACTCTTCGAGCGCGTCCCGTGCGAGCAACCCGGACAGCCACGCGACGGGGAACAGCGCGGTCGCCAGGGCGAGGCCGGCGACCACGGCGGAGACGAGCAGTCCACTGATGTCGGTGAAGATGTTGTGCTCGCGGGGGCGCATCCAGCTCACGGCCACCAGCGTACGTGAGCCCTCTGAGCGCCTTCCATGGTCGCTGGTGCGCTGCAGGGCACCGGTGTGCGGCGGTCGGTGTGGCGATGTCGGCGCGGGTCTCCGGTCGGGTCGCGCCGACGTCGGCGGGTGTCGCACGGGCGGTCGTCCACCGGTGCCCCGGTCGCACCGCACCCCGCCGGATCGCCGTCGGTCGCCCGTACGGGCGGCGAGCCGGCTGGTCGTTGGGGGTGGGTGAGGCGGCCGTACCGCCGCGACGTCGGCTCGCCGTACCGCCGCCCGGCAGCCCGGCGCGTGACACCCGATGGTCTTGCACGCGGCCGGTGGGGCGCTCGGTGTGGGGTGCGGTCGGTCGCGTGGTCGACGGCGTGTGGTCGGCGGCCGTCCGGTCGACGGCGTGCGGTCGATGACGGTCGTCGGCGGCGTGCGGTCGACGGCCGTCCGGTCGGCAGGGGTGCCGGTGGGCCCGGGGGTGGCGGGTGTGCACCGGCGCACCTGCGGCGGTGGGGGTCGGCGCGTCCCCGGGCCCGGTGGAGGTCCGTCCGCGACCCCGGTGGGGAGCGACCCGCGCGGTGTGCGCGGCGGCGAGCCGGGGTACGGGGGCGGGCGTGGTCGTCGGCGGGCGTCGGTCACGGCTGAGTCGGGAATACGTCAACAATCCGTTTCGCGCCGACTTGGCTGGGAACGTTGCGTAATCGTCTGACTACGGAGCATGATGGTCGGGCGACCACGCGGCCGCCCTGCCGCTCCACGAGACGACCGGAGGCGACGCGCAGCGTCGGGGGGAAACCAGAAGAGGGGGACGCAGACACATGGGCATGATCACCGACTGGCCGAGCCTGGCAGCATGCCGAGACGGGGATCCGGACGCGCTGTTCGTCCAGGGGGCGGAGCAGAACATCGCCAAGCGGATCTGCCGGGGCTGCCCGGTGCGGTACGAGTGCCTGGCCGACGCGCTCGACAACCGCATCGAGTTCGGAGTGTGGGGTGGCATGACCGAGCGTGAGCGCCGGGCACTGCTGCGCCGGCACCCTCACGTGGTGAGCTGGCGGCGGGCGTTCGAGGCCGCGTTGCGGGAGAGGGAGCTCGTCAACGCCTGAAGCCGCCGATCCGCCGATCCGGGGACCGTCCAAGCTGCGTCGCGAACGGTCGCGGGTCCGTTCAACGGAGCCGCTGACCCGGCCCGCGGCGCAGCCGCGGGCCGGGCGACCGGGCGTCCAGCTTCGGGGGTGGGCGGTCCCCGGATCGGCACCCACGCCTCGCCGTCGGCGGTCACGCGCCCGACCGGTCACCCGCGCGGCCACGCCGGTCGACCGGTCACCTGCCTGCTCACACAGTTGACCGGCACCGGCACGGTCACGGACCGACCGTCACCCGCCAGGGTGCAGGACCACCGGTCGCCGGCGTCCGTCACGGGTTCGGGCCGGTCGTCGGTGAGCGCGGTGGGGGGCACGGTCTCGTCGGAGACCCACCCGTGGGAACGGCGCCGGACACGCCCGGTCAGGCCAGCGCCGCGCCGATCGCCCGCAGCCCGTCGAGGTCGTGGACGTCGGCGGGCTGCGCGGGCACCTCCGCCACCGGGACGGTCGGGAACGCGCGCGTGAAGCGGTTCGACATCCGCCGGCTCCAGGCCGCCTGGCGCACCACGTCCGCGTGCGCGCGCAGCGCTCCCGCCGCGCCCGGGTGCTCGGCGGCCACCGCCGCCGCGGCGGCCAGGCTCTCCTCGGCTGACAGCCCGGGCACCTCGGTGCGGTGCACCCGGTTGAGGATCAACCCTCCCAGCGGCATCCGCTGGCTGAGCAGGCGTTCGGTGAAGTAGCACGCCTCCCGGATCGCGTCCGGCTCCGGCGCGGCGACCACGAGGAACACCGTCTGCGGGTCCTGCAGGATGCGGTAGGTCTGCTCCGCGCGCTCCCGGAACCCACCGAACATGGAGTCCAGGGCGTTGACGAACCCGGAGAGGTCCCGCAGGAGCTGCGCGCCGAGGACACGGTTCACCGTGCGGGAGAACACGCCCAGCGACGAGGCGAACAGATGCACCATGCCCCGCCCGCCGGCCCGCGCCGGAGCCAGCAACAGCCGCAGCATCCGCCCGTCCAGGAACCGTGACAGCCGGGCGGGCGCGTCCAGAAAGTCCAGCGCCGACCGCGACGGCGGGGTGTCGACCACGATCAGGTCCCAGTCGCCGGAGGTGCGCAGCTGGCCCAGCTTCTCCATCGCCATGTACTCCTGGGTACCGGAGAAGGTGGAGCTCATCGCCTGGTAGAAGGGGTTGGCGAAGATCTCCTCAGCGCGCCTCCGGTCGGTGTGGGCCAGCACCACCTCGTCGAAGGTGCGCTTCATGTCCAGCATCATGGCGTGCAGCTCGCCGTCGCCGTCGGTCTTGACGAGCCGGGGCGAGTTGTCCAGCTCGGTCAGGCCGAGCGACTGCGCGAGCCGCCGCGCCGGGTCGATCGTCAGCACCACGACGCGCCGGCCGTGGTGCTCGGCGGCGCGCAGCGCCAGCGCCGCCGCGGTCGTGGTCTTGCCGACCCCACCGGCGCCGCAGCAGACGACGATCCGCACGCCGGGGTCCGCCAGCAGCGCGTCCGCCTCCAGCGTGAGGTGGTTCGACACCATCCGAGCGTAACGGTGCCGGCCGGGCCGGCCACCGGTCGGCCGCAACCCCACCGCTTCGCCGGCTCGGGCCGGCCGTGCCGCCGGTTCAGGTCGACCGGCCGAGCACGGCCGCCAGCTCGGCCAGGGCCTCGCGCGTGATCCCGGTCGTGATCAAGGGAAGCTCCACGACCGGCCGGCCGAGGCCGGCGAGCTCGGTGCGCAGCGCGGCCTCCAGGCGCTCGCGGGTCAGGCGGTGGGTCGCCTCGGCGTGCAGGCCGCGTACGGTCGCGTCGTCGGCCGGCAGCCCGGCGGCGACCAGGCCGCGGCGCAGGGCCGCCCGACTCACGGCGGTCGCCACGGGCGTACGGGCCGCGTTGACGATGATCTTCCCGACGGGGATGCGCAGCTGCTCCAGCTCGGCCAGCGCGTCCGCGGTCTCCTGGACCGGCATCTCCTCCAGCAGCGTCACCACGTGGACCGCGGTCATCGGGGAACGCAGGAGCGCGGCGACCCCCTCGCTCTGCGTCTTAATGGGACCGACCCTCGCCAGCCGGGCGGTCTCCGTGGTGACGTTGAGGAACCGGCCGATCCGTCCCGCCGGCGGGGCGTCGAGCACCACCGCCCGGTACACCCGTCGGCCGTTCTCCACCCGGGTGGTGGCCTCCTTCACCTTCCCGGTGAGCAGGACGTCGCGCAGGCCGGGGGCGATGGTGGTGGCGAAGTCGATCGCTCCGATCCGGCGCAGGGCCCGTCCGGCGGCGCCCAGCTTGTAGAAGCGGTCGAGGTACTCCAGCAGCGCCTGCTCGGGGTCGACCGCGAGCGCCCACACCTCGCCGCCGTCCTCGGACTGGGCCACCGGCCGTTCCTGGTAGGGGAGCGGCCCGGTTCCGAACAGCTGGCCGATGGCCTGCCGGCCCTCCACCTCCACCAGCAGGGTGCGGTGGCCGCCCGCGGCCAGCGCGAGCGCCAGCGCGGCGGCGACCGTCGTCTTGCCGGTGCCGCCCTTGCCGGTGACCACGTGCAGGCGCGCCGGCCACCCGGGATGGACCGGGGCGCCGCTCATGACCTGCACGTCTGGAGGTTACCCGCGGTCACGGTCCTCGCCCGTGTCCGCCCCGGTGGCCGTCGGGCTGGCCGTACCCTCCGCCGTACCCTCCGTGGCGCCGGGGGACGGACCGTCGCCGTCCCCGCCCTGTGGCGCCGCCTCCACGTCGCAGACCCACCAGCCGCCCTCGCTGCCCTTGTCCACCACGGTGATGCGGAGCACCTGGTCGGCGGTGCGCTCGTCCTCCGTGATCATGGTGACCCTGGCCTGTACCACCACCGATCCCTCGGCGTGCTCGATTACCGCCGGGCTGGTCCAGGTGAACCGGGGGTCGAGGTACGTGTCGGCGTACGCGCGGATGGTGTCGATCTTCGCGGCGAGCGACTCCTCGTCGCGGGCCTCGGAGCACACCAGCGAGCTGGCGGCCGCGGCGTCCCGGTCGACGTACACCGCGCGCAGGAAGGCGTCGACGGCGTCGACCGCGGTCACGGCGCCACCCCGGTCGCCGTCGCGCAGCAGCAGCCACACCCCGAACCCGCCGCCAGCCAGCAGCAGGACGGTGACCACCGCGACCGCGGCCATCACGAGACCCTGCGCGCGGCGGGACGGCGGCGCGGCAGACCCCGGCCCGGGCGGTGCTGCACCGGGACGTGGGCCGGTGGCCGGGCGCGGGCCTCTTGCCGGCAACGGTCCCTCGGCCGGGCGTGGGACCCCGGCCGGGTGCGGGCCTACCGCCGGGATCGGCTCCGTGACCGGATCCGGGCCGCTGGCAGGGCGCGGGATCCTGGTCGGGCGTGGACGCGCGGTCGGGTACCGGCCCGCGGCCGGGTACGGGCCGTCCCCCGGACGCGGGTCGTCCCGGGTGTGCGGGTCGTCCACCGAGCGGGGATCGTCCACCGGGTGCGGGTCTTCCACCTGGTACGGGTCGTCCAGCGGGTACCGGCGTCCCCTCCGGTACCGGCCCTCCACCGGGTACGGCTCTCCCGGCACCGGCCGGTCGCCGTCCGGTGGCTGGGTCATGGGGCCTCCCGGGAGGGGTCACGTGACGCGACCCGACTCTACCCGGCGGCTGCGAGCGGACCTTGGAGGGAGCGGACGGTCGTCACCGGACGCCCCGCCGGGCGGGTTGTAGGGTGCCCGCATGCAGAAGTGGGAGTACGCGACCGTACCGCTACTGGTGCACGCGACCAAGCAGATCCTGGACAACTGGGGTGAGCAGGGCTGGGAGCTCGTCGCGGTCGTCCCCGGCCCGAACCCGGAGCAGCTCGTCGCCTACCTCAAGCGGCCGAAGGAGTGAGTGACGTGACCGATGTGCACGCCCGTCTCGCCGAGCTCGGCCTGACCCTGCCCTCGGTGACCCCGCCGGTGGCCGCATACGTCCCGGCGGTGCGCTCGGGCAGCTACGTGTACGTCTCCGGTCAGCTGCCGTTCGTTGACGGCAAGCTTCCCGCCACCGGGAAGGTGGGCGCGGACGTGTCGCCGGAGCAGGCCAAGGAGCTCGCCGCCCGGTGCGCGCTCAACGCCCTCGCCGCCATCGAGGATCTGGTGGGCCTGTCGGCCGTGGTCCGGATCGTCAAGGTCACCGGTTTCGTCGCTTCCGCGCCCGGGTTCACCGGCCAGCCCGGGGTCATCAACGGCGCCTCGGAGCTGTTCGTCCAGGTGTTCGGCGACGCCGGCCGGCACGCCCGCAGCGCGGTGGGCGTGGCCGAGCTGCCGTTGGGTACGCCGGTCGAGGTGGAGGTCATCGCCGAGGTGGCCTGAGCCCGGTCGGCCCCGGGACCGGCCCGGCCGGCCGGCGGGCCGGCCGGTGGACCCCCGGGCCGGTGGCCGGCCGGCCACGGTCCGGTCGCCCCGTACGGCGAGGTCGGCGGTCGCGCGCGGGCCGTACTATCGCAGGCATGGCGGGGAGTCGACCCGTCGCCCACGTCACGACCCCGGTGGCTGCGGTGGCCGCGCAGCCGCCGAGCTGGGCGACGCTGGTGCGGGCGCCGAACCCGGGGCCGATGACCCTCGACGGCACCAACACCTGGGTGCTCCGGGCGACCGCGGCCACGCCGGCGGTGGTGGTCGACCCCGGCCCCGCCGACGAGGGGCACCTGCGCGCCGTCGCGGCGCACGGTCCGGTCGCCGCGGTCCTGGTCACCCACGGCCACCCCGACCACGTCGGGGGGCTGGCCAGGTTCCGCGAGCTCAGCGGCGCGGACGTGGCGACCCTCTCGGACGGGTCCCCGGCGGACCTGGCGGGCCTGCGGATCACCGCGGTGGCGACACCGGGCCACACCGCGGACTCGGTCTGCTATCTCGTCGAGGGCGGCGGCGAGCGGGCGGTGCTCACCGGTGACACGATCCTGGGCCGGGGCACGGCCGTCGGCGCCTGGCCCGACGGGAAACTCGGCGACTACCTGGCCAGC
>VSBZ01000062.1:0-20730 GCA_047459215.1 Micromonosporaceae bacterium | reverse complement strand
GCGTCGGGCCTGCTGGTCGTCGGCGGCGTGTTCTGGGCGGTGACCGCCCTGACCGGGGACGAGGGGGAGCCCGCCGACTCGGCCGCCTCCGGGCCCAGCACCGGCCCGAGCGCCAGCCCGGGCGCGCCCGCCGAGTGCCAGTGGCAGGAGGAGACCAGCGAGTTCGCGGTGGACGTGGGCACCCCGCCGCCGGGCGAGCCGCGCGAGGGTACCCAGGTCATGACCATCTCGACCAACCACGGGGAGATCGAGGTGACGATGGACCTGGCCGCCTCGCCGTGCATCGCCGCCAGCTTCAGCCACCTGGCGAGCAAGGAGTTCTTCGACGGCACCAAGTGCCACCGGATGTTCCCCGGCATCCTCCAGTGCGGCGACCCCAACGCCCGGGGTGAGGGCTACCGGGAGGACGACGGCAAGGGCGGCCCGGGCTACCGCTTCCCGGACGAGAACCTCCCCGTCGGCCAGGACCCGGCGTATCCCGCGGGCACGGTGGCGATGGCCAACAGCGGCCCGGACACCAACGGCAGCCAGTTCTTCTTCATCTACGAGGACGTCAACCTGCCGCCGAACTACTCCGTCGTCGGTACGATCACCAAGGGCCTGGACATCCTGCGGTCCATCGGCGAGGCCGGCCACGACGGCGCGTACGAGCCGAGCCCGGGAGGCGGGCACCCGAACACCGAGGTGATCATCGAGTCGCTGCGGGTCAGCGACCCGGCGTGACGCCACCGGGTGGCCCCGGCACCGCCGCGCACGGTTCCGACGCCCGGCCGCGCCGGCGGGCCGACGCAGCGGGTGCGGCAGGCGTGCGGTCGCGGCGGTGGTGCCGCCGCGGTCAGGAGCCGGACGAGACCCGGTAGGCGTCGTAGACGCCGTCCACCTTCTTGACCGCGCTGAGCAGGTGCCCCAGGTGCTTGGGGTCGGCCATCTCGAAGGTGAAGCGGCTGATCGCGATCCGGTCCCGGGTCGTGGCGACGGTGGCGGACAGGATGTTGATCCGCTCGTCCGACAGCGCCTGGGTGATGTCGGCCAGCAGCTTGTGCCGGTCGAGCGCCTCGACCTGGATGGCCACCAGGAACCGGGAGGTGCTCTTCGGCTGCCAGGTGACCTCCACGATGCGCTCCGGCTGCTTGCGCAGCTCCACCGCGTTGGCGCAGTTGTCCCGGTGGACGCTCACGCCACCGGTGCGGGTGACGAACCCGAACACCGCGTCCCCGGGCACCGGCGTACAGCAGCGGGCCAGCTTGATCCAGACGTCGCTGACGCCGTTGACCACCACGCCCGGGTCGTGCACCGTGCCACGGCTGCGCGTCCGCTTGGTGGGGACGTGGGTCTCGGCGATGTCCTCGGCCGCGCCCTCCTCGCCACCGTACCCGGCGACCAGCCGCTGCACGATCGACTGGGCGGAGTACCGGTGCTCACCGACCGCGGCGTACAGCGCGGACACGTCCGCCAGGTGCAGCTCCTTGGCGATGGCCGTGAGCGCCTCGGTGGTGAGCAGGCGCTGCAGCGGCAGGTCCTGCTTGCGCATCGCCTTGGCGATCGCCTCCTTGCCGGCCTCGATCGCCTCCTCCCGCCGCTCCTTGTTGAAGTACTGCCGGATCTTGGTGCGGGCGCGCGGGCTCTTGACGAAGCTCAACCAGTCCTGGCTGGGACCGGCGTTCTCCGACTTCGACGTGAAGATCTCGACGACGTCCCCGTTGGACAGCGTCGACTCCAACGGCACCAGCTTCTGGTTGACGCGGGCGCCGATGCACCTGTGCCCCACCTCGGTGTGCACCGCGTAGGCGAAGTCGACCGGGGTGGAGCCGGCCGGCAGGGAGATCACCTCACCCTTGGGGGTGAAGACGAACACCTCCTGGCTGGACAGGTCGTACCGCAGCGCCTCGAGGAACTCGTTGGGCTCCGACGCCTCCCGCTGCCAGTCCAGCAGCTGCCGCAGCCAGGCCATGTCGTCCATGCGCGCCGGCGGTCCGACCACCGTGGCGTTCTTGGACTCCTTGTACTTCCAGTGCGCCGCGATGCCGTACTCGGCGGTGCGGTGCATCGCCTCGGTCCGGATCTGGAACTCCACCGGCTTGCCGGACGGGCCGATGACGGTGGTGTGCAGCGACTGGTACATGTTGAACTTCGGCATCGCGATGTAGTCCTTGAACCGGCCCGGCACCGGCTGCCAGGTCGCGTGGATCACACCGAGTGCCGCGTAGCAGTCGCGGACCGTCTCGACCAGGATCCGGACCCCGATCAGGTCGTAGATGTCGTGGAAGTCCCGGCCACCCACGACCATCTTCTGGTAGATCGAGTACAGGTGCTTCGGCCGACCCTCCACCCTGGCCTTGATCTTGGCCGCCTTCAGGTCCGCCTGCACCTTCTGCTTGACCTGCTGCAGCAGCGCCTCGCGCTGCGGCTGGTGCTCGGCGACCAGGCGGCTGATCTCCTCGAACCGCTTGGGGAACAGGGTGCCGAAGGCCAGGTCCTCCAGCTCCCACTTGAGCGTGTTGAGGCCCAGCCGGTGCGCCAACGGCGCCAGGATCTCCAGCGTCTCCTTGGCCTTCTGTTCCTGCTTCTCCCGCGGCAGGAACGTCAGCGTCCGCATGTTGTGGAGGCGGTCGGCCAGCTTGATCACCAGCACGCGGGGATCCTTGGCCATCGCCACGACCATCTTGCGGATGGTCTCGGCCTTGGCGGCGTCACCGAGCTTGACCGCGTCCAGCTTCGTGACGCCGTCGACCAGCAGCGCCACCTCCTCGCCGAACTCGGTCCTGATCTGCTCGAGGGTGTAGTCGGTGTCCTCGATCGTGTCGTGCAGCAGCGCGGCCACCAGGGTGGTGGTGTCCATGCCGATGTTGGCCAGGATCGTCGCCACCGCCAGCGGGTGGGTGATGTACGGGTCACCGGACTTGCGTCGCTGGCCGGCGTGGCACCGGGCGGCGGTGTCGAACGCACGCTGCAGCAGGCGCACGTCAGCCTTCGGGTGGCTGACGCGGTGCTGGGCGATCAGCGGCTCCAGGACGTCGCTGACCTCCGTGGTCTGCCACGGGGCGTTGAACCGGGCCAGACGCGCCCGCACCCGGCGGCCGGTGGGTGCCGACGCGAGGGTGAAGCCTGAATGAGAGCTTCCGCCCTGCTTGTCCGGTGCGGTGGGACGGTCGGCGGGCACCGCAAGGACCCGGTCGTGGCCGCTGGCCACCGTCTCGACCGGGCCGGTAGTGGTGTCGGCGGCTGCGACGTCGCGGGGCACCAGGCCGCTCCTCCGCTCTGGCGTGATCCAGCTGGTGCGCCAATGGTACCGCCGGTGCGCCCACCCGGCGGCGGACCACGACGTCAGGCGACGCGGCGGAACGTCGGGCGACGCCGCAGCAACGTCAGGCGGGGCGGCAGGAGCGTCAGACGACGAGCAGGGCGTGCAACGGCTGACCGGCCAGGCGCTTGCGGCCGCCGAGGAACGACAGCTCCAGCAGGACGGTGAGGCCGCTCACCACGCCGCCGGCGCGGGTGATGAGGTCGACGGTGGCCGCGGCGGTCCCGCCGGTGGCGAGCACGTCGTCGACGACCAGCACCCGCTGGCCGGGCTCGAACGCGTCCTGGTGCACCTCCAGCACCGCCCGGCCGTACTCGAGGGTGTAGCTGGCCGAGTGGGTGGCGCGGGGCAGCTTGCCCTCCTTGCGGACCGGTACCACGCCGGTGCCGGCCGCGTACGCGACGGCCGCGGCGAGCACGAAGCCGCGCGCCTCGATGCCGGCCACGACGTCGAAGCCGGCCGGGCCCTGCGCGGCGACCACCGCGTCCACGACCCGCCGGAACGCCGCGCCGTCGGCCAGCAGCGGGCTGATGTCCTTGAACACCACGCCGTGCTGCGGGAAGTCGGGCACGTCGACCACGTGCTCGGCCACCAGGGCGGCGATCTTCGCGCCGCTGTCGCCGGTGGGCGTGGTCATCGCCGCCGACCGCCGGAGCGCTTCCGACTGCTCCGCCGCGACTGGCCCGACCGGCGCGACTGGGCGGGCCGGGCACCGACCTTCGGTGCGGCGCCGGCGAGCTCGATCAGCTCCGGGTTGAGCACCCGGGGCAGCTCGCGCGACGGCTCGCTCTCCGTGGCTTCCGTGCGGGCCTCGCCCCCCTTGCGGGTCTCGCGCTGGGCCAGCGCGAGGCGCCTGGCGAGCACCCGCTGGGTGTGGGCCGCCAGCCGTGGCTCCCGCAGCTTCAGCTCCGCCAGCAGCGGGGTGGCCAGGAACAGGGAGGCGAAGAAGGTCACCGTCATGCCGACGAACAGCACCAGGCCGAGGTCCTTCAGCGTTCCCGCGCCCAGCACCCCGGCGCCGATGAACAGCAGCCCGCCCACGGGCAGCAACGCCACGATGGAGGTGTTGATGGAGCGCATCATGACCTGGTTGACCGCGAGGTTGGCGGCCTCACCGTAGGTCTGGGTGTTGCTGGCGGTGATGCCCCTGGTGTTCTCCTGGATCTTGTCGAAGACCACCACCACGTCGTAGAGGCTGAAGCCCATGATGGTGAGGAACCCGATCACCGTGGCCGGCGTCACCTCGAAGCCGACGATCGCGTACACGCCGGCGGTGACGATCACGTCGGCCAGCAGCCCGACGATGGCGGCGACCGCGGCCCGCAGCTCGAACCGGAAGATCAGGTAGGCGAGCACCAGGGCGAGGAACACGCCGAGGGCGATGAGGGCCTGGCGGGTGATCTGCGCCCCCCAGGCGGCGCTGACGAGGTCGTCGCTGATCTGCTCCGGCGGGATTCCGAGGGTCTCCGCGACCTCGGCCTTGACCCGCTGCGTCTCCTCGGCGGTCAGCTCGTGGGTGCGGATCAGGTAGCTGCTGTCCCCCACCTGCTGGCTGGAGGCCACCGACGCACCGGCGTCCGCGACCGCGTCCTCCGCCTCCTCGAGCGTGCCCACGCTGGCCGGGATGTGGAACGCGTTGCCGCCGGTGAACTCCATGCCCAGCGTGAAGCCGCGCACGAGCACCCCGACGATCGAGATGAGGATGACCACGCCGGCGATGGCCAGCCACCGCCGCCGCCAGTCGACGATGTTGACGCCGGCCTCGCCCAGGTAGAGGCGGGCCGCCAGGGACAGGCGCGGGGCCTCCTGCACCGGGCTGCTCATGTCACGCCTCCCTCGTCCGGGGTCCACGGGCCCTGGTCGCGGCCCGTTCCAGCTCCAGCGCCCGACCCAGGCCGCTGACCGTCGGCGACAGGAACGCCCGGGTGCGGGCCAGCAGCGTCATGATCGGATGCCGGAACGTGAACACCACCAGCAGGTCCAGGACGGTGGCCAGTCCCAGGGCGAAGGCGAAGCCGCGCACCTGGCCGGCGGACAGCAGCCACAGCACGAGCGCGGCCAGCACGGTCACCGCGTTGGCGGAGATGATGGTGCGGCGGGCACGCACCCATCCACGGGCGACGGCGCTGCGGGGCGTGCGGCCCTCCCGGACCTCGTCCTTGACCCGTTCGAAGTAGATCACGAACGAGTCGGCGGCCACGCCCACCGCGACGATGAACCCGGAGATGCCCGCCAGCGTCAGGGTGAAGCCCATGCTGCGGCCGAGCACGACCAGCGCCGCGTAGATCAGCAGCGACGAGATCACCAGGCTGCCGATGATCACGATGCCGAGCAGCCGGTAGTAGAAGAACGAGTACAGCATGACCAGCGCCATCCCGATGCCGGCGGCGATGAGGCCGGCTCGCAGGTACTCGGTACCGAGGGTGGCGGTGACCGTCTGCGACTCCTGCTGCTCGAACGTCAGCGGCAGTGCACCGTACCGCAGCTGGGTGGCCAGCGTGCGCGCCTCCGACGCGGTGAAGTCTCCGGTGATCTGCGACTGGCGGCTCAGCACCTGGAGGATCTCCGGCGCGGAGACCACGATGTTGTCCAGCACCACCGCGACCAGGCAGTGGCGCTCCTCCCGCCCGACGGCGGTGAACTGGTCGCACTGGATCGGGCGGGTGCCGCTGTAGAGGTTGTCCTCCCCCAGCTGCGACTGGTCCAGCGGCGCCCCCTCCAGGGTGTTGACCGCCTCCTGGGTGAGCGCGGTCCACTTGCGCTGCCCCTCGCCGCTGAAGTCGAGGCTGACCGACCAGGCGTTGGTCCGCGGGTCGAGCACCTCCTTGGCGTTGTCGATGTCGGGCCCCACGACGGTCGAGTGGTCGAGCAGGAACTTCCGCACCCCGACCTCGTCGCAGGCGACCACGACCTGCTCGGTGTCCCGGATCGAGCCGGGCGGCCGGGCGTTGAGCTGCGCGCAGCTGATCGTCGGCACGTTGAACTGGACCTTCGCCGGCAGGACCGCGACCTGCTCGCCGGTCAGCTTGCTGAACGGTTCCAGGGTCTCGGCCAGCTCCGGGTCCGACGCGAGGTTGGCCGGGCCGGTCAGCCGCAGCGCGGCGTCGAGCGCCTCCTGCCCGACGATGTCGATGACCTGCTGACGCAGCTCCTCGGCGGCCGCCTTCTCACCGCCGGGCGACGGCGAGGCGGACGGGCCGGGCGACGCCGAGGGGCTGGGGCTGGCACCGGCCGCGGGGCTGTCAGTCGGGCTCGGCGTGGGCTCCGGCTCGGCGCTGGCGCCCGGGCTCGGCGTGGGCTCCGGGCTCCCGCTCGGCCCCGGGCTGGCCGACGCCGACGGGCTCGGCCTCGGCATGGACGTGCCGGAGCCGTCGGTGATGTAGAGCACCTTGCGGAAGCGCAGCTCCGCCGGCTGGCCAACCGACCGCAGCGCGTCCTCACCTTCCCCGGCGACCGAGATCACGATGAGGTTGTCGCCCTCGCTGACGACCTCCGCCTCCTCGACGCCGAGCGCGTTGACCCGGCTCTCGATGATCTGCCGGGCCTGCTCGAGCTGGTCCGGGGCCGGGTTGGCGCCGTCCTCGGTCACGGCCAGGAACGTCACCCGCGTGCCGCCGACCAGGTCCAGGCCCAGCCGGGGCTCCAACCGCTCCAGCCACCCCATGCCCGAGGTGCCGGAGAAGAGCGCCAGGCCGTACAGCAGGACGAACGACAGCGCCAGGACGGCCAGCTGCCGGCCCGGGCGGCCAGGGGAAGGTGGGTTCTGTGCCATGTCGGATCAGTCTCCGTCGCGCTGGTCGGCCGGCCCGGAGTCCTCCGGCTGCGTCGCCGGCTGCTCGGCGGGACGCTCCACCCGGGCGATGGCGCCCCGCTCGTACCGCGCGAACACGCCCTCGGAGGTCTCCAGGATCACGGTGCGATCGTCGAGCTCGGCGACCGTGCCGTGCAACCCGCCGATGGTGACCACCTGGTCACCCTCCTTCAGGTTGGCCTGGAGCTGCAGCACCTCTCGGCGACGCTTCTGCTGAGGGCGGATCAGCAGGAAGTAGAAGATCGCGAACAGCGCCACGATCATCAGCAGCGGGACCAGGCTGTCGCCGCCGCCGCCACCATCCTGGGCAAGAAACACGTTCCTGACCTTCCGTCGGCCCACGCGGCGTCAGACACGCCGCCCAGGCGATCTTGTCACCGGGCTCTCATTCACGCGACCCCGTAGGGGTCGCGGTGAGTCTAGTCCGTGTCGCCGTCCGCATCGAACCGCGTGCCGAACAGGTCCGGCGGCGCGGACGCGGCACCGAGGATGCTACCCGGCGGCGTGCGTCCCAGGTGCCGCCAGGCGGCCGCCGTGGCCACCCGGCCGCGGGGGGTCCGGGCCAGCAGCCCGGCCCGGACCAGGTACGGCTCGCACACCTCCTCGACCGTGTCGGGCTGCTCGCCCACGGCCACGGCCAGCGTCGACAGCCCGACCGGGCCTCCGCCGAACGACTCGACCAGGGCGGTGAGCACGGCCCGGTCGAGCCGGTCGAGCCCCAGCTCGTCGACGTCGTACACGGCCAGCGCCGCCCGGGCGACCTCACGGGTGACCACCCCGTCGCCGCGGACCTCGGCGTAGTCCCGCACCCGACGCAGCAGCCGGTTCGCCACCCGGGGGGTGCCGCGGGACCGGCGGGCGATCTCCGCCAGCCCGTCCGGCTCGGCGGGGACCCCCAGGATCGCCGCCGACCGGGTCAGCAGCTGCTCCAGCTCGGCGGGTTCGTAGAAGTCGAGGTGAGCGACGAACCCGAACCGGTCGCGCATGGGTCCGGTCAGCAGCCCGGCCCGGGTGGTGGCGCCCACGAGCGTGAACGGCTCCACCTCCAGCGGGACCGCGGTGGCGCCCGGGCCCTTGCCGATCACCACGTCCACCTGGAAGTCCTCCATGGCGGAGTAGAGCAGCTCCTCGGCGGGCCGGGCGATGCGGTGGATCTCGTCGATGAACAGCACGTCCCCGGCGCTGAGGCTGGTCAGGATCGCCGCCAGGTCGCCGGCGCGCTCGATCGCCGGGCCGCTGGTGACCCGCAGCCCGGCGCCCAGCTCCGCCGCGACGATCATGGCGAGCGTGGTCTTGCCCAGCCCGGGCGCACCGGACAGCAGGATGTGGTCGGGCGGGCGGCCGCGCCGTAGCGCCGAGGCGAGCAGCAGCTGCAGCTGCTCCCGCACCCGGTGCTGGGCCACGAAGTCCGCCAGCCGCCGCGGCCGCACGCTGGCCTCGGCCTCCCGGTCGGCCTCCGCGGCGTGCGGCGAGACCAGCGCCAGCGACGGCTCGAACTCCGGACGGGCGGTCACGCCGGGCTCCCCAGGGTCCGGATCGCGCGCTTGAGCAGCACCGGCACCGGCGGGGTCTCGCCGTCGAGCGACGCGGCGACCTCAGCTATGGCCCGGTCGGCCTCCGCCGCCGACCAGCCCAGCCCCATCAGACCGGCGCGGACCTGCTCCCGCCAGGTCTCGGCGGGACCGGCCGCATCCCCGGACGCCGGCGCCGGACCGATCCGGTCGCGGAGCTCCAGCACCATCCGCTCGGCCGACTTGCGGCCGATGCCGGGCACTTGGGTCAGCACCGCGGTCTGCCCGGTGGCGATCGCCTTGCGCACCACGTCGGGGCTGAGCACCGCCAGCACCGCCTGGGCCAGCCGGGGACCCACGCCGCTGGCGGTCTGCAGCAGCTCGAACAGGTCGCGGGAGTCGTCGTCGGCGAACCCGTACAGGGTCAGCGAGTCCTCCCGCACCACCAGGCTGGTGGCCAGCCGCGCCTCCCGGCCGGGCCGCAGCTCGGCCAGTGTCGACGGGGCGCAGCTGACCCGCAGCCCCACGCCTCCGACCTCGATGACCGCGCTGTCACCGGCCACCGACACCACCCGCCCGTGCACGCTGGCGATCATCCACGTCCTCCGTCCCGGGCCGCCCGCGCCGCCGCGGCCAGGCGGTCGATGGTGCCGCCCCGCCACACGTGGCAGATCGCCAGCGCGAGCGCGTCCGCGGCGTCGGCCGGCCGGGGCCGGTGCGGCAGGTTGAGCAGCCGGGTGACCATCGTTGTCACCTGCGTCTTGCCGGCCCGCCCGGACCCGGTGACCGCCGCCTTCACCTCGCTGGGAGTGTAGAGGCGCACGGGCAGGCCGGCGCGGGCCGCCGCGAGCGCGGCGACCGCGCCGGCCTGCGCGGTGCCCATGACCGTCCGCACGTTGTGCTGGCTGAACACCCGCTCCACCGCCACGCTGTCGGGCCGGTGCCGGGCGATCAGCTCGTCCAGCCGGCGCTCCAGCTGCAGCAGCCGCCACGGGAACTCCTCGTCCACGCCGGTGGTGAGCACCTGCACGTCCACCAGGCGGCACGGCCGACCGGGTGAGCCCTCCACGACGCCCACCCCGCACCGGGTCAGCCCGGGGTCCACTCCCAGCACCCGCACGCTTCCCTCCCCGGCAGCCTGGCGACGCACGTGTGTACGAGGTTACGCGTACGCCGGTCGTGGGGGACGAACCGACACGCGCCCGGCCGGGCCGGCGCGGGGGCCGGACCGCGGCGCTCCCGCGCGCGACCCGCTCGGCGGGGAGCCGCACCGGACCCGGCAGACGGCGAGCCCGGACCCCACCGGAGGCGCGCGCACCGGGTCGACGGCGAGCCCCGGGACCCGGCCGGCGGCGAGCCCCGCGGACCGACGGCGGCGAGCCGCGGGACTCAGTCGGCGGCGAGCCCGGACAGGACGATGTCGACGACCCGCTCCGGCAGGCTGGCCTCCGGCAGGTCGGGGTGCCAGCGCAGCATCCGCTGGATGAGCACCGGTCCCATGAGGACCGCCAGCGCCGCCTCGACGTCGGCGTCGGGCCGCAGCTCACCGGTGCGCACGCCGCGCTGCAGCACCTCGCGCAGCGCCTGCCGGCGCGGCTCCACGAGGCTCTGGTAGAGGCGGTAGCGCTCGGGGCTGCGGTGGACCTCCGGGACCAGCGTGGACAGGATGCGGGTCAGGCGCTGGTCGGGCCGTCTCGGGTAGGACCGGAGCAGGGTGACGAGGTCCTCCCGGACCGACCGGCCGGCCAGCTCCGGCAGCGGCCGCTTGAGCCGGCTCACCGCGTCCACCAGCAGCGCCTCCTTGCCGGGCCAGCGCCGGTAGATGGTGGCCTTGCCGACGCCGGCGCGGGCGGCGACCGCCTCGACCGACAGCGCCTCCACGGTGTGGCCCTCGGCGAGCAGGTCGAGCACCGCCTCGACGATCGCCTGCTCCGCCTGGGCACTGCGGGGCCGCCCGGGTGGCCGGGTGACGGTGGCGGCGGTGGAGGCCATGGTCAACCCAGCGTACGCGAGGCGGCCAGTTCCGGCTCGGGTCGGGCGGCCGGTGCCCGGCGGCGGGTGCGCCCGGGCAGCCACCGCAGCACCACCAGCACCGAGACCAGGGCGATGATCCCGGACCAGGTGGCGGCGGCGTGCATCGCGGCGAGGAACGCGTCGTCGGCGGCGGCGATCAGGTCGGGAGCCCCGATCCGCGCGGCCACCGCGTAGGCGCCGGCGACCGACTCGGCCGCCTCGCCGCGGACCGGCTCCGGCAGCAGCGGCAGCGCCGGCGCGACCTCGTCGCGGTAGACGGCCATGACCAGCGCGCCGAGGACGGCGACCCCCAGCGTGCCCCCGACCTGCCGCATCGTGTTGGCCACGGCGGAGCCGACCCCGGCCCGCTGCCGGGGCAGCGTGGACATGATCGACTCCATGCAGGAGGGCAGCACCACGGCCATGCCGATGCCCTGGACGAAGTAGATGACCCCGACCACCCAGATCGGGGTGTCGTCGGTGAGCAGCGCCCAGGCGCCGAGGCTCAGCCCCGACAGGGTCAGACCGGCGGCACACGTCGCCTTGGCGCCGAACCGGCGTACGAGCGTCGCGCTCATCGGCGCGACGAACACCTGCGCGACCGCGAACGGGACCAGCAGCATGCCGGCGTGCAGCGGACTGTAGCCGCGCACCAGCTGCAGGTAGAAGGTGGAGAAGAAGAAGACGCCGAAGGCGGCGAAGAAGATCAGGGCGGTCACGACCGCGGCGGTGGAGAACCGCGGGTTGCGGAACAGCCGCACGTCCAGCGACGGGTCCCGGGCGCGCCGCTCCCAGGCGAGGAAGACCGCCAGCACGCCCAGTCCGCCCGCGACGCAGACCCACGCCAGCGGGCGGTCGAAGCCGTGCTCGCCGCCGTCGATGATCCCGTACACCAGCAGCACCAGCCCGAGCATGGACAGCACCATCCCGGCCAGGTCGAGCCGGCGGGGGTTGGGGTCGCGCGACTCGGGCACCAGCCACGCGGCCAGGCCCATGCCGACCAGCACGATCGGCACGTTGAGGAGGAACACCGAGCCCCACCAGAAGTGCTCCAGCAGGAAGCCGCCGGTCACGGGCCCGACCGCCACCGCGACCCCGACCGCAGCGGTCCAGATCCCGATCGCCCGGCCGCGTTCCCGCGGGTCGAACACGTCCGAGATGATCGAGAGGGTGGCGGGCATGACGGCGGCGGCCGCCAGGCCGGTCAGCGCCCGGGCCGCGATGAGCTGGCCGGGGTTCTGGGCGTAGGCGGAGGCGACCGAGGACACCGCGAACAGGAGCAGCCCGACCTGCAGGATCAGCCGGCGGCCGTACCGGTCCCCGAGCACGCCGAAGGTGAACAGCAGGCCGGCGAAGACCAGCGTGTACGAGTTGATCGTCCACTCCAGCTCGGCCTGGCTGGCGCCGAGGCCCTGCTGGGGGTCGGCGAGCACCCGTAACCCGACATTGAGGACGGTGTTGTTAAGGACCACCACCAAGAGTGAGATGATCATGACGCCGAGAACAAGCCAGCGGCGGGGGTGCCCGGTGTCGGGTCTCGGTTGTCCGCTCACACCACTCCCGGGGTTTCGAAACGGTACGGTCTCGTATCTGGCCAGCGTACGGCCCGGGTCGCCGCAGCGGAACGCGCCGCGACCCGGTGTGGCCGGACTCACCCGGCCGGCACGCCCGACTCACGCAGCCGGCACGGCCAGGACCGACCGCGGTGAGGCCGGTGCGGCCGGCCTCACCCGGTCAGCGCCGCCACCGCGGCGTCGACGTCCGCGTCGGTGTTGTAGACGTGGAACGACGCCCGTACCCGCCCGGCCCGCACCGCGGTCCGCACCCCGGCGGCGGCCAGCCGCTCCGCCGCGCCGGGCACCTCGACGGTGACGATCGCGCTGTCACCGGGCGGGCGCCCCAGGGCGGTGAGGAACCGGTTGGCCAGCCGGACGTTGTGGTCGTGGATCGCGGCCACCCCGATCCGCTCCACCACCTCCAGCGCCGGCGCGGTGCCCACCCAGGAGAACCACGCCGGGGAGATGTCGAACCGCCGGGCGTCGCCGGCCAGTCGCATCGGCGGGCCGTAGTACGAGGCGTGCACGTCCTCGGCGGCGCACCAGTTCGCCGCGTGCGGCGTCATCCCTTCCCGCACCTGCGGGGCCAGGTACGCGAACGCGGAGCCGCGGGGCGACATGAGCCACTTGTACGCGGCGACCACCACCACGTCGGCCAGGGCGGCCTCGAACGGCAGCCACCCGCAGGCCTGGGTGGCGTCCACCACCACCGTCGCCCCGTACGCGCGGGCGGCCTCGACCAGCCGCCGGTACGGAGCCACCGCGCCATCGGCGGACTGGACCAGGCTGAAGGCCACCAGGTCGGTGGTCTCGTCCACGGCGTCGGGCAGGTCGGACAGCGGCACGGTCCGGGTCACCACGCCTCGGTGGGCCTGCGCCATCCACGGGAACAGGGTGGACGAGAACTCGCCGGTGGGCGCCACCACCCGGGCGCCGTCCGGCAGTGCGGCGGCGAGCGGCGCCAGCAGCTGCGAGACCGTGGCGCCGACGGCCACGTCGGCGGCCGGCACTCCCAGAATCCGGGCGAAGACCGCCCGGCTGCGGTCGGTGGCCTCGCTCCACACCTCCCACGAGGTGCGCCCGACCCGCCAGTCGGCCAGCGCCCGCTGCAGCTCGTCCCACGCCGGCCGCGGCGGCAGGCCGTAGCTGGCCGTGTTGAGATAGCCCGGCTCGGCGTCCCACAGCTCCCGCGCCCCGCTCAGCTCCACCGGCACCTCCCCTCCCGCGCCGTCGGCGCGGCGACCCGGCGGCGCGGCACCAGGCTATCCCGGCCGCGGACGGGCACCGCCCGGGTGGTGACGGTCGTCGGGTCCCGCCGACCCGCACCCCGCGGCCACCGTGGCGCGTCGGCCGGGCCGCGCCGGTCGGCGTCCGCACCGGACCGGCGGTGCGCCGCGGCCTCCCCCGGCCCGGTCCGGTACCGGCCACCCGCGTCGGCGGCGCGGCTGGCGGCAGCCGGTACGCTGCCCGCGTGACCGCGAGGCTGCCGCTACGCGCGAGGCTGGCGTGCCTGCTGTCGCGGCTGGCCGCCGCCGCGTCACGGGCCACCGGCCGCGGCGACGGCTCGGTCATCGGCGGGCGGATCGGCCTGCTGGTGGACCCGCGGCTGCTGGCGAGGCTGTCGGCCGGGCGGCGCGTGGCCCTGATCAGCGGGACCAACGGCAAGACCACGACCACCCGCCTGACCGCCGCCGCGGTGGGCGTGCTCGGGCCGGTGGCGACCAACCCGTTCGGCGCCAACATGCCCACCGGGCACGTCTCCGCGCTGGTGCGGGAACCCCGGGCCCGGCTGGCCGTGCTCGAGGTCGACGAGCACTGGCTGCCCAAGGTGATCGGTCCGACCGGCGCGGAGGTGGTGGCCCTGCTCAACCTGTCCCGCGACCAGCTGGACCGGGCCAAGGAGGTGGCGATGGTCGCGCAGGTGTGGCGCGACACGCTGGCCCGGCACGCCGACGTCGAGGTGGTGGCCAACGCCGACGACCCGATGGTGGTCTGGGCGGCGACCGCCGCCGGGAAGGTGACGTGGTTCAGCGCCGGCCAGCGGTGGCGGGACGACTCCTGGGTGTGCCCGCAGTGCGGTTCGGCGATCGTCCGGGACCGGAACGACTGGTGGTGCAGCGGCGGCGACCTGCGGCGGCCGGCGCCGCAGTGGACCGCGTTCCCCCGGGAGGTGGTCGCCCCCGACGGCGCGCGGTACGAGATCAAGCTGGCGCTGCCGGGGCGGGTGAACGTCGGCAACGCCGCGACCGCGCTGGCGGTGGCGGCCCACTTCGGAGTCCACCCCGACCAGGCCGTGCCGCGGCTGGCGGAGGTCACCTCGGTCGCCGGACGGTACGCCCAGGTCGAGCGGGACGGGCGGGTGATCCGGCTGCTGCTGGCGAAGAACCCCGCCAGCTGGCTGGAGGCGTTCGACATGGCCGAGCAGGTGCCCACCGTGCTGGCGGTCAACGCCCGCGGACCGGACGGGTTGGACACCTCCTGGCTGTTCGACGTGGACTTCTCGCCGCTGCGCGGCCGGCAGGTGGTGGTCACCGGGGACCGGGCGTTCGACCTGGCGGTCCGGCTGCAGGTCAACGAGGTGCCGTTCACGTACGCGGCGAGCTTCGCGGACGCGCTGGCCGCCGTGCCGCCCGGTCGGCTGGAGGTCATCGCCAACTACACGGCGTTCCAGGACATCAGGGCGGAGCTCGATCGTGTCGTTTGAACCTACCGAGTCCGCGGTGCGGATCGTCTGGCTGTACCCGGACCTGATGTCGACCTACGGGGACCGGGGCAACCTGCTCGTGCTGGCCTGGCGGGCACGCGCTCGCGGGATTCCGGTCGAGACCCACGAGGTGCGCTCCGGCGACGCCGTCCCCGCCCACGCCGACATCTACCTGCTCGGCGGCGGCGAGGACGGACCCCAGGCGCTGGCGGCCCGGCGCCTGGCGGCCGACGGGACGCTGTCGCGGGTGGTGGACACCGGCTCGGTGGTGTTCGCCGTATGCGCCGGCTACCAGGTGCTCGGCGAGTCGTTCTACGCCAAGGGTGAGAAGTACGCCGGGCTGGGCCTGCTGGACGTCTGGTCCGACCGCGGCCCCACCCGGGCCGTCGGCGAGCTGGTGGCGGTGGTGGATCCGCAGCTCGGCCTGCCCACGCTGACCGGCTTCGAGAACCACGGCGGCCGCACGCACCTGGGTCCGCAGGCCAACCCGCTGGCGAGGGTGACCACCGGGGTGGGCAACGACGGCGTCACCGAGGGCGCCTACCAGGGCACCGTGTTCGGCACCTACTGCCACGGTCCCGCGCTGGCCCGCAACCCGGCCCTGGCCGACCTGCTGCTGCGGCGGGCCACCGGTATCGACCGGCTGCCCGAGCTGGACGAGACCTGGGTGGAGCGGCTGCGGCAGGAGCGGCTGGCGGCGGTGCGGTCGTAGCGGTCCGGCCACCCGGTCGTCCGCGGACGCCCCGCCACGGTCCGCCGGTTCCCCGGCGTCGGCACCCCCGCGCCACCGGCGGTCCGGACCATCGGTGCCCCGGCCGCTCCCGCCCGGGCCGCCACGGTTCCCGCGCCCGGCATTAATTAGGTATGTCGACCCGTCATAACGACGGGCGTGCACCGCTACGATGTGGCTGGTCACGGGGAGGCCGCTGAGTCGAACGTGTTGAACGTGTCGCTTGTCGTGAGCGTTTTCGGAAGGCTCCCGCATCGATGTTGGCCCCGCATCGCATCCTCGTCGCCATCTGCGTCGTCGCCCTGGTGTCCGGTCCCGCGTCACCCGCGGCCGCGGCAACGGGGCCCACCCCCGCGTCCGGCGTGGGCGCCGTACCGGTGGCCGCGCCGGTCACCACCGTGGCCGCCGCCCCGGTGACGGCGACCGCGCCTCCCGTCACCGCGACCGCCCCTCCCGTCACCGCGACCGCCCCTCCCGTCACCGCGACCGCGCCGGTGGCGGCCGCGGTCGACCCGCCGGAGGACCGGCGACTGTACGACGTGTACTCCGGCCTGCCCGGTGACGACGGCGCGTTCTCCGTGCCGGCGGCGCCGGCCGACAGCGTCACGCCGCCGCCCTCCGGAGTGGATCCCGCGGTGCAGGAGGCGGTCGAGACCGACGGCACCGTCCCGGTCATCATCCGCCTGCGCGAGCGGCCGGACCTCGCCCGCGTGGCCCGGGACGCCGCCCGGGCCGGTAGCGCCGCGGCCGCCGCCGTGCTGATGCGGCACGAGCCGGGCCTGACCAGCGCCGAGGTCCGGGCGCTCGCCCGCGACGCCGAGCAGGCCGCCCGCGGGCGGGTCGTGGTCAACGCGCTGCAGCAGGTGGCCGACCGCAGCCAGGGCAGGGTGCTCGAGCTGCTCGCCGACCACGGCGTCACCGACCCGAGCCGGCTGTGGATCATCAACGGCATCGCGGCCACCGTGGACGAGGCGACCCTGGCGGCGCTCGCCGACCACCCGGACGTCGCCAGCGTCACCCTCGACCAGGAGATCCGTCTCATCGAACCGGTCGAGGAGGACCCCGGCCAGCCGCTGCTGCCCACCGACAGCCTGGAGGCGATCAACGCGCCCGACGTGTGGGGCGAGTACGGCGTCCGCGGCGCCGGGGTCGTGGTGGGCATCATGGACACCGGCGTCGACGCCACCCACCCCGCCCTGGCCTCGACCTGGCGGGGGCGCGACGGCGACCTCGAGAAGAGCTGGGTCAACACCACGAACGAGAACTACCCGGAGCCCGGAGACGGCCACGGTCACGGCACCCACGTGACCGGCACGATCGTGGGCTCGCCGCCGGGCGGCGAGATCACCGGGGTGGCGCCGGAGGCCACGTGGATCGCGGCCAAGGTCCTCAGCGACACCGGGAACGGCACCGAGTCGGACATCCACGAGGGGTTCCAGTGGATGCTCGCGCCGGGCGGGGACCCGGCCGCCGCGCCCGACGTCGTCAACAACTCGTGGGGCAACCGGCAGGGCAGCTTCGACGGGTTCTGGGAGGACGTCGCCGCCTGGGTGGCGGCCGGCATCGTGCCGATCTTCGCCAACGGGAACGACGGCCCGGGCACCGGCACGGTCGGCTCGCCGGCCAGCTACCCGCACGCCATCGGGGTCGGCGCCACCGACAACCTCGGCCGCCTCACGTGGTTCTCCAGCCGGGGACCGGCGGTCTGGGACGGCGTCGAGTACACCAAGCCGGACCTCAGCGCGCCCGGCTACCTGGTGCGCTCCAGCATCCCGGTGGAGCTGGACAGCGACGGTGACGGGTACGCGCTGGCGTCCGGGACGTCGATGGCGGCGCCGCACGTCACCGGGACGGTGGCGCTCATGCTGTCGGCCGCGCCGGACCTCACCGTCGACGAGGTGCGCACCGCGCTGACCGCCTCGGCCGCGAGGCGGGACCTGGCCGCCGCGCTGCCCAACTCGTACGGGGCCGGCGTCCTCGACGCGTTCGCCGCGGTCACCTACGTCACCCGCAGCGGCACGGTCACCGGCACGGTCACCGGCCCCGACGGCACGCCGCTGGCGGCCACCGTCACCGTCGGTGACCAGCAGACCGCCACCGATCCGCAGACCGGCGCGTACGCGCTGCGGCTGACCCCGGGGACCTACCAGCTCGTGATCAGCGCGTACGGCCACGCGCCGCACCACGCCGAGGTGACCGTGACCCTCGGCGGCACCGTCACGGTCGACGCGACGCTGGCGGCCACCCCGGAGCGGACCCTCTCCGGCACCGTCACCGGTCCCGACGGCCCGGTGCCCGACGCCCGGGTGGCGGTGGCCGACACCCCGCTCGTGGCGGTGCGCACCGACCCCGCCGGCCGGTTCGCGCTTTCGGTGGCCGAAGGGTCGTACGACCTGGTGGTCAGCGCGGGCGGGTACGCGCCGGCGACCGTACCCGTGGTCGTGGACGGCCCGACCGACGTCACCGTGGACCTGGTCCCGGCGCCCACCGCGCCGGGCTGGGCGGAGTACCAGAACAACCCGGCCCGCACCGGCCGCAGCGGGGAGAGCCTCGCCGGCGAGACCCTCCAGCACCTGTGGAGCGTCGGCCTCGGCGGCGTGCCCTTCTTCGCCTCCCCCGTCATCGCCGACGGCAGGGTCTTCGTCAACCTGGACGACGGCCGGCTGGCGGCCTTCGACCTGTCCGACGGGAACCAGCTGTGGACCTTCGCCGGCAGCTCGGGCATGCGCGGCACGCCCGCGGTGTCCGACGGGGTGGTCTACACCGGCGGCGGGACGGCCGGCGGCATCCACGCCGTGTCGGCGGCGACCGGCGAGCTGATTTGGAAGCTGGAGACCCCCGGTCGACGCACCATCTACACCAGCCCCACGGTCGTGGACGGGGTCGTCTACGTGGCGACCGGGTTCACCACGACCGCGTCGGACACGGTGTACGCCCTGGACGCGGACACCGGTGCCGTCCTGTGGTCGCGGGACGTCGGCCCGCGGGTCTTCGGCGGTCCGGCGGTCGCCGACGGCCTCCTGTTCGTCGCCAGCGCCTCGGCGCAGACCCTGTACGCGCTGGACGCGGCCACCGGTTCCCCGGTCTGGACGTACGAGCTGACCGGCGAGGACGAGTTCATCGGCAGCCCGAGCGTCGCCGACGGGACCGTCTACGTCACCACGTCGGTGCCACCCGACGGGCTGGCACCCGGGTTCCAGGGCAAGCTGCTGGCGATCGACGCCGCCACCGGGCAGGTGCGCTGGGAGGCGCCCGGCCACGGCGACGGCCAGGGCACGGCTCCGGCGGTCCACGGGGACCTGGTCATCGCCGGGTCCCACGGGCTGGGCATGGTGGCGGCCTACGACCGCCACACCGGCGAGCCGGTCTGGTACTACGGCCTGGAGGTCAGCGGCGGCGTCAGCGCGTCGGTCCTGGTCAGCGGCGACGGGTACGTGGTCGCGGGCGCGCAGATCGACGACCGGGTGTTCGCCCTCGACGCCACCGACGGCAGCCTGGTGTGGGAGCAGACGCTCCCCGACTCCGTCCTGTCCTCCCCGGCGTACGCCGACGGGCGCCTGGTGGTCGCCGACAGCCGGGGCAACCTCCACGCCTACCAGCCGACCGGACAGGTACGGGGCGTGGTGACCGGCCCGGACGGTCCGCTGGCGGCCATGGTCCGGGTGGTGGAGGCGGACCGGGAGGTCACCGCCGACCCGGACACCGGCGCGTACCTGATCGCCGGGCTGCCTCCGGGCGACTACACGATCGAGGTGAGCCACTACGGCTTCGCGACCGCGACCGAGTCCGTGCGGGTGCTGGTCGCCCAGGCGGTCACCGCCGACGTCGACCTGACACCGGTCGGCGACGGCACGGTCACCGGTGTCGTCACCGACCAGGACGGCCGGCCGCTGGCCGGGGTGAGCGTGACCCTGTCGCCCACCCCGCTGGAGCCCGCGATCACCGACGACGACGGCGCGTACACCTTCCCGGCCGTGGCCGCGGGCACGTTCGGGATCGAGATGAGCCTGCCCGGGTACGAGACGTTCACCGCCACGGTGACGGTCGCCGAGGGGCAGGCCACGGTCGTCGACGCCTCGCTGCAGCGCTTCGAGGTCGCGGTCGTGGCCGACTTCGAGGGCCGGGTCACGCAGCTGCTGCGCGACGCCGGCTGGCACACGGACCGGGTGTCGTTCGCGCAGATCGACGGCACCGTCGACCGGTACGAGGTCGTGGTGCTGTCGGGCATGACGGGCGACCGGGCCGACGCGGACCTGGACCGGTTCGCCCGCATCGTCGCCGACGCCGACGCCGCCGGCACCAGCCTGGTCGTGCTCGGCACCGGCGGGCCGAGCTACGGGTCGGTCCGCACCCTGTCGCGGGTCACCGGCGACCCGGCCGGCGAGGCGGCGGCGCTGTCCTCCGACGGCGTGGTGTTCCTGCAGGACGTGGTGGACCACCCGATCACCGCGTCGCTGCCGGCGGAACCGCTGGTGCCGGTGTTGACCGCGAACAGCTGGCACGCGTGGTTCACCGGCTACAGCGGACACACCCTGGCGACGCTCAGCAGCGAGGACGAGGGCGTACGGGGTGGTGGCGTGGGCTACCAGCGCCGCACCATGGGCAGCAACCACATCCTGCTGCCCGCCTCCGCACCCTCGCCGTTCGCCGACTGGACGCCAGCCATGGCCGACCTGGTGCGCGACGCCGTCGCGTACGCGGCGAACGCCGCGTACGGCGAGGTGAGCGGTGTGGTGACCGGACCCGACGGCGCCCCGGTGGCGGCACAGGTGGAGGTGCCCGGCGACCTCGAGCGCACCACCGCCGCCGCCGACGGCTCGTACTCCCTGCTGCTCCCCCCCGGGGAGCACACGCTGCGGTACCGGTTCCCCGGTGCCCGGACGGTGGAGCTGCCGGTGACCGTGGTCGCCGGTGAGGTGCTCGTGCGGGACGTGAGCCTGCCGCAGTCCACCCTGGGTACGCTGGCCGGCCGGGTGACCAGCGCCAACGGCGGAACCCCGCTGGCGGGCGTCACCGTCACCGTGGCCGGCAGTGGGCAGCCGCCGGCCACCACCGGCCCGGACGGTCGGTACGCGGTGGAGGACCTTCCCGGCGGCGTCTACAC
>VSBZ01000061.1:0-20975 GCA_047459215.1 Micromonosporaceae bacterium | reverse complement strand
CAGCCGCACCTCCGGATCCTTGTCCGGCGACCCGTAGTGACACCCGCCGGGTTCGGTGAACAGCCGCCGGCTGGTCGTCTCCAGCATCATCCCCATGCTCGGGGCGACCGGCCGCAGCCGCTGCAGCTCCTCCCAGGTCATGACGCCCGGGTTGAGGTGGGGCAGCAGCCCGGTCTCCTCCAGCACGGCGATCGCCATCGCCCGCAGGTAGTCGAGCGTGGAGGCGTACCCCCGGGCGTCCAGCCACCGCCGCGCCACCGGCCACCGCGCCTCGGGCCGGTCGCCGAGGGTGAACAGCGCCTCCTTGCAGCCGGCGGCGGCACCGGCCCGGGCGATCGCCAGGACCTCGTCGCGGTCCAGGTACGGCGCGGGCAGCCGGCCCGGCACCGTCGCGAAGGTGCAGTAGTGGCACCGGTCGCGGCACAGCCGGGTCAGCGGGATGAACACCTTCCGCGAGTAGGTCACCACCCCGGGCCGCCCGGCGTCGCGCAGCCCGGCGTCGCGTACCTGCCCCGCCGCCTCGAGCAGGTCGTCCAGCGCGGTTCCGCGGGCGGCCAGCAGGGTCGCCGCCTCGTCAACGTCGAGTGTGCGGCCGGTGGCGGCGCGGCGCAGCGCGCGCCGCATGCCGGCCGGTTCGGGACCGGTCACCCTGGAAGCGTATGCCCGGTCGCATCGCGGGACGCGCAGACCCGCCCGATACGACCGGGAGGTGGTCGGCGAGGATGGTGGGATGCAGCTGGTGGTGCTGGCCGGCGGGATCGGCGGCGCGCGGTTCCTGCGCGGCGTGCGCCACCACGCCCGGCGCCGCGGCGCGCAGGTCACCGCCATCGTCAACACCGGCGACGACCTCAGCGTGCACGGGCTGCGCGTCTGCCCCGACCTGGACAGCGTCATGTACGGGCTGGGCGGGGGCGCCGACCCGAAGCGCGGCTGGGGCCGGGCCGACGAGACCTGGACGGTCATGGAGGAGCTGCGCGCCTACGGCGCGCGGCCGGACTGGTTCAGCCTCGGCGACCGGGACCTCGCCACCCACCTGATCCGGACCACGATGCTGAACGCCGGGTACCCGCTGTCGGCGGTCACCGAGGCGCTGTGCCACCGTTGGCAGCCCGGGGTACGGCTGCTGCCGGCCACCGACGACCGACTGGAGACCCACGTCGTGGTCGCGCGGCCCGACGGGGGCGAGGAGGCGATCCACTTCCAGGAGTGGTGGGTCCGGCACCGGGCGGCGCTGCCCGCCCGGCGGTTCGTGTTCGTCGGCGCGGAGGCCGCCAAGCCGGCACCCGGGGTGGTCGAGGCGCTCGCCGAGGCCGACGCGGTCCTGCTCGCGCCCAGCAACCCGGTGGTGTCGATCGCGCCGATCCTGGCCGTGCCCGGGGTGCGCGACGCGGTGCGCGCGGCCCGGGCGCCGGTGGTCGGCGTGTCCCCCATCATCGGCGGGTCGCCCGTGCGCGGCATGGCCGACGCCTGCCTGGCCGCGGTGGGCGTGGAGTGCAGCGCCGCCGGGGTGGCCGGGCTGTACGGCGCCCGTTCCGCGGGCGGGCTGCTCGACCGGTGGCTGGTGGACGCCACCGCCGACGCCGGCACCGTGGTGGACGGGGTGGAGGTACGCGCCGTGCCGCTGTGGATGACCGACGACGAGGCGACCGCGGCGATGGTCGCGGCCGCGCTGGAACCGTAGGACGGGGGCGGTCGTGGAGGTCCTGCCCGTCACCGGGATCGGCGAGGTGACACCCGGAGCCGATCTCGCCGACCTGATCGCCACGGCGGCCCCGTGGCTGCGCGACGGCGACGTGGTCGTGGTGACCAGCAAGATCGTCTCCAAGGCGGAGGGGCGCCTGGTGATGGTCTCCGGGGACCCGGCCGAACGGGAACGGGCCCGGCAGGAGGCGGTGGCGGCCGAGACGGCGCGTACGGTCGCCAGCCGGGGCGCCACGCGGATCGTCGCCACCCACCACGGGTTCGTCATGGCCGCCGCCGGGGTCGACGCCTCCAACGTGGAACCCCACCAGCTCGCCCTCCTACCCAAGGACCCGGACGCGTCGGCGCGGGCGCTGCGGGCCGCGCTGGCCCGTCGCCTCGGGGTGCGGGTGGCCGTGGTCATCTCCGACACCACCGGACGGCCCTGGCGCAACGGGCTGACCGACGTGGCGCTGGGAGCGGCCGGCGTCGAGCCGATCCGGGACTACCGGGGGCACACCGACCCGTACGGCAACCAGCTGCAGCTCACCCAGACCGCGGTGGTCGACGAGCTGGCGGCAGCCGCCGACCTGGTCAAGGGCAAGACCGACCGGGTGCCCGTGGCGGTGGTCCGCGGGTTGCCGGTGGTGATCGACGAGGACGGACCCGGCGTGGTGGCGAGCCTGGTCCGCGACCCGGACACCGACCTGTTCCCGCTCGGCACCGCCGAGGCCCGCGCGGACGGCCTGCGCCGGGCCGCCACGCTGCCGTCCGGTGAGGAGGTCACCGGCCCGGCCGACCCGGACGCGGTGCGGCGCGCGGTCGCCACCGTCGCGGCCGAGGTGGCGACGTTCGAGCCGGCGCCGACCGGGGCGACGGTGCGGTGCACCGTGGACGACCCGTCCGACCCCGTGACCCTGGTCCGGCTGGGCGCCGACGTCCACCGGCTGCGGGCGGCGCTGGCCGCCGAGGGCCTGGCCTCGTCGGTGACGTACGAGGCGGGCGCGGCCGTGGTCACGGTCGGCCACCCGGCCGGTTCCGGCGCCGGCCGGCCGGCGTCGGGACGACCGTGAGCGCGGACCCGGCGGGGCGGCGGCGGGCGGCCGGCGCCGACCCGTACGAGCTGTACGCCGACGCGGTGGCGGGGGTGACCCGGTGGTCCCCGCCGGACCGGGTCGCCGGCGCGGCCCGGGACCGCACGCTCGACCTGCTACTGGCCGGCCCCGCGGCCGTGACCCGGGCCCACCGCCCCGGCCACCTGACCGCCAGCGCCCTCGTGGTCGATGCCGACGCCACCCGGGTGCTGCTGTGCCTGCACGGCCGCTTCCGAAGGTGGGTGCAGCTCGGCGGGCACTGCGAACCCGGGGACCCGGACCTGGCGGCAGCCGCGCTGCGGGAGGCCACCGAGGAGTCGGGCATCGACGGCCTGACGGTCCACCCCGACCCGATCGACCTCAACATCCACCCGGTGACCTGCGACGGCGGCCCGTCGCTGCACTACGACGTGCGGTTCGTGGCCGTCGCCCCGCAGGGAGCCGTGGCGCGGCGGAGTCCCGAGTCGCTGGCGCTCGGCTGGTTCGCACCGGACGCGTTGCCGCAGCCGCTCGCCCCCGCCACCGCCGAGCTGGTCGCCCCCGCGCTGGCGGTCGCGCGGGCACGGGCCGGGCGCGCCACCCGGTGACCGCGGCCGGCGGAGACCCGGTGAGGCGTCGGGCGACCGACGCTACGTCGTGCGACCGGCGCTACAGGCACGCCTCGCCGCGTGACCTGAGCTCGTCGACGAGCTGCTTGACGTCTTGCGCGCGGTCCCTCGGGCAGACCAGCAGCGCGTCCGGAGTGTCCACGATCACCAGATCCTTGACCCCGAGGACGGCCACCGTGCGCCCGGAGCCGGGAACCACCACCGAGCCGGAGGCGTCGCGCAGCAGCACCGACCCGTTGCCCTCGGCCGTGACGTTGCCCGCCTCGTCGCCGGGCAGCACCTCCGCGAGCGTGTTGAAGTCGCCCAGGTCGTACCACCCGAAGTCGCCGGGCACGGTGGCGACCCGGCCGTCGGCGGCCGCCGGCTCCATGACCGCGTAGTCCACCGAGATCTTCGGCAGCGTCGGCCACACCTGCGCGAGCACCTGGTCGCGCGCCCCGGTGTCCCACGCCTCGGCGATCCGCACGACCCCGTCGTGCAGCTCGGGACACCGCCGCGCCAGCTCCGCCAGGAACACCTCCACCCGCCAGACGAAGATGCTGGCGTTCCACAGGTACGACCCGGACTCCACGTAGGCGCGGGCGACCTCGCCGGACGGCTTCTCGGTGAACTCCTCCACCATCCGCACCGGCCCGTCGCCCACCGGCTGCCCACACCTCAGATAGCCGTACCCGGTCTCCGGGCGGGTCGGGGCGATCCCCACGGTCATGAGCAGCCCGCGTTCGGCGCCGGTGACCGCCTCCCGCACCACCTGGCGGAACCGTTCCACGCCGGTGATGAGGTGATCCGCCGCGAACGATCCCATCATCGCGCCGGGGGACCGGCGGGCGATGACCGCGGCCGCCAGCGCGATCGCCGCGCAGGAGTCCCGCGGCGACGGTTCGACCAGGAGGTTCTCGCCGGGAAGCTCCGGCAGCTGCCGGGCGACCTCGTCGGCGTGCCCCTTCCCGGTCACCACGTACGTGCGCTCCGGGGTCGTCAGCGGCCCGAGGCGGTCGGCCGTGCGCTGCAGCAGCGTGCCGCCGCCGACCAACGGCAGCAGGAACTTCGGGCGACCGGCGCGCGACAGCGGCCACAGCCGGGTCCCGCTGCCGCCGGCCGGGATGACCACGTAGAGCACCGGTACATCATCGCACCGGCTGGCGGCACCGTCGGGCCATCTGGCGCCACCGGGCCCACCACCGGGCGGTCCCACCCGCCGCCGGATCAGCCCTCGGCGGCGCGCCGCCAGGCGTTCAGGTGCGCCTCCGCGCTGGACGCCCAGGTGAACTCCTTGGCCCGGTCGAGCCCGGCCTTGGCCAGGGCCGACCGCCGGGACTCGTCGTCGAGCAGGTTCGCCAGGTCGACCGCGATCTGCGCCGGATCCTCGCTGGTGTAGGCGACCGCGTCGCCGCCCACCTCGGGCAGGGACAGCCGTGGCGTCGTGAGCACCGGCGTACCGCAGGCCATCGCCTCCAGGACCGGCAACCCGAAACCCTCCCCGTAGGAGGGATACGCCGCCACGAGCGCACCGCCGAGATAACCCGGCAGGTCGGCGTACCGCAGGTAGCCGGGTCGCACCACCCGCAGGTGCGGCGGCACCTCGGCGACGGCCGAGTCGATCTCGTCGTCGTGCCCCTGCCCGCCGGCGATCACCAGGGCCGGCGGGTTGGGCCGGTCCCGGACCGCCGCCGCCCAGCCCCGCACGAGGTTGGGGACGTTCTTGCGCGGCTCCTTGGCACCGAGGAAGGCGATGTAGTCCTGGCGCCCGAGACCGAGCCGTGCCCGCACCCGCGCCTTCTCCTCCTCGGTGGGGGGATGGAAGGCCTCCGGGTCGACGCCGTGGTAGGCAACGTCGATCTTGGTCGGGTCCGCGTCCAGCAGCCGGATGAGCTCGTCCCGGGTGGCCTTGCTGGGGACGATGACCCGCGCCGCGCGGCGGAGCGAGGTACGGATCGCGCTGCGGAAGAACGTCCCGCGGGACTTGTCGTAGTGCTCCGGCTCGGTGAAGAAGGTGGCGTCGTGCACCGTGACCGTGACCGGGCAGGTAGCCCGCAGCGGACAGGTGTAGTAGGGCGAGTGGAGCACGTCCGCCCCCACCTGCTGGGCCAGCAGCGGCAGCCCGGTCTGCTCCCACGCCAGCCGGGCGGGACGGTGCGCCACGGCCGCGGGGGCCGCCACCACCTGGAAGCCGGGCAGCATCCGGGAGTAGCGCTCGACGTCGGTACGCAACGCGACCACGACCACGTCGGCGTCCTTGGGAAGCGCGCCGAGCAGTCCGTCGACGTACCGCCCGACCCCACCCCGGTCGGCCGGGACACTCGTGGCGTCGACGAGCACGCGGGGCATGCGACCGGCGGTCACAGGGACTCCTTGCTCAAGGTAAGGCCTGATGTCGGCACCAGCCTACGCTCCGGACACCAGTTTCCGCGTGCCCCGCCCCGGCGTATCGTCACCTGGTGTCGAACGGTCACACCACCCCGCCCGCCACCGTGCCCGAGGCGTTCGCGGCCGCCGTGGCCGACCCGGCCCGACCGCTGGTGACCTGGTACGACGACGCCACCGGCAGCCGGGTGGAGCTGTCCGGCGCCACCCTGGGCAACTGGCTGGCGAAGACCGCCAACCTGCTCACGGAGGGCTGCGGGCTGGGGCGCGGCGACACCGCCCTGGTGGACGCGCCGCCCCACTGGCAGACCGGTGCGGTGCTGCTCGGCTGCTGGGCCGCCGGGCTGCGGGTGCACGTCGGCGCCGCGCCGGCCGCCGGTCCGTCCCCGGCGGTGGTCTTCGCCGCCGCCGGACGGGTCGGGCGGTACGCGGGCGGACCTTCCGAGGTGTACGGACTGGCACTGGACCCGCTCGGCGGGCCGATGCCGGACCCGCCGCCGGGCGTGTGGGACTACGTGACCGAGGTACGGGGGTACGGCGACCGGTACGACCCGGTGGCGACCGTCCTGCCCGACGACCCGGCCACCCACCTCACCCACGCACAGCTGTGCCGGTCGGCCGCCGACCGGGCCGCCGCGAACGGCGTCACCCCGGGCGCCCGCGTGCTCATCGACGTCGACGCCTGCCCGGACCCGCTGGACTGGTTGCTGGCTCCGCTGGTGGTCGGGGCGCACGCGGTGCTGTGCACCCGCCTGGACGCCGCCGCCCTGCCCGCCCGGCTGGCCGCCGAGCGGGTGGACGTCACCGTCGGCGTCGCCGCCCGGCCCTAGCGGCCCGCCACGCCGGCACCGTGCTAGAGCAGCCGCTGCAGCTGGTACGTGTCGCCGGACCCGGGTGCGACCAGGAACAGCTCCAGGCGGTTCTCCCCGCTGCGGAACAGGGTGGCGTCCTCGATGAGGCCGGCGAACCGGTGCCCGCCACCGTCCACGACCGCCGGTACCACCGCGCCGATGCGCCCGTTGACCGCGATCGCCACCGGGGTCCCGTCCGGGACGTCCTCCGGCAGCGTGCCGCTCACCAGCGCCGGCACCACGCCGTCCGCCGGCCGGACGTCGCGGAACGCCGCCAGGTCCTCCACCTCGACACCCTCGGGCCCGTCGACGATCCGGTAGCCGCCGACCTCGGTGCCGACCAGCTCCGGCAGCGGCGCCGGGGGCAGGGGCGGGATCGCCCCCGGGTCGGCGAGCATCTCCGCGAACAGGGCGTCGCCGTCGAGCACGTGCACGTCGTCCAACTCGCTGACGAAGGTCTTCTCCCCGGTGGTGCGCTGCTCGCGCACCCACGAGATGCCGTCGACCTTCCACGGCACCGCGAGCCCCATCAGGTCGGCCACCGTCGGCAGCAGGTCGACCTGCTGCCAGTTGCGGTCGTCGACCTCCCCGCGGGTCTGGCCGGGCCGCTTGATGAACAGCGGCACCCACACCAGCTCCTGCGCGTCCGGGCGGTGCTGGCGCAGCTGGCGCACGCCCGCCTCGCCCGGGGTGAGCGTGGCGCCGTGGTCGGCGGTGACGACCAGCAGCGTCTCGTCGTAGCGACCGCTGCGCTGCAGCTCGTCGAGGACCTCGCCGATGAGGGTGTCGGTGTACTGCAGCTGCTGTTCCAGGCGCTGCAGCGCCAGCCGCCCCCACCACGGCCCGTCCACCGGCAGCCGGGGGGCCTCGTACTGCAGGCCGGAGGCCAGGTACCGCCACGGGGTGTGCGGCATGAGCAGGTGCAGGAAGTGCAGCGACGGCCGGTCGTCGCCGGGAGGCGGGGCGGCCTGCAGCCGGGAGAGGAACTGCTGGAACCGGGCGGGCTGGTTGACGCCCACCTGGTCGAACCGGAACTCGGGACCGAGCGCTTCGGCGGCGGCCGCCTCCTGCAGGCGTTCGGCCACGGTCGGCTCGACAAAGTCCTCGTACGGGTTGCGGGTGGAGTCGACGGGTGAGACCAGCTCCCCGACCAGGCGGCTCACCTCCCGGAACGCCGAGGTCAACCCGCCCTTGGACCGCTCGGCCAGGTCACCGCACTGCCACGGCGGGCACAGGTGCGCGATGGACTCGTGGGCCTCGACCCGGTAGACGCCGGCGGCGAGCGTGAACAGGTTGTCGGGGAACTGGGAGTAGTGCGGCGCCACGTGCCGCTCCGGCCAGACCCCGGTGAGCATCGCCGGCAGCGCGTACGGGGTCCAGCCGGAGGCCGCGGTGGCGTTGCGGTACCAGGTGGCGTCGGCGGCGAGCCGGGCGAAGTTGGGGTACCGCTCGGCGTCGATGCGCGCCTGCTCGTCCAGCAGCGACAGCAGCGGCAGCTCGTCCAGGATGATCATGACGACGGGCGGGTTCGGTCCGGTGACCGTCGCCGGCGTGGTCGCGTCCGCCGGCCGGTCGGGGAAGACCACCGCCGAGGAGGGGGACGCGAACGCGAACAGCAGGGCGAACACCACCGGCCCCACCGCCGCGATCCGCAACGCCTGGCGCGTCCAGTCCCAGCGCAGGTAGGCCGCGACCAGGAGGGCGGCCAGGACCCCGGCCGGGGCGGTGAGCAGCAGCCCGCGCACCGGGGTGAGCTGCTTGCCGACCTCGATCACCAGCAGCAGCACGAGCGTCGACACCGTGGCCAGGTGGATGGCCGCGCGCACCCGCCGACCGGCCAGCCGCGACAGCAGGCCGAGCCCCCACAGCGCCACCGGGGGGACGAGCGCGAACACGGCGACGAGCAGCGCGATCTCCGACCCGCTGACCCCGTGGAAGATGAAGAAGTCCGGGCTGGCGCCGACGACCGAGAGCATCGGCTGGACGACGACGAACCCGCACAGGGCGAACAGCTCCAGGAACGCCACCAGCTCGCCCCGTCCCGGGCGGCGACCGGCGGCCGGGCGCGGCCGTCGCGGTGCCGGGCGGGAGTCGGGGACCACCGGGTCAGTCACGGCGGACCCCCGCGTACAGGGTCCGGGTCCCGGAGGGCAACGACTCGGTGCGGGTGACGGTGAAGCGCTCCCGGAACAGCCGCTCGAACACGTCGGCGCGGTACTGGTCGAACAGGCCCTCCGGCTTGTTGGCCAGCAGCCGCTGCGCCATCGGGTCGGTCGGGTCGACGAACTCCACGACCACGTGCCGGCCCAGCGAGCCGAGCCAGTCGAGCACCTCCGGCAGGGGCACGTTGCGACCGATCGCGAGGTGGTGCACCAGCGCCAGGGCGAGCACCGCGTCCGCCCGCGCCCGCTGGTCGAACCCGGCCCGCTCCCGGCCCCGCCACCCGATGCCGGGCGACGGGTCCGCCAGGTCCATGACCAGCGGCAGGATGCGGCGCTGGCCCTCGTCCCGCAGCCTGCGGTAGAGCGTGTCGGTGACCGCGTGGTCGGCCTCCACGGCCACCACGTAGTCGGCCCGCTCGGCCGCCAGCCGGGAGTACGCGCCGTCGTTGGCCCCCAAGTCGAGCACGAGCCGCAGCCGTCCCGCCGCCGCCAGCGCGGCGTCGACGAAGGCCTTCTTGGCCTGCGTGTCCTCCGGCGAGTAGCTGCACGTGTCGCGGTAGCCGGCCCAGTGGCTGGTCTCCGGCTGCCAGTCCAGCCGGTCGACCAGCTTCCGCAGGCCGCGCAGGGTCGCCAGCACCAGCTCGGTGGAGAAGCCGGCCGAGCGCAGGTCGTTGCGCATCTGGCGGCCGCTGGCGCCGGCGTACCGGCGCTCCAGGGCGTGCTGCAGGTGGACGTGCCGGAGCACGCCCGCCTTCCACCGCCGCGCACCGGTGAACATGCGGCGCAGCTGTCCCGGCTCGATGCCCTCCACTTGTCCCCGCAGCCACGGCCGGAAGTCGATGTCCAGGTGGGACTGCAGCATCAGGGGGTAGAGCATGGTCTGGCAGAACTGCCGGTAGCCGGCCCAGGGCTCGCCCTCCCGCAGCCGCTCGAACGAGCCGATGTCGATGAACACCGGTTGCGTGCCGCGCCACTGCAGGTTGTAGGCGGTGCCGTCCTTGGTGATGATCCCCTCGGGGACGGCGGCGAGCAGCAGGTCCAGGTGCAGCGCCGCGGCGTCCTTCAGCATCGAGAACGTCCACTCGTACGGGTAGGAGACGAACGGGACGCGCTCGTGCCGGAGGATCACCTCGGGCTGGTCCTCGTCGCCGGCCGCGGCGCCGGTTCCCGGTCCGGACGCGTCGGTCAGCTGCTCGGTGGCGCAGATCGCGCCCTGCGCCACCATGCGGGGGAAGAACCCGCTGGCCGCCACGGCCTCCCAGTCGGCGATCGCCTGCCGGCCGCGGACGGCCCGGCGCACCTCATCGCCGACGTAGAACACCTCGTTGGCCGGATCGCGGAAGGATGCCGGCTCCCGTTCCCGGATCTCCACCGCGGACGCCGGCGTCAGCCGGCCTGGGTCGGACCGGCGGGCGGTTCGGAGTGGCTGGGCTCCCGACGGCGGAACCTCCCGGTGAGCCGGCGGAACCACACCTTGACCGCGACCGCGGCTCCCGAGACCCCGGCGACCACTGCCGCGGCGAGCATGCTCCCGGTACCCGGGTCGAGGTAGGCGAGGTACATCTGACGTCTCCTTCTGCTGTCGGCGGTGACCCGCGTCGGCGGCGCGGGCTCCGGACGCCCGGGGCACCGCGAGACATCCTACGCAAGCCCGATCCCCTCACGGTATCCACTGGGACGGCAGCGTGGCGACCAAGCGTCAGCAACCGTCCACGCTCCGTTTCCCAACCGCGGGCGCCGCTACTCCTGCCCGGGCGTCCGGTCTTCTACTCCTGGCCGGGTCTGCTACTCCCGCCCGGACGGCCGGCCGCCGCCACCACCGCCCGGCGTGGCGGGCGGCGCGCCACCGGCATCCTCGCCCGACCCTGGCGTGCCGCGCCGGCGACGCTCGGCCGCGAGCGCGGCGAACGAGGCCAGGGAACCGGGGTTGGCAAGGGCCCCCTCGGCCGCGGCCCGCTCCGGCGACACGCCGGAGAGGATCCGCTTCACCGGGACCTCCAGCTTCTTGCCGCTGAGCGTGCGGGGCACCGCCGGGACCTGGATGATCTCGTCCGGGACGTGCCGGGGCGACAGCGCGGTCCGCAGCGCGGCCGAGATGCGGCCGCGGAGCGCGTCGTCCAGCCGCGCCCCCTCCGCCAGCACGACGAACAGGATCAGCTCGTCGAGCCCGTCCTCGGCCAGGTGGATCACCAGCGAGTCGACGACCTCCGGCAGGCCCTCCACGACCGCGTAGAACTCGGCGGTCCCCAGCCGCACGCCGCCCCGGTTGAGGGTGGCGTCCGACCGGCCGGTGATCACGCACGAGCCGCGCGAGGTGACGGTGATCCAGTCGCCGTGACGCCACACCCCGGGATAGGTGGAGAAGTACGCCTCCCGCAGGCGCTCGCCGCTGTCGTCGCCCCAGAACCCGACCGGCATCGACGGCATCGGCTTGGTGATCACGAGCTCGCCGAGCTGGTCGACGACCGGGCGGCCGTCCGGGTCGTACGCCTCCACCAGCGCGCCGAGGCAGCGGCAGCTGATCTCGCCCCGCCACACCGGCAGCAGCGGGACCCCGCCGACGAAGCCGGTGCACATGTCCGTGCCGCCGGACAGGGACTGCAGCTGGGCGGAGGGTGACACGTTCTCGTACACCCAGTCGAACCCCTCGGCCGGCAGCGGCGCCCCGGTCGAGCCGATGCCGCGCAGCCGGGACAGGTCCGCGAGCTTGGCGGGCACCAGGCCGGCCTTGCGGCAGGCCATCAGGTACGGGGCGGAGGTCCCGAAGTAGGTGACGCCGGCGCGCTCGGCCAGCCGCCACAGCTCCCCCAGGTCGGGGTGGGCGGGGTCGCCGTCGACCATCACCACGGCGGCGCCCACCGCCGGGCCGGAGACGAGGTAGTTCCACATCATCCAGCCGGTGGTGGTGAACCAGAAGAACCGGTCCCCGGGCCCGAGGTCGTGGTGCAGGGCGAGCATTTTCAGGTGCTCCAGCAGGATCCCGCCGTGACCGTGCACGATCGGCTTGGGCAGGCCGGTGGTGCCCGAGGAGTACAGCACGTACAGGGGGTGGTCGAACGGCACCGCGGCGAAGGTCAGCGGCTCGCCGTCGGCGGCGGCCAGCTCCCCCCACGTCATCGCCCCGGCCGGCGGGGCCGCGTCGGGGTCCAGGTAGGGCAGGAACACGGTGTGGCGCACCGACGGCAGGGCGGCGCGGATGGCGGCCACCTCCTCGCGGCGGTCGACCGCCTTCGACCCGTACCGGTAGCCGTCGATGGCGACCAGCACCGACGGCTCGATCTGCTGCCACCGGTCGGTGACGCTGCGGGTGCCGAACTCGGGCGCGCAGGAGGAGAACACCGCCCCGATGCTGGCGGCGGCGAGCATGAGCACGTACGTCTCCGGGATGTTCGGCAGGTACGCCGCGACCCGGTCCCCGGTGGTGACGCCCAGCCGGCGCAGCCCGGCCGCCACCCGCCGCACCTGTTCACGCAGGTCGGCGAGGGTCAACGTGGTCGCGGGACGGGACTGCGACCAGCTCAGCACCACCGGGTCGGACTCGCCGAGGCCGGGCGCGCGCAGGACGTGCTCGGCGTAGTTGAGGCGGGCCCCGGGGAACCACCTGGTCCCCGGCATTCCGGCGTCGGACAGGGCCGGTACCGGCGCGGGCTGCCCCGCCACCTGGAAGTAGTCCCAGATCGACGACCAGAACCCGGGCAGGTCGTCCACGGACCACCGCCACAGTGCCCGGTAGTCCTCGAACGCCCTGCCCCGTTCGCGTTCCAGCCAGCCGAGGTAGTCCCCGATCCGGGTGGTCTGGCGGACGTCGGCGGGCGGGGTCCACAACACCGGGGGCTCGCTCATGCTGTCATCTTGCCGCACCGCCGAGCGCCGCCGCACCGGTCGGGCGGCGGGCTCCCACGAATCGAACGCGATCGTCATGTCACAGCGCGTGACGTCGCGGGACTCCGGAGCCTGCCTCGGATGATCAGGGGCACGCCCGGCTACCGCCGAGCGGGTACGGTGCTCGCATGCGACATCTGTGGAGTCTTCTCGCCGGGCTCGTGGCCGCGCCACTGGCGTGGCTGTTGCTCGCCGCGGGTCAGCGCCGGTCGCAGGAGATCGTCGATGGCTGGACGGCGGCCAACCGGTTCGACACCGGTGAGCTGATCGGTCCCGGTCTGTTCCTGCTGGCCGCGGGGGTGGTGCTCGGCCTGGTGGCGACGCTGCGGTGGTCGCCGGTCGGCCCGCTCGTCGCCGGAGTCCTGTTCCTGACCCCCGCCGTGCTCATGTTCATCGACCCGCTGTGGACGCTGAGCCGGGTCCAGGCGCAGTGGGAGCTGCTCGGCCAGGACCTGGCACTGCGTGCCCCGGCCGAGAACGGCACGCTGCTGGTGCTCGGAGCCCTGCTGCTGATGGCGGTCTTCAGCAGGCGCCGGTGGCAGCGGTGGCCGGCGGCGGCGGCCGGCGAGGCCGGTGCGTCCGGTGACGCCGGTGGGTCACAGCCGGCCGAGGCGACCGCGTCCGGGTCGGAGACGACCGCCGACGCGTCCCCGGCCGAGGCCGAGCCCGCCGGCGCCACGAACTCGGCGTAGGAGGCTGTTCAACCGTTCACCCCGCCCCGGGCCCGTCCCTGGGCGGGCGTACGTTCCCGTGTCCCGGCCCGTCCCGGGCGGGCGCGCCGCCCGCCCGGGACGGGCCCCGTCCGGTACGGTCGAGATGTCGCCACCGAGAGGGGGGCAGGTGCGACATCTCGGATCACTGATCGTGGCCGCGGTCTTCGCGCCCTCGGTTCTCATCCTGGCCGGTCGGGGACTGCGGTGGTTCACCGACGCCGCCACCGTCGAGCGGACCGACGAGGTGGCCATGCTGTTCGCGCTCGCCGCGCTGAGCCTGGCGGGCATCCTGTACGCACTGCTGACGCTGCCGCGCCTGTCGCCGCTCGGCCCGATGCTGGCCGGCGGCGCGTACCTCGGCGTGGGCCTGTGGGCGCTGGCCGACCTGGAGCACCTGCTGGCCACCGTCCCCGGTGAGCTCGCCGGGCTCGACGACGCCGCCATGACCACCACGGCGGCGGTCGCCCCGCTGCTGGCCGCACCGCTGCTGGCGACCTGCTTCAGCGCGCGGCGCTGGCGCGGGCGGGAGGCCGAGGTGGCCGACGCGCCACCGGGGGTGCCGGCCGGTCCGCCGCCACCGACCGTCCGTCCCGCCCGGCGCCCGGCGCCGCACCCGCCCCAGCACACGAGGGTGATGCCGACCGTCGTCATCCCGGCCGCCACCGACCTCGACTCCGAGCGGCCGACCGAGCCGATCGAACCGGTCACGGAGCCGACTCCCGCACCGTCCGCCCGGGCGGGTGAGCCGGCGGCGCCGTCCGCCGGTGACACCGGAGGGCCATCGGTCCGGCCGGCCGGGGCGCCGTCGGCCGGACCGTCCCCGGACCCGGGCGGGTCGCCCCGGGAGCCGGACCGCCCCACCGCGTCCGGTGCGGCCGACCGGCAGCCCAGCCCGGCCCCGGCCACCGGGCAGGCGGGCTGACCAGAGGCCGTCCAGGTCGGCCGAACGCCCAGGTGCCGCGGCGGGTCCGGTCGACGGTCGCGGCGCCGGTACCGGTGGCCCGGAGCGGCCGCCGCGCGCGCCGGCGCGGCGGCGGCGCGTCCACTGTGATCAGCGGGACCGCAGCAGCTGCCGGGCCATGACCACCCGCTGCACCTGGTTGGTGCCCTCGTAGATCTGGGTGATCTTCGCGTCCCGCATCATCCGCTCCAGCGGGAAGTCGCGGGTGTAGCCGTACCCGCCGAGCAGCTGGACGGCGTCCGTGGTGATCTCCATGGCGACGTCCGAGGCGAAGCACTTCGCCGCCGCCCCGAAGAAGGTCAGGTCGGGGTCGTCGCGTTCGGACCGTGCCGCCGCCGCGTACGTGAGCTGCCGGGCCGCCTCCAGCTTCATCGCCATGTCGGCGAGCATGAACTGGACTCCCTGGAACTCGGCCACCGGCCGGCCGAACTGGCGCCGCTGTTTCACGTAGGCGGTCGCGGCATCGAGCGCGCCCGACGCGATGCCCACCGCCTGGGCGGCGATCGTGACCCGGGTGTGGTCCAGCGTCCGCATGGCGATCTTGAATCCCTCGCCGGGAGCGCCGATCAGCCGGTCGGGACCGACCCGGACACCGTCGAGGTAGACCTCCCGCGTGGGCGACCCCTTGATGCCGAGCTTGCGTTCGGGCGCGCCGAAGCTGATGCCCGAGTCCTCCTCGGCGTCCAGCACGAACGCGGAGATCCCCCGCGCGCCGGCGCCCGGCTCGGTCACCGCGAAGACGGTGTAGAAGCGGGACACCCCGGCGTTGGTGATCCAGCGCTTGACGCCGGTGATCACCCACCCGTCACCGTCGCGCTCGGCCCGGGTGGTGATCGCCGCCGCGTCGGAGCCCGCCTCGGGCTCCGACAGGCAGTAGGAGAACATCGCCTCGCCGCGCGCGACCGGTGGGAGGAACCGGGACTTGAGCTCCTCCGACCCCGCCAGCAGCAACGGCATCGTCCCCAGCTTGTTGACCGCCGGGATCAGCGAGGTCGCGGCGCACGCGCGCGCCACCTCCTCGATGACGATGGCGGTGGCGACCGCGTCCGCACCCGGGCCGCCGTACGCCTCCGGGATGTGCGGGGCGTGCAGGTCCGCCGACCGCAGCGCCTCGTACGAGGCCTGCGGGAACTCACCGGTCTCGTCGGCGTGCGCGGCGTTCGGTGCGACCTTTGCCTCGCACAGCTCGCGGGTGGCCGCACGCACCGCCAGGTGCTCGTCGCGGAGCTGGTAGACGTCGAAGGCCTCGGCAGCCATGGTTCCCCCTCCGGTCCCGATGGGCAGCAGGATACCGGCCGGCCGCGCCGGGGGCCGCGGCCGTCGCAGCGGGTCGCAGCACGCGCACGGCCGGTGTCGTGGGCGATGATTTCCTCAGCACCCGTTCGAGCGGCCGGAGGCGCCATGCCACCCAGCACCGGCGACGCGGGTGGTACCCGCACCACCTGCGCGAACTGCGGGCGTGCGGCGGTCGCCGGCCGTCCGTGCCCGCACTGCGGGGTGCGGCCCGAAGGGATCGCCGCGGAGCTGGCCAAACTGGACCAGGCGCTGTCTGAGATGGCCGCCGAGACCGTGGCGCTGGAGAAGCAGCGCCAGTCCCTCGCCAGCCGGATGCAGGCGGCCAAGCACCAGCGGGACGTGCTCGCCCGGGAGCTGGCCGCCCAGACGGCCGACCGCTCGCGGCGGCGCCTGCCCGGGCCGCGGCGGCCGGCGGAACGGACCCCGCCCGCCCGGCTGCGCACCCGGCCGCCGGCCGGGCCCCGGCCCCGGACCCGCGTCGCGCCACCACCCGAACCGGCCACCGAGGCGTCGTCGGGCTCGGTGCAGGCGCTCATGCTCGGCCTGGGCGCGCTGCTGCTCGGGATCGCCGCGGTGGTGTTCGTCGGCGTCGCCATCACCGTCCTCGACGTCTGGGGGCAGCTGGCCATCCTCGTCGGCGCGACCGTGGTGGCGCTCGCCCTGCCGCCGCCGCTGGCGCGCGGCGGCCTGATCTCGACCGCGGAGACCATCTCGGCGGTGGGCCTGGTCCTGGTCAGCGTGGTCGGGTACGCGTTGTGGGCGACCGGCACGGTGGCCGCCCTGCCGGTCCAGACCTTCGCCGGGCTGGTGGCCGCCGGCACCGCCGCGGCCGGGTACGGGTACCACCGGCTGACCGGGCTGGCGGCGGCCCGCAGCGCCGGCCTGCTCGCCGTCCAACCGGTCCTCCCGCTGATCGCGTACCCGGTCATCTCCCACCCGGCCGGGTGGGCGGCGGTGTTCGCCCTGCTCGCTCTCGCCAACGCGGGACTGGGCCGGCTGGACCGCACCTGGGCCGCGCTCGCCGACTGGCAGCGCCACCTCGCCTGGGTGCTGCACGGCCTCGCGCTCGGCGGCGCGGCAGGGTACGCCGTCACCGCCCTCGCGCTCGCCACCACCCCGGCCGAGGCGGTCCGGGGCGGCAGCGTGCTGGTGGCCACGGCCGGCGTCGGGGTCCTCGGCGCGCTGATGCTGCGCCGCGATCCCCTGCCGGACGTGGCCGGCGGCCTGATGACCCTTGCAGTGATCGCCGCCGCCGCGCGGGTCGCGATGGTGGCCGCGGCCCCGGACCGGACGCTGCTGCTGGTCAGCGTCGTCGTGGCGGCGGCGGGCTGGGCGGGCAGGATCCTGCCCGAGGCCGCGCGCCGGGGTCCCCAGGTCGCCTCGGCGGTGGCGCTGGTGGTGCTCGGCACGCTCGTGGCCGGGCTGGTGGCGCGCGCGGGCGCCGCCGTGGTGGTGCTGCCGCCGTGGCCCGCGGACCCGCCCCCGCCGGCACACGAGCTCCCCTCCGGTACCGCAGGCTGGCAGCTGGCGACGACGGCGGCGATCCTCACCCTCGCCGCCGTGGTGGCACTGCCACCGGCGGTGCGTCGGGAGGGCGCCGTCGCCGGGGTGGCGCTGACCGCGGTCGCGGCTCCCGCCTCGTTCGGCCTGTCCCCCACCACGGCGGCGTGGCTGCTCGTCCTCGTCACGGCCGGCGTGAGCCTCACCGCGGCCGGCGCCCCCAGCCGTCGGGCGGCCGTGGTCCACCTCGCCGCCGCGGCGGCGGTGGCCACGGTGGCGGTCGGCACCGCGCTGGCGACCCCGGCCCTGACCGCCGTGATCCTCTCCGCGGTCACGGTGGTCGCCGCGGTCGGCGCGGCGTCACGCCCCGGACCCGTCCGCGACCCCGTGGCCGAGACGGTGTCGCGGTGGTCGGCCGCCGCGGCGGTGCTGACCCTGCCGGCCGCCGCCGCCACCGCGGCCGCCGCCGCGGGTGCGGGGACCTCCGCGGTGCTGGCGCTCGGCGCCGCGGGCAGCTGCGGCTCCCTGGCGTACACGGTCCGCGTCCTGCTGGTCGAGCGGGTGGTCGCCGCCCAGGTGACGATCGGCGCGGCCGTCCCGGTGGCGGCCCTGGCCGTGGTCGGCCTGCTCGCACCGGACGCCACCGCGGTCGACGTCGGCGTCAGCCTGCTCCTGCTCGGCGCCGCCGCGCTGATCTACTTCACGCCGCGGATCGACGCCACACGCCGGCGCGACCGGCTGCTCGACGGCGCCGACTTCGCCGCCGCCGCGGTGACCGCCGGCGTCGTCGCCACACTCGCCCGCCTGGCCTGGCTGGCGCTCCCCCTGGCCACCGCCGACACCGCGCTCACCGTGGTCGGCCTGCTGGTCGCGGTCGTGGCGGTCGCGGTGCGGGCCACCTCGGCGCGGACCCGACGCGGTGCGGTGCTGGGCGTGAGCCTGGCCGGCGCGCTGGTGGCGAGCCTTGCCGGGGCGGCGTCGCTGTCCGCCGCCGTCCGGACGGTCGCTCACCTGTGGGCCGAACCGCCCGCTCCGTGGCCCCCGCCGCCGGGCGACCTGACCTGGGGCGCACCGCTGACCCTGGCCGTGCTCGCCGTCGCCGCCGCGGTGGTGCTGCCGCCGCCGACCGGGCGCCTGCCGGGCGCCCCGCACGTCAGCGCCACGCTCGCCGTGCTCGCCACCGTCGGTGCACCGGTGGCGCTCGGCCTCGACCGCTGGGGGCCGCCGGTGCTCGCGGTCGCCGTCGGCACCGGGTACGCGGCCGCGGCGGTCGGGCTCGGCCGCTGGTGGCCGGTGGCGCCGCCGACCGCCCGGGCCCACGGGAGCGCGGCCGGGGCACTGGCGCTGTACGCGGTGGCGGCCACCCTCCCACAGCCGGCCAGCCTCGCCCTCGTCCTGGCGGCGGTCGTGGTGGTGGGCACGGCCGTGGCCGGTCTGACCGCCACCCTGCCCCGGCTGCAGGCCGATCCCCGGCAGGGTGTCGGTGGCGCGGCCACGACGGCCGTGCTGCTCGCGCTGCCGGGCTTCCTCGCGGCCGTGGCCGTGGCCGGGAAGGCCACCCCCGGCGTGGCGTTCCTCGCCGCCCTCGCCGGCACCAGCCTGGGCCTGGCCATCGTCGCGCTGCTGACCACGGCGCGCCGCCCGGACGGCCTACCGCTGGCCGGCGCGGTGCGCCCCTACCTGCCGTACGCGACCGTCGGGGTCGCCGCCGGCGCCACCGGGGTGGCCCTGTTCGCCATGCCCACCCCGTACCCCAGCGGCGTGTACGCGGCTGCGGCGGTGCTGCTGGGGGTGGTCGCCGAGCTGCTGCGCGCCGACCCGACCGGGCGCGACGGCCTGCCGTCGCCGCGGCCCCTGGCCGGCTGGGTCAACCCCTCGATCGGCGCGCTGCTGGCCGCGGCGGTGCCCGTGACCATCGCGCTGATCCAGATGGCGCCCGCGCTGCACGCCGCCCTGGTCGTGCCGCTGGAGGTGCTCGAGGACCCGTGGGGGGAGCCGCCGCCGCGCCTGCTGGCCACGGGTGGCGTGCCCGCGACCAGCGCGCTGGCCGCGCTCCTGCTGACCCTCGCCGCCGCGCTCGCCGCGGCCGGGTTCGGCGGTGCCGTGACCCGGCAGACCGTGCCGGTCGTCGCTCCCGGCCTGGCCGTCACCCTGCTCATCTCGCCGGCCGCGCTCGGCCTGCCGTGGCCGGCGAGCACGGTGGCGGCCCTGGCCGTGTTCACGGTGTCGATGCTCGGCGTGGCCCTCACCCCGCCCCCGCGGTCGGGGATCCGCGACCGGGTGCTGCGCTGGGCGCGGGGCGTCGTCCTCGTCATCGGCCTCGCCGCCGGCGGCGCGGGCCTGGCCGGAAGCTTCGCCGACCGGATGCTGACCTGGGGGACGTTCGGAGGTGCCGTCGCGGTCGGCGCCACCGCCGCGCTCGGTGGCCGGACCAGGTCCGCGCGGGTGCTCGGCTGGCTGGGCGCCGCGCTGGCGGCGCAGGCGCTCGCGCTGACCTCCGCCGCCCTGGCGGACGCGCCGCGGCACAGCATGGGACTGTTCCTGCTGCCCGTGGCGGCCGTGGCCCTGGTGGGCGTGGCGCGGCTGCCACGACTGCGGGCGCCGGCGTCCCGACCGGAGGGCACGGTCGTGGAGTGGGTCGGCGGCTACCTCACGCTCCTGCTGGCCGGTGGGATAGCGTACCGGTCACACCCGGACCTGGCCGCCGTGCTGATCGGCGCCGGCCTCGTGCTGGGCGGGGCCGCGCTGCGCGGTGACCGGCCTGACCGGTGGCGCCGGGCGCTGCTGTGGACCGCCGTCCTCGCCGAGGCCGGCGGGATCTGGATCATGGTCTGGCTGACGGGGGTGCGCGTGCTGGAGGCCTACACGCTGCCGCTGGCCGCGCTCGCGCTGGTCGCCGGCGCGCTCGAGCTGCGCCGCCATCCGCAGATGTCCAGCTGGATGGTGACCGGTCCGGGGATCGTCGCCGCGCTCGCGCCCAGCCTGGCGGCCGCGGTGGCCTCGATGCAGGCGCAGCCGCTGCGGCAGGGGTGGGTCCTGCTGGGCGGGGTGGCCGCCCTGCTGTTCGGCTCCCGCCGCCGCCAGCGCGCGCCGGTGATCCTCGGGAGCGCGATCGCCGCCCTCGGCGCCCTCCACCTGCTCAGCCTGGCCGGACCCTGGCTGGTGCTCATCCCGACCGGGATCCTGCTGCTGTACCTGGGCGGGAACTACGAGCGCAAGCGCCGGGACCTCGCCCGCATCCGCGGCGCCCTGGACCGGATGCGGTGACGTCGGGCGCCGCCATGCCCCGGGCGGGTCGCGCGGTCAGCCTCCTCCCCGCTCTGCCTCCAGGCTGCGGCGCAGGCGGGCGTCCTTGTCGGCCACCGTGTCGGCGAGGCGTGCCTGGAACGCCCGCATCTGTTCCTGCAGCCGCGGGTCCGTCGCGGCGAGGATGCGGACGGCCAGCAGGCCGGCGTTGCGTGCGCCGCCGATGGACACCGTCGCGACCGGCACGCCGGCCGGCATCTGCACGATCGACAGCAGCGAGTCCAGGCCGTCCAGGTGCCGTAGCGGCACGGGGACCCCGATCACCGGCAGCGGCGTGACGGCCGCGACGACGCCGGGCAGGTGCGCCGCTCCGCCCGCACCGGCGATGATCACCTTGAGGCCGCGTGCGGCCGCCTCCTGCGCGTACCGCAGCGTCGCCGCCGGCGTGCGGTGGGCGGAGAGGACCCGGGCCTCGCAGCCGATCCCGAACTCGTCCAGCGCCTCGGCCGCGGCCGCCATCGTGGGCCAGTCGGAGTCGCTGCCCATGATGAGGCCCACCGGCGGGGCCCCTCCGGCACCGGTGCCTGTCACGTGTCCCCTCCTCCAGCACCCCGGCGG
>VSBZ01000060.1:0-21049 GCA_047459215.1 Micromonosporaceae bacterium | reverse complement strand
GGGCCTACTTCGCCGGCACCCGCACGTCGTTCGACCTGCCGTTGGCGGACCCGCCGGGCAGCGCGTTCGAGCGGGCCGTGTGGGCCGAGCTCGCCCGCATCCCGTACGGGCGGACGGTGACGTACGGACAGGTGGCCGCCGCCGTGGGCGACCCCGGCGCGGCGCGCGGCGTGGGGACGGCCTGCCACCGCAACCCGTTGCCGCTGGTCGTGCCCTGTCACCGCGTCGTCGGCGCGGGTGGCAAGCTGGTCGGGTTCGGCGGAGGGCTGCCGGCCAAGCGGTGGCTGCTGGAGCACGAGGCCCGGGTCAGCATGGAGCGCGCCTGGTCGTGACCTCCCGGTACGGAGGGCACCGACGGCCACCAGGACGGTGACCGCCGCCGTTGCGTCAGGACGACGCACCCGGCCCCGGTGGCCGGCGCGTCGGAGCAGGCGCCCCGGCGGCGGTCGCAGCGCCGCGCGACCGGACCGCGGAGGTTCACTGTGACCGGACGGTGCCGGCGCAGGCAGCCGCGAGGGCGGCCTGGTGACGCCCGCCGCGCGCCCAGGAGGCCGTCGGGGCCGTACGGCACCGGACACGTACGCTCGGTGCATGAGCGGGAACCGGGTCATCGACGAGATCCTCCAGCGCGGGGCGGACGGCGAGCGGATCACGCCCGAGGAGGCGCTGCTGCTCTACACCGACGCGCCGCTGCACCCGCTGGCCGAGGCCGCCGACACCGTCCGGCGCCGCCGCTACCCCGACGGCATCGTCACCTACCTCATCGACCGCAACATCAACTACACCAACGTCTGCGTGACCGCGTGCCGGTTCTGCGCCTTCTACCGGCCGCCGAAGCACCCGGAGGCCTGGAGCCACGACCTCGACGAGATCCTGCGCCGGTGCGGTGAGGCGGTCGAGCTCGGCGCCACCCAGGTGATGCTGCAGGGCGGGCACCACCCGGACTACGGCGTGGAGTACTACGAGCGGATGTTCTCCGCGGTCAAGGCGGCGTACCCCCAGCTGGAGATCCACTCGCTCGGGCCCAGCGAGATCATCCACATGGCCAAGGTGTCCGGGGTGTCGATCGAGGAGACGCTCACCCGGCTCACCGCCGCCGGGCTGGACTCGATCGCCGGCGCGGGCGCGGAGATGCTGCCCGACCGCCCGCGGTCGGCGATCGCCCCGCTCAAGGAGTCCGGCCGGCAGTGGCTCGAGGTCATGGAGATCGCCCACCGCATGGGGGTGGAGTCGACCGCCACCATGATGATGGGCACCGGTGAGACCGCCGCCGAGCGCATCGAGCACCTGCGGATGATCCGGGACACCCAGGACCGGGCGGTGCAGGCGGGCTACCGGCCGGCCGCGACCACCGAGCCCGGCCCGGTCGGCGGCTTCCGCGCGTTCATCCCGTGGACCTACCAGAGCGAGAACAACCACCTGAAGGGGCGCACCCAGGCCACGACGCTGGAGTACCTGCGGCTGATCGCGGTGGCCCGGCTGTTCTTCGACAACATCGCCCACCTGCAGGCCTCCTGGCTGACCACGGGAAAGGACGTGGGGCAGCTGTCCCTGCACATGGGCGTGGACGACCTCGGCTCGATCATGCTGGAGGAGAACGTGATCTCCTCCGCCGGCGCGCGCCACCGCGCGAACCTGCGCGAGCTGATCTGGTTGATCCGCACCGCCGACCGGATCCCCGCCCAGCGCGACACCCGGTACCGGCGCCTGAAGGTGCACTACACGCCGGAGGACGACCCGACCGACGAGCGCGTGGTCTCCCACTACTCGTCCATCGCGGTCCCCGGCGGGGGTGTGCGCCGCAGCCTACCGCTGGTCGACACGAGGTGAGGAGGGGCGGCGCCCTGCGGCCGGGCTGCGCCCCGATGGCAGAGTTGACCGCGTGGACGCGCAGGTGCCCCGGCGCCGGGCCGGGCTGGACCGGCGGCCGGCGGACGTGGCCGCGATGTTCGACCGGGTGGCGGCCGGCTACGACCGTACGAACACGCTCATCTCGTTCGGCCGCGACCGGGCCTGGCGGCGCGCCACCCGGGCGGCGGTGGCCGCCGCCGTCGGGGAGCGGGTGCTGGACGTCGGCGCCGGGACCGGGGTGTCCACCGCCGGCTTCCACCGCGACGGTGCCCGGGCCGTGGGCGCCGACATCTCCCTCGGCATGCTCGCCGCGGGTCGCCGCCGCCGGCCGCAGGTGCCGCTGCTGGCCGGGGACGCGCTCGCGCTGCCCTTCGCCGACGGCGCCTTCGACGCGGTGACGATCTCGTTCGCGCTGCGCAACGTCGCCGACCCGGACGCCGCCCTGCGGGAGCTGCGGCGGGTCACCCGGCCGGGCGGGCGGCTGGTGGTGTGCGAGTTCAGCCGGCCGACCCACGCCCTGATGCGGTGGCTGTACGGTGCGGTCGTCCTGCGCGGCCTCCCGCTGCTGGCCGCCCCGGTGGCCAGCGACCCCGAGGCCTACCGGTACCTGGTCGAGTCGATCCGCGCGTGGCCGGACCAGGCCGGGCTGGCCCGCCGGATCGCGGACGCCGGATGGTCGCAGGTGTCCTGGCGCAACCTCACCGGCGGGGTGGTGGCCCTCCACCGCGCCGTCCGCCCGCCGGACTGACTCCGGGCCGGACCGACCGGGCCGGACGGCCCGCAGAACGGCCGGTCCGACCGGCTCCGCCGCACCGACCGCCTCCCGGGCCCGGGCATCCCCCGCCGGACCCCGGCGTCCCCCCGCCGAGCGTGCCCGCCTGCCGGACGTTCTAGACTGGCGGGCGAAGCTTGTGAACGCTTTCACGAGCTGCCCGCGTCCCGCGGGTGGCGAGCGGGGAGGTGGCGGCGTGCCCGACCGCGACGCGGACGTCATCGTCGTCGGCGCCGGACCCGGCGGCAGCGCCACCGCCTACCATCTCGCCCGCCACGGCCTGCGGGTGCTGCTGCTGGAGAAGTCGACCTTCCCGCGGGAGAAGGTCTGCGGCGACGGCCTGACCCCTCGCGCGGTCGCCCAGCTCATCCGCATGGGCGTCGACCTGACCGCCCCCGGCTGGCTGCGCAACCGCGGCCTGCGGGTGATCGGTGGCGGGGTCCGGCTGGAGCTGGACTGGCCCGACCTGGCGAGCTTCCCCGACTACGGCCTGACCCGCACCCGGCACGACCTCGACGACATCCTCGCCCGCCGGGCGGTGGCCGCCGGTGCCGACCTGCGTACCGGCCACACGGTCACCGGACCGGTGCTGGACGAGCGGACCGGCCGGGTGGTCGGCGTGACCGCCACCACGCAGTCGGACGGGGCGCCGGTCACCTTCCGGGCGCCGGTCACGGTCGCCGCCGACGGGGTCTCCGGCCGGTTCCCGCTGGCCCTCGGTCTCGCCAAGCGCGACGACCGGCCGCTCGGGGTGGCGGTGCGCCGCTACTACCGCAGCCCGGCCCGCCACGACGACCCGTACCTGGAGTCGTGGCTGGAGCTGCGGATGCGGGACACCGGCCGGCTGCTGCCCGGGTACGGATGGATCTTCGGGTTGGGCGACGGCCGGGTCAACGTCGGCCTGGGCGCGCTCAACTCCTCGGCCGCGTTCGGCCGCACGGACTACCGCCGGATGCTGCGCGAGTGGCTGAGGTCCACGCCGGCCGAGTGGGGCCTGGCCGACGAGGCCAACGCCGACGGGCCGATCAAGGGCGCGGCGCTGCCCATGGGGTTCAACCGGGTCCCCCACTACTGGCGTGGCGTCCTGCTGGTCGGCGACAGCGGCGGCATGGTCAACCCGTTCAACGGCGAGGGCATCGCCTACGCGATGGAGGCCGGCGAGCTGGCCGCCGACGTGGTGGCGCAGGCGCTGGCCCGCCCCACCGCCGAGGGGGTCGAGCGCGCCCTGCGCCGCTACCCTCAGCTGCTGCGGGAGCGCTACGGCGGCTACTACCGCCTGGGCGGGTTGTTCGTGCGGCTGATCGGGCGCCCGCACGTCATGAACGTCCTCACCCGGTACGGGCTGCCGCACCCGACCCTCATGCGGTTCGTCCTTAAGCTCATGGCCAACCTGACCGACCCACGCGGAGGTGACGCGATGGACAGGATCATCAACGGACTGGTACGGGTGGCCCCGGCGGTATGACGCCACAGGCGGGCCACTAGGGGTCACAGGTCGGCGGGAAACGGCCGACCGCCGTACCCGCCAGGTGGCTAGGACGGAGAACGGGCATGTCGCTCTCGGCGTACGTACCGATCATCGGGCTGTTCGCCCTCGCCGCGGCCTTCGCGCTCTTCTCGCTGGCGGTGGCGAGGCTGGTCGGCCCGCGCCGCTACAACCGCGCGAAGCTGGAGCCGTACGAGTGCGGCATCGAGCCGACCCCGCAGCCGGTGCGCGGTGGCCGGTTCCCGGTCAAGTTCTACCTGACCGCGATGCTGTTCATCATCTTCGACATCGAGGTCGTCTTCCTCATGCCGTGGGCGGTCGCTCTCGACGAGCTGGCGGTGGCGGGGTTCGCGGCGGCGGCGCTGTTCATCGCCGCGGTCGGCATCGCGTACGTCTACGAATGGCGCCGCGGCGGCCTGGAGTGGAGCTGACATGGGCCTGGAGGAGAGGATTCCCGGCGGTCTGCTGCTGACCACCGTGGAGAAGATCGTCAACTGGTCCCGCAAGACCAGCGTCTGGCCGGCGACGTTCGGGCTGGCCTGCTGCGCGATCGAGATGATGGCCACCGGCGCGCCCCGCTACGACCTGGGCCGGTTCGGCATGGAGATCTTCCGCGCCAGCCCTCGCCAGGCCGACCTCATGATCGTGGCCGGGCGGGTCTCCCAGAAGATGGCCCCCGTGCTGCGCCAGATCTACGACCAGATGGCCGCGCCCAAGTGGGTGCTGTCGATGGGGGTGTGCGCGACCTCCGGCGGGATGTTCAACAACTACGCCATCGTGCAGGGCGTGGACCACATCGTGCCGGTCGACATGTACCTGCCCGGTTGCCCGCCGCGGCCGGAGATGCTGCTGGACGCGATCCTGCGGCTGCGGGAGAAGATCGGCCACGAGCCGCTGAACGAGGCGCGGCGGCGGGAGCTGGAGGCCGAGCGGGCCGCCGGCCGCGGGCCGGTGGTCCGGCCGGGTGCGATGCCCTCGAGCTGGCGGTTCGACAAGCAGCGGCGGGCCGAATGGGAGCGTGCCGCCGCGTACGGCCGCGAGGAGCAGCTGCGCATCGAACGGTGGATGGAGCGGACCGGAGGTAGGCGGTGAGCGAGGAACGCGGCACGCCGCCGGCCCGGCCGGGCAGCGGCAACGTCCCGGTGTCGCCCCCGCCGGTCGGCGCCACCAGCGGGGCTCCGGCCGAGCTGCCGCCGACCAGCCGGGCCGGGCGCGGCATGTTCGGTGTCTCCGGCACCGGGGACACCTCCGGCTTCGGTGGGCTGGTGCGGGTCCGGCCGCGGCTGGAGAGCACCCCCCGGCCGTACGGCGGATGGTTCGACGAGGCGTGCGACGCCCTGGAGGAGGCGTACCCGCGCTTCCACGAGGCGGTCGAGCGGGTGGTGGTGGACCGCGGCGAGCTCACCCTGCACATCCGGCCGGAGCGGATCGCCGAGGTGTGCCAGGTGATGCGCGACGACCCGGCGCTGCGGTTCGAGCTGTGCAGCAGCGTCTCCGCCGTGGACTATCCGGACGACCCGGACGGGCGGAGGTTCCACGTGGTCTACCACCTGACCTCGATGACCTACCGGCGCCGCGTGCGCCTCGAGGCGGCGGTGACCGAGGAGAACCCCCACCTTCCCAGCGTCACCCGGGTGTACCCCACCGCCGACTGGCAGGAGCGGGAGGCGTACGACATGTTCGGGATCATCTTCGACGGCCACCCGAACCTCACCCGGATCCTCATGCCGGACGACTGGGAGGGGCACCCGCAGCGCAAGGACTATCCACTCGGCGGCATCCCGGTCGAGTACCACGGCGCCGAGATCCCGCCCCCGGACCAGCGGAGGTCGTACCAGTGACCGGTCCAGGCTACGCACCCAGCCACGAGACGCCCGAGGGTCGGGTCTTCACCGTCACCGGCGGCGACTGGGACCAGGTCGTCGGCGGGCGTGACCCGATCGACGAGGAGACCATCGTCGTCAACATGGGACCGCAGCACCCGTCCACCCACGGGGTGCTGCGGCTGGTGCTGGAGCTGGAGGGCGAGACCGTCACGCAGGTGCGGCCGGTCGTCGGCTACCTGCACACCGGGATCGAGAAGAACCTCGAGTTCCGCACCTGGACCCAGGGCGTGACGTTCGTGACCCGGATGGACTACCTCTCGCCCATCTTCAACGAGACCGCCTACTGCCTGGCGGTGGAGAAGCTGCTCGGCATCAGCGACCAGATCCCCGAGCGCGCCACGGTCATCCGGGTGCTCATGATGGAGCTCAACCGGATCGCCTCCCACCTGGTGTGGGTCGCCACCACCGGCATGGAGCTGGGCGCGCTGTCCATCATGACCTACGGGTTCCGGGAGCGCGAGAAGATCCTGGACATCTTCGAGATGGCCTCCGGCCTGCGGATGAACCACGCCTACATCCGCCCCGGCGGCGTGGCGCAGGACTTCCCCGACGAGGCCGTGAAGGCCACCCGGGAGCTGCTGACCTACCTGCCCAAGCGGCTGGACGAGTACGAGGCGATCCTGACCGGCAACCCGATCTGGCGGGCCCGTACGGTGGGCGTGGCCGAGCTGGACATCACCGGGTGCCTGGCCCTCGGGGTCACCGGCCCGGTGCTGCGCAGCGCCGGCCTTCCCTGGGACCTGCGCAAGACCATGCCGTACTGCGGCTACGAGACCTACGAGTTCGACGTGCCCACCCGCGACGCCGGCGACGTGTTCGCCCGGTACGAGGTGCGCATGGCGGAGATGCGGGAGTCGCTGAAGATCGTGGAGCAGTGCCTGGACCGCCTGCGCCCCGGGCCGGTGATGATCGCCGACAAGAAGATCGCCTGGCCGGCGCAGCTGGCCGTGGGCGCCGACGGCCTGGGCAACTCGCTCGGCCACGTAGCGAAGATCATGGGCCAGTCGATGGAGGCGCTCATCCACCACTTCAAGCTCGTCACCGAGGGCTTCCGGGTGCCGCCGGGGCAGGTGTACGTGCCGATCGAGTCCCCGCGCGGGGAGCTGGGCGTGCACGCGGTCTCCGACGGGGGCACCCGGCCGTACCGGATCCACTTCCGGGAACCGAGCTTCGTCAACCTGCAGGCGCTGCCGGCCGTGGCCGAGGGCGGCATGGTCGCCGACGTGATCGCCGCCGGCGCCTCGCTGGACCCGGTGATGGGAGGGTGCGACCGGTGACCGACGCGACCAGCGACACCGTGTTCGGCGAGCGCGTCCGCCAGCGCGCCCGCGAGATCATCGCCCGCTACCCGCAGGGGCGGGAGCGGTCGGCGCTGCTGCCGCTGCTGCACCTGGTGCAGTCCGAGCAGGGCTACGTCTCGCCGGAGGGGATCGCCTTCTGCGCCGAGCTGCTCGGCCTGACCCGGGCGCAGGTCGCCGGGGTGGCCAGCTTCTACACCATGTACAAGCGCCGGCCCGCCGGGGACTGGCTCATCAGCGTGTGCACCAACACCATGTGCGGGGTGCTGGGCGGCGACAAGACGTTCGAGACGCTCAAGGAGCACCTCGGCGTGGGGCACGAGGAGACCACCCCCGACGGCAAGTTCACCCTCGAGCACGCCGAGTGCCTGGCCGCGTGCGACTACGCGCCGGTGATGACGGTCAACTACGAGTTCTTCGACCGGGTGCAGCCCGAGCGCGCGGTCGAGATCGTCGAGCAGCTGCGTGCCGGCCAGCGCCCGCAGCCGGACCGGGGTGCCCGGCTGTGCACGCTGCGGGAGATCTCGCTGCAGCTGGCGGGGTTCCCCGACGAGCGGGAGGGCGCGGTGGCCGAGGGCGGGCCGGGTGAGCCCACCCTGGCCGGGATCAAGCTCGCCCAGCGCTACGGGATCTCGGTACCCGGGTTCGACCCGGACACGCCGATCAGCCAGCGGGCGCCGGAGGGGCCCGGCCACACCCCGCCCGAGACCGCGCCCCGGCCGGCCGCCGACCGGAAGCCGGCCGGCGAGCCGCCGCCCGCGGCGGGGACGAAGACGCCGCCGGCCGACAAGGGGGAGGACGACAGGTGACCGAGCCGTCGCCGCAGGCACTGTCGAAGTTGACGCCGGTGCTCACCAAGCGCTGGCTGTCGCCGGAGGCGTGGCGCCTGGAGGTGTACGAGCGCCTCGACGGCTACGCCGCGCTGCGCAAGGCGCTGGCCGCCCACCCGGACGAGCTGATCCAGCTCGTGAAGGACTCCGGCCTGCGCGGCCGCGGCGGCGCGGGGTTCCCGACCGGCCTGAAGTGGGGGTTCATCCCGCAGGGCGACGGCAAGCCGCACTACCTCGTGGTCAACGCCGACGAGGGCGAGCCCGGCACCTGCAAGGACCTGCCGCTGATGATGACCGACCCGCACTCGCTCATCGAGGGCATCATCATCAGCAGCTACGCCATCCGCGCCAACCGTGCCTTCATCTACGTGCGCGGGGAGGCGGTGCACGCCGCCCGCCGGCTGCGGCACGCCATCCAGGAGGCGGAGAAGGCCGGCTACCTCGGCCGCGACATCCTCGGGTCCGGGTTCGACCTGGACATCGTCGTCCACAGTGGCGCCGGCGCGTACATCTGCGGCGAGGAGACCGCCCTGCTGGACTCGCTGGAGGGTTACCGGGGGCAGCCGCGGCTGCGGCCGCCGTTCCCGGCCACCCACGGGCTGTACGCCTGCCCCACCGTGGTCAACAACGTGGAGACCATCGCCACCGTCCCGTACATCGTGCTGGGCGGGGCGCAGTGGTTCCGCAGCATGGGGACGGAGAAGTCGCCCGGGCCGAAGATCTTCTCGGTCTCGGGGCGGGTGGTCAACCCGGGGCAGTACGAGTGCGCCCTGGGCATCACCCTGCGCGAGCTGCTCGAGCTGGCCGGCGGGATGCTGCCCGGGCACCGGCTGCGGTTCTGGACCCCGGGCGGCTCGTCCACTCCGATGTTGACCGACGAGCACCTCGACGTGCCGCTGGACTTCGAGAGCATGGCGGCCGTCGGCACCATGCTCGGGACCACCGCGGTGCAGGTCTTCTCCGACCAGGACTGCCCGGTCTACGCCGCCTACCGGTGGATGGAGTTCTACCACCACGAGTCGTGCGGCAAGTGCACGCCGTGCCGGGAGGGCAACTACTGGATGAAGCAGGTGCTGCGCCGGATCCTGTCCGGGCGGGGCACCTACGAGGACCTCGACACCCTGCTCGACGCCTGCGACAACCTGCTGGGCCGCGCCTTCTGCGCACTCGGGGACGGCGCCACCAGCCCCGTCCTGTCGTCGATCAAGTACTTCCGCCAGGACTACCTGGACTACATCGAGGGTCGGAAGCCGCCGTTGCTGCGCCCCGACCCGGAGGCAGAGAGGCTAGTGGGGGCGTACCGATGACCGAGGTGGCCAAGCAGCCGGACCGGCAGCCGGAGCGGCGGCCCGACGAGGTGCGGCTCACCGTCGACGGGATCGAGGTCACCGCACCCAAGGGCACGCTGCTGATCCGGCTCACGGAGCAGATGGGGATCGAGGTCCCCCGGTTCTGCGAGCACCCCCTGCTCGACCCGGTCGGCGCCTGCCGGCAGTGCCTGGTCGAGGTGGAGGGGCAGCGCAAGCCGGTGACCTCGTGCACCACGCCGGTGGCCGACGGGATGGTCGTGCGCACCCACCGCACGTCGAAGCTGGCGGCCAAGGCTCAGGAGGGCATCATGGAGTTCCTCCTGATCAACCACCCGCTCGACTGCCCGATGTGTGACAAGGGTGGCGAGTGTCCGCTGCAGAACCAGGCCATGTCGACCGGGCGGACGGACAGCCGCTTCCGCGACGTCAAGCGCACCTACCCGAAGCCGATCAACATATCGACCCAGATCCTGCTGGACCGGGAGCGGTGCATCCAGTGCACCCGCTGCACCCGGTTCTCCCAGCAGATCGCCGGTGACCCGTTCATCGAGCTGATGGACCGCACCTCGGCCGAGCAGGTCAACGTCTACCGGGCCGAGTACTTCGGCGGCGAGAGCGGAGGTCCCGAGGCCAGCCACACCCGGGTCGGCGACGACCCGTTCCACTCGTACTTCTCGGGCAACACCGTCCAGATCTGCCCGGTCGGCGCGCTCACCAGCGTCCAGTACCGGTTCCGCGCGCGACCGTTCGACCTGGTCTCCACTCCGACCATCTGCGAGCACTGCGCGGCCGGGTGCGCGCAGCGCACCGACCACCGGCGCGGCACGGTCATGCGGCGCCTGGCCGGGGACGACCCGGCGGTCAACGAGGAGTGGGACTGCGACAAGGGCCGGTTCGGCTTCCGCTACGCCACCGGGCCGCAGCGCCTGCGGCACCCGCTGGTGCGTGACGCCGCCACCGGCGAGCTGCGCGTGGCGTCCTGGAGCGAGGCGCTGGCCGCCGCCGCGGAGGGGCTGGCCGCCGCTCGCGACGCCGGCGGTGTCGGGGTGCTCACCGGCGGCCGGCTCACCGTCGAGGACGCGTACGCGTACAGCAAGTTCGCCCGCATCGCCCTGCGCACCAACGACATCGACTTCCGCGCCCGGCCCGGGTCCGCGGAGGAGGCCGACTTCCTCGCCTCGTCGGTGGTGGGCACCTCGGTCAGCTACGCCGACGTGGAGGCGGCGCCGGCGGTGGTGCTGGTCGCCCTGGAGCCGGAGGAGGAGTGCCCGATCCTGTTCCTGCGCCTGCGCAAGCCGTACTGGCGGGCGCGGCAGGGTCGCGGTCCCGGGCAGGAGGTGTATGCGGTCGCGCCCATGACCACCCCCGGGTACGAGAAGCTGGGCGCCCGGCTGGTGCCGTGCGTGCCCGGTGCCGAGCCCGGGGTGCTGACCTACGACCCGGCGGTGGCCGAGGCGCTCAGCCGCCCCGGCGCGGTCCTGCTGGTGGGCGAGCGGCTGGCGACCGTCCCGGGTGGCCTGTCGGCCGCGGCCGCGGCCGCCGCCCGTACCGGGGCGAAGCTGGCCTGGGTGCCGCGGCGCGCCGGGGACCGGGGTGCGCTGGAGGCCGGTTGCCTGCCGAACCTGCTGCCCGGCGGCCGACCGGTCACCGACGCGGCCGCCCGCGCCGAGATCGGCATGGCGTGGGGCCTGGAGCCGGGTGTCCTGGACGGCCGACCCGGGCGGGACACCGGCGCGATGCTCGCGGCGGCCGCGGCCGGCGAGCTGTCCGGCCTGCTGGTCGCGGGCGTGGACCCGGCCGACATCACCGACGCCCGCGCGGCCCTGGAGGCGCTGGACCGGGTCGGGTTCCTGGTCTCGCTGGAGGTGCGCCACAGCGCCGTCACCGAGCGCGCCGACGTGGTGCTGCCGGTGGCGCCCGTGATGGAGAAGGCCGGCTCGTTCATGAACTGGGCCGGCCAGCTGCGGCCGTTCGACGCGGCGCTGAAGACCAGCGCCCGGACCGACGCGGCGATCCTGGACGCGCTCGCCGCCCAGCTCGGGGTGCAGCTCCGCTGCGGCGACGTGGCCGCGATCCGGGCCGAGCTGGCGTCGCTGCCGGCCACCGCGGCGCCGCGGGTGCCCGCGCCGCGGGTGGCTCCACAGCCGCCGCCCCGGCCGGGCGAGGGCCAGGCCGTGCTGGCGACCTGGCACCAGCTCATCGACGGCGGGACCCTGACCGAGGGCAACGAGCCCCTGCTGGGCACCGCCCGCCCGGCCGTCGTGCGGGTGGGCAAGGAGCTGGCCGGCCGGCTCGGCGTGGCCGACGGCGACCCCGTTACGGTGAGCACGCCCACCGGGTCGCTCACCCTGCCGGCCGCCGTCACCGACCTCGTCGACGGGGTGGTGTGGCTGCCGACCAACTCGCCCGGCGCCGGTGTCCACCGCCTGTTGGGCGTCACCGCCGGGGCGATCGTCAACGTCTCCGCCGGAGGTGACCGGTGACCCTGACCCAGGCACCCACCCTGGCCGACTTCGGCCGGGACGTGTGGTGGCTCGTCCTCATCAAGATTCTCGCCGCGTTCGCGTTCGGCGTGGTCATGACCCTGCTCGGGGTCTGGTTCGAGCGTCGGGTCGTGGCGCGGATGCAGACCCGGCCGGGGCCGAACCGGGCCGGGCCGCTAGGCCTGCTGCAGACCCTCGCCGACGGGCTCAAGATGGCGTTCAAGGAGGACATCAGCCCGCAAGGCGCCGACCGGTTCGTCTACTTCATCGCGCCGGCGATCTCCGCGGTGTGCGCGATCACCGCGCTGTCGGTCATCCCGTTCGGACCGATGGTGTCGATCTTCGGACACCGGACCCCGCTGCAGGTCACTGACGTACCGGTGGCGGTGCTCGTGCTGCTGGGCGTGTCGGCCGTGTCGGTGTACGGCGTGGTGCTGGGCGGCTGGGCCTCCGGCTCGCCGTACCCGCTGCTGGGCGGCATCCGCGCCTCCGCGCAGCTGATCTCCTACGAGGTCTCGCTCGGCCTGTCGGTGGTGTCGGTCTTCATGCTCGCCGGTACCGCCAGCACCTCACAGATCGTGGCCGCGCAGGCCGACAACCCCCGGGTGAGCCTGGGCGGGCTGGAGTTCAGCGTGCCCGGCTGGTACGCGCTGCTGCTGCTGCCGGCGTTCGGGATCTTCCTCATCTCGGCCATCGGTGAGACCAACCGCGCGCCGTTCGACCTGCCGGAGGCGGAGTCGGAGCTGGTGGCCGGATTCATGACGGAGTACGCGTCGCTGAAGTTCGCGCTGTTCATGCTCGCCGAGTACATCCACATGGTGGTCGCCTCGGCGGTGGTGACCACGCTGTTCCTCGGCGGCTGGCGGGCGCCGTGGCCGATCACCGCCTTCTGGGACGGCGCGAACGAGGGCTGGTGGCCGCTGCTGTGGTTCATGGCCAAGGTGACGGTGCTGCTGTTCATGTTCGTGTGGCTGCGGGGGACCCTGCCGCGGCTGCGCTACGACCAGTTCATGCGGCTGGGCTGGAAGGTGCTCATCCCGCTGGCCCTGGTGTGGCTCGTGGCGCTGGGCGGCGTCCGCGTGGTGCAGCAGTCCGACCTCACCACCACCCAGCGGTTCGTGATCGTCGGCGGCGCGTGCCTGGTCGCTCTGCTGGTGGTGATGTTCTGGCCGGCCCGCAAGCGGCCCGTCCCCAGCGCCGCCGAGCGGCTGGCGTCCCGGCCGGAGGGCAGCTTCCCGGTCCCGCCGCTGGACCTGGTGGTGCCCCCGAGCCCGCGGGCGGCCCGCGAGCTGGCCGGCAAGCGGGAGGCGGCCGGGGACCCGGCCGCACCCTTGCCACGCGAGGAAGGGAAGGCCGATGGGTGAGCTGATCGACGCGGTGAAGGGTTTCGGCGTCACCTTCGCGCACATGTTCCGGCCGGTGGTGACGACCCGGTACCCGGAGCGGCCGGACCCGGTCGCACCGCGCTACCACGGCCGGCACGTCCTCAACCGGCACCCGGACGGGCTGGAGAAGTGCATCGGCTGTGAGCTGTGCGCCTGGGCCTGCCCGGCCGACGCCATCTACGTGGAGGGTGCCGACAACACCGAGCAGGAGCGGTACTCGCCCGGCGAGCGGTACGCGAAGGTCTACCAGATCAACTACGCCCGGTGCATCTTCTGCGGGCTGTGCCTGGAGGCCTGCCCCACCCGCTCGCTGACGATGAGCAACGACTACGAGCTGGCCAGCGACGACCGGCGGGAGCTCATCTACACCAAGGAGCAGCTGCTGGCCCCGCTGCTGCCGGGCATGGAGGCGCCGCCCCACCCGATGCGGCTGGGCGACGACGAGAAGGACTACTACGTGGGTGCGCTGACCAACCCGGGCACCAGCGTCGGTGCCGAGGGTCCGGAGACGTCCCACGGCCGATCCGAGGAGGAGAGGTGACCGCCGCGCAACCACTGCTGGCCGCCGGCGCACAGTCCGGGGAGGCCTGGGTGTTCTGGCTGCTCGCACCGGTCGCCACGGCCGGGGCGGTGGGGATGGTGCTGGCCCGCAACGCGGTCCACTCCGCCCTGTGGCTGGTGCTCACCATGCTCAGCCTCGGCGTCTTCTACGTGGTCCAGTCGGCGCCGTTCCTCGGCCTGGTGCAGGTGATCGTCTACACCGGCGCGATCATGATGCTGTTCCTGTTCGTGCTGATGCTGGTCGGTCGGGACAGCGCCGACTCGCTCATCGAGACGCTGCGCGGCCAGCGGGTCGCCGCCGCGGTGCTCGGCGTGGGCCTGGCGGTGCTGCTGGCCGCCGGCACCTACCGGGCGCTGGCCGGCCGGGAGGTGGCCGACATGTCCGCGGTGAACGACGTCTACCCGGGCGGCAACATCCAGGCCGTGGCCGACCCGCTGTTCTCCCGCTGGGTGCTCGGGTTCGAGCTCACCGGCGCGCTGCTCATCATCGCCGCCGTGGGGGCGCTGATGCTGACGCACATCACGCGGGAGAAGGGAGAGCGGCGCAGCCAGGCGGAGCTGATGCGGGCCCGGTTCGCCCCGGGCAACTACCCGGGACCGCTGCCGGGACCGGGGGTGTTCGCGACCTCGTCGTCCAACGCCACCCCGGCCAAGCTGCCCGACGGCACGGCGGCGGCGCGCAGCATCCCGCCGGGCCTGAAGGCACGGGAGCTGACCGCCCGGGAGGCGGCCGGGAAGGAGACCGAACGATGACCCGCCGGGACGTGCGGCGTCGAGAGGGGTGGGGCTGATGCCCGGACCGGGACACTACCTGGCGCTGGCCGCGCTGCTGTTCACCATCGGCGCGGTGGGCGTGCTGGTGCGCCGCAACGCGATCGTGCTGTTCATGTGCGTCGAGCTCATGCTCAACGCCGGGAACCTGGCGCTGGTCACGTTCTCCCGGCTGCACGGCGACCTGAACGGCCAGGTCATGGCGTTCTTCGTCATGGTGGTCGCGGCGGCCGAGGTCGTGGTCGGCCTCGCCATCATCATGTTGATCTTCCGGTCGCGGCGCTCGGCCAGCGTCGACGACGCCAACCTGCTGAAGTACTGAGGGTGTGCTGATGGAGCTGTCACCAGCCACCGGGCTGCTGGAGTACGTGTGGCTGCTGGTGGCCATCCCGGCCGCCAGCTCCGCGGTGCTGCTGCTGTCCGGCCGGCGCGCCGACCGGTGGGGTCACCTGCTCGGGTGCGCCAGCGTCGGAGTCGCGTTCGTGCTCGGACTGCTCATGTTCCTCCAGCTCGCCGGCCTGGACCCGCGGGCGGTGGAGAACACGCTGTGGGAGTTCATCACCGTCGGTGACCTGCGGGTGGAGTTCGGGCTGCTGCTCGACCCGCTGTCGGCGGTGTTCGTGCTGCTGATCACCGGCGTCGGGTTCCTCATCCACGTCTACTCGGTGGGCTACCTCGCCCGCGCGCCCCGCGACCAGCAGCACGAGTCGCCGCTGACCGCCCGGCGGCGGTTCTTCGGCTACTTCAACCTGTTCGTGGCGGCGATGCTCCTGCTGGTGCTCGCCGACAACTACCTGCTGCTCTACGTGGGCTGGGAGGGCGTCGGCCTGGCCTCGTACCTGCTGATCGCCTTCTGGTTCAGCCGCCCGGCGGCGGCCACCGCCGGCAAGAAGGCGTTTCTCATGAACCGGGTCGGCGACGCGGCGTTCGTCATCGCGATCTTCGCGATGTTCGCCGCCTTCGGCACGGTGAACTTCGACGGGGTCTTCCGCGGCGTGCCGGAGCTGAGCTCGACGGCGGTCCTGGTCATCGGCCTCCTGCTGCTGCTCGGGGCGACCGGCAAGTCCGGCCAGTTCCCGCTGCAGGCGTGGTTGCCGGACGCGATGGAGGGCCCCACCCCCGTGTCGGCGCTCATCCACGCCGCCACGATGGTCACCGCCGGGGTCTACCTCATCGCCCGCTCGCACCCGATCTTCTCCGCCAGCCCGACGCTGCAGACCGTGGTCGTGAGCGTGGGCGCGCTGACCCTGCTCATCGGCGCCATCGTCGGGTGCGCCAAGGACGACATCAAGCGGGTGCTCGCCTGGTCAACGGTCAGCCAGATCGGCTACATGTTCCTCGCGGTCGGGCTGGGCGGCGTCGCGTACGCCCTGGGCATCATCCACCTGCTCGCCCACGGCTTCTTCAAGGCCGGGCTGTTCCTGGGCGCCGGCTCGGTGATGCACGCCATGGACGACCAGGTCGACATCCGACGGTTCGGTGGCCTGTGGCGGCTGATGCCGATCACGTGGGTCACGTTCGGGCTGTCGTGGCTGGCGATCATCGGGATCCCGCCCCTGTCCGGCTTCTTCAGCAAGGACCCGATCATCGCCGCGGCGTTCAGCCGGCCGGGCTGGACCGCCTGGCTGTACGGCGGCGCGGCCCTGCTCGGCGCCGGGCTGACGGCGTTCTACATGACCCGGCTGTTCGTGCTCACGTTCCACGGGCCGCGACGCTGGACCGAGGGCCAGCACCCGCACGAGGCGCCGGCGGTGATGTGGGTGCCGCTGGTGCTGCTCGCGGTCGGGACGGTCAGCTCCGGCGCCCTCATGGCCACGCCCGTGGTGGAGTGGCTCACGCCGCTGTTCGGCGATGAGGAGGTCGGCCACGGGGTGCTGAGCCACACCCAGGTCACGATCGCGACCATGGCGGTGGTCGCGCTCGGCGGGCTGGGCGCCTGGGCGCTGTTCCGCAACGGCACCGACCTGGTGCCGCAGCCGGCCGGCGCGCTGGTGACCGCCGCCCGGGCCAACCTGTACGGGGACGCGATCAACGAGGCGCTGTTCGAGAAGCCCGGCCGGTGGCTGACCCGCGCGCTGGTGTACGTCGACAGCCGGGGCGTGGACGGCCTGGTCAACGGGCTGGCAGCCGCGGTCGGCGGCGGGTCGGGACGGCTGCGCCGCCTGCAGACCGGCTTCGTACGGTCGTACGCGCTGTCGATGCTGGTCGGAGTCGTGCTCATCGTGGCCGCCTTCATGGCGGTGCAGGCGGGGTGGTTGGTGTGACCGGGTTCCCGTACCTGTCGGTGTTGACGGTGGCGCCGCTGGTCGGCGCGGTCGTGGTGGCGCTGCTGCCCCGCCGTCGGCCGCAGCTGGCCAAGTGGGTGGCGCTGGTCTGGTCGCTGGCCGTGCTCGCGCTGACCGTCGCCGCCTGGGTGGCGTTCGCGGCCGGCGGCGACCGGTTCCAGCTGCGCGAGTCGTACCCCTGGATCCCCACCTGGGGCGTCAACTTCACCTTCGCCGCCGACGGCATCTCGCTGGTCATGCTGATGCTGATCGCGGTCCTGGTGCCGGTGGTGATCCTCGCGTCCTGGAACGACGCCGACTCCCCGGACGCGCGGCGCTCGGTCCCCGCGTTCTTCGCCCTGATCCTGGCCCTGCAGTTCACGATGACCGGGGTCTTCGCCGCCGCCGACGTCTTCCTGTTCTACGTGTTCTTCGAGGCGATGCTGGTGCCGATGTACTTCCTCATCGGCTCCTACGGCGGCGCGCGCCGGCAGTACGCGGCCGTGAAGTTCTTCCTCTACTCGCTGGTCGGCGGGCTGTTCATGCTCGCGGCGGTGATCGGCCTGTGGGTGGTCGGCGGCCACACCCTGGACTGGGAGGCGCTGCGGCAGGCCGAGATCGCCACCGAGACGCAGCGGTGGCTGTTCCTCGGGTTCTTCCTCGCGTTCGCCATCAAGGCGCCGTTCTTCCCGTTCCACACCTGGCTGCCGGACGCCGGTGGCGCCGCACCGGCCGGCGTGGCGGCGCTCCTGGTCGGGGTGCTGGACAAGGTGGCGACGTTCGGGATCCTGCGCTACTGCCTGGGGCTGTTCCCGGAGGCCTCCCGCTGGTTCGCACCCGCCGCGCTGACCCTGGCCGTGATCGGCATCATCTACGCGGCGCTGCTGGCGGTCGGGCAGAACGACCTCAAGCGGCTGGTCGCCTACACCTCGATCGCCCACTTCGGGTTCATCGGCGTCGGCATCTTCGTGTTCACCACCCAGGGCGGCACCGGCGCGGTCCTCTACATGGTCAACCACGGGCTCGCCACCGGCCTGCTGTTCCTGGTGGTGGGCATGCTGGCCGCCCGACGCGGCTCGGCGCTCATCAGCGACTTCGGCGGGGCGGGGAAGATGGTGCCGCTGCTGGCCGGGGTGCTCCTGTTCGCCGCCATGGCGACCCTGTCGCTGCCCGGACTGGCGCCGTTCGTCTCCGAGTTCCTGGTGCTCATCGGAGCGTTCACGGTCAACGCGCCGGTCGCGGTCATCTCCACGTTCGGCATCATCCTGGCGGCCGCGTACGCGCTGTGGATGGTGCAGCGGACCACCCAGGGGGAGCTCAACCCGGCGCTGCGCACCGTCGAGGGCATGAAGCGGGACCTCAACCTGCGCGAGAAGGTCGCGGTGGCTCCCCTCGTCCTCCTGATCGTCGTCCTCGGCCTCTACCCCAAGCCGCTCACCGACGTGATCAACCCGGCGGTCGAGGCCACCCTGGCGGACGTGGGGGTCACCGACCCGCAGCCGTCGGTGACGGTCGCGGAGGAGCAGCCGTGACCGCGCCGCGGACCGCTCCCACCGCCGACATCGCCCTTGAGGGGGGAGAGTGAACAGCTTCACCATTCCGGAGATCAGTTACGCGGCGATCGGGCCGCTGCTGGTGCTGTTCGGCGCCGCCTCGGTCGGCGTGCTCGTCGAGGCGCTGGTGCCCCGCCGCTGGCGGCACCCGGTCCAGCTCGGGCTCGCGCTGGCCGGCGTGGTGGTGGCGTTCGTCCTGGTGGTGCGGCTGGCGGGCGCGGGCGAGGTGACCGCGGGCGGGTCGGTCACGGTGGACGGTCCGGCGCTGTTCCTGCAGGGCGCGCTGCTGGTGCTCGGGTTCGTGGCGCTGCTGGTCATCGCCGAGCGATCGGTGGAGCCGGGTGGGGCGTTCGTCGCCCAGCCGGCGGTCGCCGTCGGCTCCGACGCCGACCGGCGGCAGGCCGGCCAGCCGAGCGCCACCGAGGTGTTCCCGCTGACGATGTTCTCGCTGGGCGGCATGGCGCTGTTCGTGGCCGCCAGCGACCTGCTGACGATGTTCATCGCGCTGGAGGTGCTGTCGCTGCCGCTGTACCTGATGTCGGCGCTGGCGCGGCGGCGCCGCCTGCTGTCGCAGGAGGCGGCGGTCAAGTACTTCCTGCTCGGCGCGTACGCGTCCGGGTTCTTCCTGTTCGGCCTCGCGCTCACCTACGGGTTCGCCGGCACGGTGGACTTCGCCGGGATCCACGCCGCGGTGGCCGCCTCGGACATGGACCGCACGCTGCTGCTCGCCGGCCTGGCGCTGGTCCTCATCGGCCTGCTGTTCAAGGCGGCGGCCGCGCCGTTCCACGTCTGGACCCCCGACGTGTACCAGGGGGCGCCGACCCCGGTGGTGGCGTTCATGGCGGCCGCCACGAAGGTGGCCGCGTTCGGGGCGATGCTGCGGGTGCTGTACGTCGCCTTCGAGCGGGTCAGCCTGGACTGGCAGGTGATCGTCGGGGTGGTGGCCGTCCTGACCATGCTCCTCGGCGCGGTGCTGGCCGTCACCCAGACGGACATCAAGCGCCTGCTCGCCTACTCGTCGATCGCCAACGCCGGCTACGTGCTGGTGGCCTTCGCCGCGCCGGTGCGCACCGGCGCCGCCGCGGTCATGTTCTACCTGCTGGCCTACGGGTTCACGGTGATCGCCGCGTTCGCGATCGTGTCCCTGGTGCGGGACCCGGCCGGGGGCGAGGCGAACCACCTGTCCCGGTGGGCGGGCCTGGGCCGCCGGTCGCCGCTCGTGGCGGGCGCGTTCACGCTGGTGCTGCTTGCCCTGGCCGGCATCCCGCTCACCGCCGGGTTCACGGCGAAGTTCGCCGTCTTCGGCGCCGCGCTGTCCGCCGGCCAGGTGTGGCTGGTGATCGCCGGAGTGGTGAGCAGTCTCATCATCGCGTTCCCGTACCTGCGGGTGGTCGTGATGATGTGGCTGTCCGAGCCGGGTGACGCCACCGCCACGCTGGTGGTGCCGGGCCGGATGACCGGTGCCGCGGTGACGCTGGGCGCGCTGGCGACCCTGGCACTCGGCGTCATCCCGGACCCGGTGCTCGACCTGGCCAGGGACGCCTCACTGTTCCTGCGGTAGGCCGGTCGGCTAGCGTGGAGGCGTGTGGGACCTCGTCGACCCGGAGCTGGAGGCCTCGGTCCAGGCCGTCCTGGCCGACGCGGAGGATCTGCTGCACCGTGGCGTGACCAGCGCCGACCCGCTGGTCACCGAGGCCGCCCAGCACCTCGCGACGGCCGGAGGCAAGCGGTTCCGGCCGCTGCTGGTGGCGTTGGGCGGGCACTTCGGTAACCCGCGTGCACCGCTGCTGCCCTTGGCGGCGGCGGTGGTGGAGCTGACTCATCAGGCGACGCTGTACCACGACGACGTGATGGACGGCGCGCCGATGCGTCGGGGTGCGCCCAGCGCCAACGCCCGGTGGTCGAACTCGGTGGCGATCCTGGTGGGCGACTACCTGTTCGCGTGCGCCGCCGACCTGGCCGCGCAGCTCGGCCCGGAGGCGGTACGGGTGCAGGCGCGCACACTGTCCCGGCTGGTGCACGGTCAGATCGCCGAGACCGTGGGGCCGCGGGACGCCGACCCGATCGCCCACTACCTGCGCGTGGTGGCCGACAAGACCGCGTCCCTGATCTCCACGTCGGCCCGGTTCGGCGGGATGTTCTCCAACGCCGACCCGGAGATCACCGAGGCTCTGGCGAGCTTCGGCGAGGCGATCGGGGTGGCGTTCCAGCTCTCCGACGACCTGCTGGACATCGCCTCCGACGAGTCGGAGTCCGGCAAGACCCCGGGCACGGATCTGCGCGAGGGCATCCCGACGCTGCCGGTGCTGTACGCCCGGGAGTCGGGGGACGCGGACGCGGGCTCGGCACGCCTGCGGCAGATCCTGTCCGGCGGTGCGGTCACCGACGAGGACCTGCTGCGGGAGGCCCTCGAGCTGCTGCGCGAGTCCACCGCGCTCAAGCGCGCGCGGGAGACGGTGCGGTGGCACGCCGAGTACGCGCGGGCGCAGCTGGCGCCGTTGCCGGACATCCCGGCCAGGCGGGCACTGGCGGCGCTGTGCGACACGGTGGTGGACCGCACGGGCTGATCCCTCGGCGGGTGCGGTGGGTCACCCCGGTG
>VSBZ01000222.1:0-3586 GCA_047459215.1 Micromonosporaceae bacterium | reverse complement strand
CAGTGGGATGCGGCGATGGATGGGATCAACCGGGTGCTGCACGAGATTGGTGTGGCGGTCGGTGTGGCCCGGGAGAACTACCTGGCGACCGAGCAGGCCAACGCCCGCGCCTGGGGCGGCTGATCTCCGGCCGGCCGGCGGGTCGCCGTGATCCGTGGCCGGTGGCGATGGTCATGATCGACGTGGACGGGGGAGGACGAGCGTGGCAGTAGATGCCGGTGGTGGTGGACGGGCCTGGCCGGGGCTGAGCGTGCGCCCCGGTGAGATGCGGATGGACCCGGACGTGGTGAGGGCGGCGGCCGACACTCTGGCCCGTGAGTGGGAGTCGCTGACCGGCCAGTCGTCGGGATCCCTGGGCCAGCTGAGCAGCACCACGGCGCAGCCAGCGGGGACCAGCTTGTTCGGCTCGTGGGACGTCGCCCGCGCGGTGGCGGAGGGCTACCGCACCGGACAGGAGGCGATCGTGGAGGCCTACCAGCGGCTGGTGACCGAGCTGGGCCACGCGATCAGCCTGCTGTACTCGGCCGCCGGCGACACCGAGCGGGCGGACGAGTACAGCGCCGCCGGGTTCGCCCGCCAGAGCGCGGTGCTCGGCGAGGCCGGCGCGTCACCGGACGGCCCACCGACCGAGGTGCGGGAGGCGTGAGCATGGGCGACCGGGTGTTTCGGCTCGAGCGTGAGATTCCACGGCTGAACTTCTGCGGCGACACGAGCCAGTACAGCCACGAGTACATCCAGCAGGAGATCAACCAGCTGCGTGCCAACCTCACGCGGCTGTTCGACGCGGCGACCGCGTGGCGGCACGGCGCGGAGAAGCTCGAGGCCCTGGCGGACCGGGTGTGGGAGGTCGCCCACCAGCTCGCCGAGGCGTGGAGTTCCGAGGAGTCCGTGCAGTGCCAGGAGGCGCTGCAGCGCATCGAGCGGGCTGCCCGCGACCTGTCGACGCGGTCCCACCAGATGCACACCTTCACGTACGAGTCGGCCGAGGTCATCGAGCAGGCGGTCAACAACTTCTCCACCGACAGCATCGGCGCGGTGGAGGTCGCGGGCCGGGTAGTCGGCGGCCGGGTCGCCGGTGACATCGGCAGCGACGTGATGGGCGCGATCGGCGGCGCGGTGGACGCCGGTCTCGGGGCCATCGGCATCGACACCGGGCCGAGCAAGGACGAGGTCGCCCAGCGGCATCTCGCTGCGCTGAACCAGGCGTACGCCGAGGTCAACCCGTTGCTGCCGGCGAGCGTGTCGGTGGAGCTCCCGATTCTCACCCCGGACAGACGCCAAGAGCTCGTCGCACCGCCCGGCGGCTATGCTCCCGCGGGGTTCCACGGCGGCGGGGCCGGCGGAGCGGGCATCGGCGGCGTCGGAGGCGGAGGAGCACACCTGCCGGCACCGGACGGCGTGCCCGGCGTCCCACCGACCGGCGGGTTCTCCGCCTCGGACGGCGTCCCCGAGGGGTACGAGTGGGACGGTTCCACCGGTGGGTTGGCCGGCGCGACACCGCTGGCACCACCGGCGCCGGGTGTCGGCGCCGGCGTGGGTGGCGGCGTGACGGGCGTCCCGCCCGGCCCGGGAGTCGGCGGCCTGCCGGGCCCGGGCGCGGCCGGTGCGGCGGTGCCGCCGGGCGGGGTCGTCCCCGCGGGCGCGATCGGTGGTCGGGCCGGCGGAGGGCTCGGCGCGCCCGGGTCACGGGGCGTACCCGGTGCGGGCCGGCCCGCCGTGGGCATGGTCGGAGCCCCGATGGGCGCCGGAGGTGCGGCCGGAGGCGGCAGCGGGCGCGGTGGCGCCGGTCGGCTCGGCGGCTCCGGCGGCGTCGTCGGCCGCGGTGGTGTCGCCGGCGGTGTGGTGCCGATGGGCTCCGGTGCCGCCGGTGGCGGCGGCGGGCGGGGTGGCGCCGCCCGGCCCGGCGGTCCCGGGGGTGTGGCCGGTCGCGGTGGTGTCGCCGGCGGTATGGTCCCGATGGGTGCCGGTGCCCGCGGTGCGGGTCAGGATGGCGCCGGCCGGGATACCTGGCTGGTGGAGGACGAGGATCCATGGGGGACCGACGACCGTACGCCACCGTCGGTGATCGAGTGAGCCGTCGCCTCGCCCTGCCCCTCGTGGTGGCGGTGCTGCTCGCGCTGGTACTGCCCACAACGCCAGTCGCCGCAGCACAGTCGGTGGCGGAGGGCCAGTGGTGGCACGAGCAGTGGCGGATGGACGAGGTGTGGGCGATCACCGACGGGTCCGGGGTCACCGTGGCGGTCCTGGACACCGGCGTCGACGCCTCGGTACCGGAGCTCGCCGGTGCCGTTCTCCCGGGCCGGGACTTCGTCGGCGACGCGGACGGCCGGATCGACCACGACACCGACGATGAGGGCCACGGCACCTCCATGGCCACGCTCATCGCCGGCAACGGCAGCGGCACGGGGATGCGCGGGGTGGCGCCCGGGGCGAAGATCCTTCCCGTCGCGCTCTTCGACGAGAACGGCTTCGGTCGCTCGGTGTCCGAGCTGCAGAGCGAAGTGGTCGCCGAGGCGATCCGGTGGGCGGCCGACAACGGCGCCGACGTCATCAGCATGTCCTTCGCGTCGGGGGCGTTCGTCTGCGTGCCGGTGCTGGTGGAGGCTGTCCGGTACGCGGTGGAGCGGGATGTCATCCTGGTGGCCTCCTCCGGGAACCTTGCCGGCGGCCCGGACGAGGTGCCGGGGATGTGCCCGGGGGTGCTGACCGTCGGCGCCACGGACGCCCTGCTGGAGCCATGGGAGAGGTCGCACCGCAGCGAGTACGTGGACGTCACCGGCCCGGGGGTGTACATCTCCTCCGTCGGCAAAGGGGGCAGGGTCCTGTACGGCAACGGCACGAGCATCGCGACCGCCCTGGTGGCGGGGGCGATCGCGCTGGTGCGCTCCCACTTCCCGGACGCCTCGGCCGACGAGGTGCTGCGCCGGGTCATCGCCACCGCCCGGGACCTGCCGGCGGACGCTCCGGACGGCTGGGACGACGCCACCGGCTACGGGATCGTGCGGCCCTACTACGCGCTGACCGAGCAGGTGCCGCCGGACGCCCCCAACCCGGTGTTCGAGGAGCTTGAGAAGCTCGCGTCCGCCGCGCCGAACGGGGCGCCGCCGATGCTGTCTCCGCCGGCCAATGCGGCGCCCGACGACAATGAGTCCCGCGTGGACGGCCAGCGTCTGTTGACGGCGCTGTTGCTGCTGGCCGGTCTCGTGCTGCTGGTCGGCGCCGTCGTCGGGATGGCGGTGGTGCTGGTACGGCAACGCAACCGCGGACCGGCGGCGTGACCGGGCCGCTCCCGGTGCCGGCAGCCCGGGTGGTAACGGTGCGGCGGAACGTGCGCGGCTCCGTTACGATCGTGGGCGACGGTTGTCCGATAGGTACCCGGCTGGGTGGTGTGGTCAATCAGTTCCCTGTATCGCGCGGATCAGAACAGGAGACAGAGGACAGAGGAGAGGTGAGTCATGGCGTTTGAGGTTGATCAAGCTACGTTGCACGCGGCGGCGAATGATGTGCGGTCGACGCGTGCTGATGTGGATGGTGATTTGAGCCGGCTGCGTGGGGTGGTGGATCAGCTGGCGGCCGCGTGGAGTGG
>VSBZ01000221.1:0-3610 GCA_047459215.1 Micromonosporaceae bacterium | reverse complement strand
GGCTCACCCGTGTGCGGACCGCCGGTCGGGCACGTGTCCGGACCGCCGGTCGGCTCCGGTGGCGGCCGTCCCCGCCCGGTGGCGGCGCAGCATCTGCCGCGCCACGACCATCAGCCCGGCGGCCACGAGCATGAGGACGGCGGCGACCCGCCACGCCGTCGGGTACCCCTGGGTCGCGGCGAGGGCGCCGAAGCCCATCGGACCGAGCGCCCCACCGACGTAGACGCCGGTCTGGGTGATCGAGGTCGCGGCCGCGGGTGCGTGCGGGTGGAGCTGGACCACGGCGAAGTTGACCAGCCCGGGGAACGCCCACCCGAACCCGAAGCCCAGCACCACCCCGGTCACCAGTGCCGCACTGCCGGGCACGGACAGCAGCGCCAGCCCGACCGCGCCGGCGAGCAGCAGGGCGACGACACCCCCCACGTCGCCGTGCGCGCCCCGCAGGTCGGCCAGCCAGCCCGCGCCCACCCGGACCGCCACGCAGGTCACGCTGCCCAAGGTGAGGGTGAGCCCGGCCAGCCCCGGGTCGATGCCGCGGTCGACCGCGGAGTCGACCAGGAAGATCCCCTGCGACCCGGCGCTGCCGGCGGCGAGCGCCACGGCCACTCCGATCACGGTCAGCGCGCCCGTCGCCCGCGGTCCCGTGGTGCGCGAGCGGCGCACCCCGTGGGTCGGACCCGGCGCGACCAGCGCCAGGGCCGCCGCGGCCGCGGCGGCGGCGGCGACGAACGCCCACCGCCAGCCGACGGTGAGGGCCACGGCCGGCACCGACGCCCCGGCCAGCAGGGTGGCGGCCGGGATGGCGGCCTGCTTGACGCCGAAGGACAGCCCCTGCCGTCGGGCGGGCACCCGGGACAGCGCCGCGTTGGCGGACAGCTGGCCCAGGGAGTTGGCGCTGGCCCCGGCGGCGAGCAGTGCCACGAGCGCGGCGTACGAGTGGGCGGCGACCGCGATCGCGAGCAGGCAGCCGGCCGACACCAGGATGCCGGCGCGCGCGACCACCGCCGCGCCGTACCGCTCCACCAGCGCGCCGGCGGGCACCGAGGTCAGGGCGCTCACGCCGAAGTAGACCGCCACCGCCAGTCCCAGGCCGGCGGGCGAGAAGCCGAGCTCCTCGCCCATCTGGACCGCCAGGCCGCCGACGAGGAACACGGGAACGACCGACGCGATGGTGGTGGTGACGCCACCCAGTGCGATCCGCAGGCCGCTGGGACCGCTACGGCCGCCCACGCCGCCGGTCTGCCCGTCCCGGTGCCCGGAGCCGCCGTCCCGGTGCCCGGAGCCGCCGTCCCGGTGTCCCGAGGTGCGGTGCCCCCGCCCGGTGCGGCTCACCGGCTGTCACCGCCGCGGGTGCGGGGTGACCTCAATACGTTGAGAGACATCGATGTTGAGGGGGCCGTACACGGTGCTCTACGGTACGTGATGAGGCCTTTTCGCCTGCTTGTCGATTTCATATCGTGGAAGTCTCGTGGGGAGGAGCTGCCGGTGCTTGAGGAGTGGCTGACGGGACCGCGCGGCCGAGGAAACGCCCCGGTACCCAGGGACATCGTCCAGAGCGTGTCGCGGGCGCTGAAGCTCATGGACATCATCGGGTCAGAACCGGGTCTGACCGTCAAGCAGATGGCCCGCCGGCTGGACCTGAACCCCACCACCGCTTACCACCTCGTCCGCACGCTGGTCTACGAGGGCTACCTCATCCGGGACGACCTCGGCAATTACAGCATGGGTCCGGCCGTGGCCGACCGGTACCGGGATCTCGCCCGGGCTCTGCGCGGTCCCGACAGCGTCGTCGGCGTCCTGCGGCGGGCGGCGGCGGAGACCGGCTACAGCCACTACCTGGCCCGGTTCGTCGGAAACCGGGTGTGCGTCACCGCGGTGGCCGAGGGCCCCCACTCTCCGTGGCTGGAGGATCTCATCCCCGGCTTCGACGACGGCGCGCACGCCACCGCCCTCGGCAAGGCCCTGCTGGCGACCCTGGAGCCGCACCGGCGGGAGCGCTACCTGAGAGAGTCGGGGATGCGCAAGTTCACCGACCACACCCTGACCGACCCGGTGGCCTTCGAGCACGACATCGCCAACGGTCGTCGGCTCGGCATGCAGACCGAGATCAACCAGTTCCGGGTCGGCGTCTCCTGCGCGGCGGTGCCGGTGGTCGAGACCGGCGACCTGGCCCAGCGCACGGTGCTCGGGTGCGCCCTGCCCACCCGGGACTTCATGCACTCCGCCAAGCAGGTCCGCGCCAGGCTCCACGCCTACGGGCAGATGCTGCAGGAAGTGATCAAGGGTGAGGCGTCGGCCGCCGCGTGAACCGGTAAGGGGCCCGGTGCGTGGTGTCCGATACGGAGAGCGGACCGGGAGCGCGGCATGGTGGCCACCGAGGACAACGACGCAGCTCTCCTGCGGGCGTTACACGAGGAGCACGGAGAGGTCCTGCACGCGTACGCGCTGCGGCTGTGTCACGGTGACCGGCAGCGGGCCGAGGACCTGGTGCAGGAGACGCTGCTGCGGGCGTGGCGGCGCCCGGAGTCCATGGACCCGTCCCGGGGGTCGGTACGCGCGTGGCTGTTCACCACCGCGCGCAACCTCGCCATCGACGCCTGGCGTCGCCGCAACGCGCGGGTGACCGAGGTGGTGACCGACCAGCTCCCGGAGCCGGCCGGTGGGGTCGAGGAGACCGAACGGGCGGTGGAGGCGTGGACCGTCGCCGAGGCCCTCAAGCAGCTGTCACCGGCCCACCGGCAGGTGCTCGTAGAGTGCTTCTACCACGGACGTTCCGTCGCCGAAGCGGCCGCCCGCCTCGGTATTCCGGCGGGCACGGTCAAGTCGCGTACCCACTACGCGCTACGGGCGCTGCGGGCCGCGCTGGAGGAAGCGGGGGTGATCCGATGACGTGCCCGCACCGCTTCGACGACGGCGTGTACGTGCTCGGCGCGCTGTCCCCCACCGAACGCGCAGAGTTCGAGCAGCATCTGGTCGACTGTGAGCCGTGCGCCGCCGCCGTCCGGCAGCTGGCGCCGCTGCCCGGCCTGCTGGGCAGGGTGGATCCTGCGGTGGCGGAGCAGGGGCTGCCCAGCTCGCCCCGACTGCCCCGGTTGATCGACGCGATGGTGGCCGCCCGGCGTCGACAGGCCCGGCTGGCCCGGCTGAAGGTGGCCACGGTCGCGCTCGCCGCGGCCCTGCTGGCCGGGGGCGGGGTCGTGGTGCTGCAGGGTTCCGACGACGGCGCCCCCTCGGTGGCCACCGGGCCGCCGGTGGAGGAGATGGTGGCGGCGGTGGACTGGGTGCCGGTGGCCGCGCACCTGCAGATCACCGAGAATGACACCGGCACCACGATCGCCATGGACTGTCGCTACCAGACCGGCTACACCGGCCAGCGGAAGGCGTTCCAGCTCGTGGCGGTCGGCGCCGACGGGTCCGACGACCCGCTGGGGTCGTGGCTGGCCGGGCCGGGCGACCACGTCACGATGACCGGGCTGACCCGGTTCACCGGCGGCGAGCTCGCCCGGGTGGAGCTGCGCGACGCCTCGGGCACCGTGCTGCTGTACCTGGAGCCCTGAGCTGCGGTACCCGGACGCCTGACCGGTCCGGGCTGCCCGCGACCGCCGACGGC
>VSBZ01000059.1:0-21762 GCA_047459215.1 Micromonosporaceae bacterium | reverse complement strand
CGGACAGGATCGCCCCGGCCCCGACGACCGCCAGCGTGCCGCTCATGCGGCCGCCCCGGAGACAGCCTCCTCGACGGTCTTGCCGCCCACCCGGGCGTTGATGCGCCCGCGGTTGGCCACCGCGACGATGACGACGAGCTCGTCGGGGTGTGGTGCGTCCGGGATGCGGAACTCCAGGGCGTCGTAGTGGCTACGCACCCAGATCTCGTCCTTGAAGGCCAGTGGGACGTCGATGACCGTACCCGCGACCGCGGGCTTGGTCACGGAGGTGATCCATGCCTTCGCACCGCCGACCGCCCGCCGGAACGCGTCGCCGAACACCGAGGTCAGGGCGGCGTTGATGTGCTCCTGCTCGCCCGCGGTGCCGACCAGCCCGGCCTTGCCGTAGCTCTCCACCGGTGCGCCCAGCAGGCGGACGGCCTCCTCCCCGAGCATCGTGCCGAGCTGACCGGACGCCTCGATCAGCTCGGAGAGATCCTCGACGAAGCCGCGACCGGCGTACGGGTTGCGCACGACGGCGGCGACCGCGACCCGGCGCAGCGGCCCACGCTCGTCGGACCTCCCCGCGACGGCCCGGATCTCCTCGACCTGGGCAACGGTCTTGCGCACAGTCAGTTGAAATCCGGTCACGAGTTCTCCCCACTTCCACGTGGCCAACCACCCGGACCGGCGCGGTCCGGGTAGGCCAGACGCTACGGAGCGGGGAAGGGCCGGTCGTCCCCCTGATGGGTCAATTCACGTTTCCGACTGTGGCGCCCGACCGGCGAGACCCGTGTCCGGGCGCGGGCAGGGCCGTCGGGCGGTCCGCGGAACCGCGGGTGGTCGGCCGGGTCGTCGGTGGTCGGCGGCCTCCCGGCGGTCGGCGGCGTCCCAGTGGGCGGTCGGCGGCGTCTCAGTGGTCGGCGGCGTCCCAGTCGCGCCCGACGCCGATCGAGACCTCCAGGGGAACCGACAGCTCGTACGCGCCGCCCATCTCCCGACGCACCAGGTCGGTCAGCTGCTCCCGCTCACCCGGCGCCACCTCGAAGACCAGCTCGTCGTGCACCTGCAGCAGTATCCGGGAGCGCATCCGGGCCTCCCGCAGGGCGGCGTCGATGCGCAGCATCGCCACCTTGATGATGTCCGCGGCCGAGCCCTGGATCGGGGCGTTGAGCGCCATCCGTTCGGCCATCTCCCGCCGCTGCCGGTTGTCGCTGGTGAGGTCCGGCAGGTACCGCCGCCGCCCCAGCAGCGTCTCGGTGTACCCGTTGCGGCGGGCGGCCACCACCACCTGCTGCAGGTAGTCGCGCACCGGCGCGAAGATGCTGAAGTACTCCTCCATCAGCTCGCGGGCCTCGGCCGCGGAGATCTGCAGCTGCTGGGACAGCCCGTACGCCGACAGGCCGTACGCCAGGCCGAAGTTCATCGCCTTGATCTTGCGCCGCTGGTCGGGGGTCACCTGCTCGGGCTTCACCCCGAACACCGAGGCGGCGGTGACCGCGTGGAAATCGCGCCCGGCCCGGAACGCCTCGATCAGCTTCTCGTCCCCGGACAGGTGCGCCATGATCCGCATCTCGATCTGGCTGTAGTCGGCGGTCAGCAGCGACTCGTACCCCGGCCCCACGATGAACGCCCGCCGGATCCGCCGCCCCTCCTCGGTACGGATGGGCACGTTCTGCAGGTTGGGGTCGGTGGACGACAGCCGACCGGTGGCCGCGACCGTCTGGAAGAACGTGGTGTGGATGCGGCCGTCCGGGCCCACCGACTTCAGCAGCCCGTCGACGGTGGACTTCAGCCGGGACACGTCCCGGTGGCGCAGCAGGTGCTCCAGCAGGGGGTGCCCGGTCTGGGCGTACAGGTTCTGCAGCGCCTCGGCGTCGGTGGTCCAGCCCGTCTTGATCCGCTTGGTCTTGGGCAGGCCCAGCTCCACGAACAGGATCTCCTGCAGCTGCTTGGGGGAGCCGAGGTTGAACTCCCGCCCCACGACCTGGTACGCGGCCTGGGCGGCCGCCTTGACTTCGGCGGCGAAGTGCGCCTCCAGCTCCGACAGGTACGCGGTGTCGGCGGCGATCCCCGCCTGCTCCATCGCCGCGAGCACCCTCACCAGCGGCAGCTCCACCTCGTGCAGCAGCCGCCGCCCGCTCTCCCCCAGCTCGGCACCGAGCGCGTCCACCAGGTCGAGGGTGGCGCGCGCCCGCAGCATCAGGCCCCGCTCGACGTCGCCCTGCTCGCCCAGCCCCTCCAGCGCCGGCTGCTTGCTGTCCACGCCCTCGACCCGCAGCTCCCGCTGCAGGTAGCGCAGGGACAGGTCCACCAGGTCGTAGGAGCGCTGGTCGGGCCGGGCCAGGTAGGCGGCGAGCGCGGTGTCGGAGGTCACACCCTGCAGGTCCCAGCCGCGCGCGGCGAAGGCCAGCAGCGCGGGCTTGACGTCGTGCATCACCTTGGGGCGCCGGGGGTCGGCCAGCCAGGCGGCGACGGCCGCGTCGTCGGCCTCGTCCAGGGCGGCCGGGTCGAACCAGCAGGCCGGCCCGGCGGCGGTGGCCACCGCCACGCCCGACAGCGTGCCGGTACCCCGGCCGAACTGGCCGGTGACGGCCACGCCGACCGGCTCCGGACCGGCCGCGTGGGCGGCCAGCCAGCCGGCCACCTCACCGGTGCGCAGCACCTGCGGGCTGATGTCGAACCCGGCCTCGGCCTCCGGCTCCACCGCCTCGAGGTAGGAGTAGAGCCGCTCCCGCAGCACGCGGAACTCCAGCGCGTCGAAGACCCGGTGCACCGCCTCCCGGTCCCACCCGGTCCACCGGGTGTCCTCGACGTCCAGCGGCAGGGCCAGGTCGTCCACGAGCCGGTTGAGCTCGTAGTTGCGCAGCACGGTGGCGAGGTGGGCGCGCAGGCTCTCGCCCGCCTTGCCCTTGATCTGGTCGACGTTGGCCACGATGCCGTCGAGCGACCCGAACTGGTTGATCCACTTCGCCGCGGTCTTGGGTCCCACGCCCGGGACGCCGGCCAGGTTGTCGCTGGTCTCCCCCACCAGGGCGGACAGGTCACGGTAGCGGTCCGGGCCCACGCCGTAGCGGGCCACGACCGCTTCCGGGTCCATCCGTGCCAGCTCGCTGACGCCCCGGATCGCGTAGAGCACGGTGACGCCCTCCTCCACGAGCTGGAACGTGTCCCGGTCGCCGGTGGTGATCAACACCTCCATCCCGGCGGCGCGGGCCCGGCGGGTGAGGGTGGCGATCACGTCGTCGGCCTCGTACCCCGGCGCCTCGACCACCGCGATGCGCAGCGCGGCGAGCACCTCCTTGATCAGGCTGACCTGGCCGGAGAAGTCGGGCGGGCTCTCGGCCCGGCCGGCCTTGTACTCGGCGTACTTCTCGGTGCGGAACGACTGCCGCCCGACGTCGAACGCGACCGCCACGTGGGTCGGCTGGGTGTCCCGCAGCACGTTGATCAACATCGAGGTGAACCCGTAGACGGCGTTCGTCGTCTGGCCGGTGGAGGTGGAGAAGTTCTCCACCGGCAGCGCGAAGAAGGCCCGGTAGGCCAGCGAGTGTCCGTCCAGCAGGAGCAGCCGGGGTCTGGTTGCCGTCACGCTCTCCGACTCTAGTGCCGGCCTGCGACAGGCACCGGTACGTGACCGGCGTCGGTCACCGGGGCCATGCCGGTGTACGAGGGACACGGAAGGTCACGACTGCGCAACATCCCGATCGCAACCGTGCGCAGCTCTGGTAGAAGGGGCCGACCGCTCACTACGTTGGCAGCAACCGAACTCGTTGGGGCGCACGCGCGCCTGCAACGCTGACCTTTGGAGGAGACAACATGTTCCGCCCGAACTTCGCATGGCGCGGGGTCGCCGTGCTGGGCGTCGCCGCTCTCGCGCTCGGCGCTTGCGCCGACAACGAGGGCGGTGAGGAGCCCAGCGGCGGCGGCACCGACTTCGAGGGCACGCTCAATGTCGGACTCATCCTCCCGCAAACCGGCGGTCTGTCCGAGTACGGGCAGGGCATGATCGCCGCGGCCGAGATGGCCATCCAGGAGGTCAACGAGAACGGCGGCGTCTGGGGCAACGACATCGCGTACCAGATCCGCGACGAGGGTCCCGCTGAGGACGCCGAGGTCGTGCAGCAGGCCGCCGACTTCATGATCTCCCAGGGCGTCAACGCGGTCATCGGCGCCGCCTCCAGCACGGCGTCCCTCAACATCATCGAGGCGCTGTACAACCAGCAGATCATCCAGATCTCGCCCTCGAACACGGGCCCGGACTTCACCGGTCACCCGCACGGGAAGTACTACTTCCGCACCGCGCCGTCGGACGTCATCCAGGGCAGCGCGCTGGCCGAGGAGATCCTCAACGACGGGATGCAGACCGTCGGGATCATGGCCCAGCAGACCGCCTACGGCGAGGGCCTGGCCAACCAGATCGAGTCGGTGGTGACCGCCGGCGGTGCCGAGGTCGTCGCCAAGGAGTTCTACGACCTGGCCACCACCGAGTACGGCGCCACCGTCCAGCAGCTGGTTGACGCCGACCCGGACGCGATCGTGTTGATCTCCTACCAGGAGGCTCTGCAGATCATCCCGGCGCTGGTCGGCGCCGGTCTCGGCCCGGACACGAAGCACTGGTACTTCGTCGACGGCAACCGCCTGGACTACAGCCAGGAGGAGGGCTTCGAGCCGGGGCTGATGGAGGGCGTGAAGGCCAGCCAGCCCGGTGGCGAGAGCGAGCCGACCGAGTTCTACGAGCGCCTCGACGCGTTCCGGGCCGGCCTGCCGCAGCGGGCCTACACCCCGGAGTCGTACGACGCGGTGATCCTGCTGGCGCTGGCGGCGATCCAGGCGAACACGGACGACCCGGACGCGATCGCCGAGGCGATGGTCGCGGTCAGCAAGGGCGGCACGAAGTGCACGACCTTCGCCCAGTGCCGTGAGCTGATCGAGAACGGCGAGGACATCGACTACGACGGCATCAGCGGCCCGATCGAGTTCACCGACGACGGCGACCCCGGCTCGGCCCAGATCGGCATCTTCGAGTACAACGCCGACAACGCGTACGAGCGGATCAAGACCGTGGAAGGCACGATGGAGGCCACCAGCTGACCATCGGTCGACACGGCTGACGATGGTGGTCCCGGCCAGCTGGCCGGGACCACCATCGTTGTCGGCCACCCTGGCCGCGCCGGGCCGCGCCACCCGTCCGGGCCGCGCCACCCGTCCGGACCGCGGCGCCCGGACCCGGCCGGACGGGCAGGCAGTCAGGCAGGTACCTCGCAGGTGCCCAGGTCTGACCCGAAACCGCCCAGCCCTTCCCACGGGGCCCGGCGCCGTAGTGCCGCCGAGCCTGTCTCCCCAGGTCCACCGGCCGCATCGGTCCACCGGCCGCGTCACCCGCTCCCCAGGAGCGTCACCGCGGTCCCCTCCCGCGTCGCCCCGGTCCACCAACCCTGTCGGGCGGGCCCCACCACGTGCGCCGGCTCCCCCCGGCGTGCGGGCGGACCGACCCGCGTAGCGCCCGGCCGCGTGCCTCGCACCGTCTTCTGTGGACCGGCACCCGTCCACGCCGGGCTCCGTCACGGGGACCGGCGCCGCACACCGAAAGCCGCCGGGGTGCGGGTTGCCGCGGCCGGCCCGGTGGCGGTCCCGCTGGCCCGGGCGGTCCGGACCCGTCACAGCGTCCGAGGCGTCGGTTAGCGTCCCGCCGTGAGCGCCGACGTCCTCGCCTTCGTGGCCGCCAGCACGGTACTGATCGTCGTTCCCGGCGTGGACTTCGCGCTCGTGACGCGCGTCGCGGTCGGGTACGGCCGGCGGACGGCACTGGTCACGGCCGGCGGGCTGCTGGCCGGCGGCCTGCTGCACGCCGCGTTCGCCGGTCGAGGCAGTGACCGGCACGGTCCTGACCGGATTCGGGGTCCGCCTCGCGCTGGACCGCTGACGCGGTCCGGTCCCGCCGGCACACCGCCGCGGGCGACGTAGCCGTTCCATGGTCCCCAACGGTCGGCTTCCGGCGCGTACCACGCCGGAAGCCGACCGGCAGACGGTGAGGTCCGACAACCGCTAGCCCGCACCGAGGCCAGGCGACTACCGTGAACCCGCCCACGGTGAGGAGGAACGGTGGACCGTACCGACCTGACCGTCCGAGCACGACGCCTGCGCGAGCTGCACGAGCACGGCACCCTCGTGATGCCGAACGCGTGGGACGCGGCGAGCGCGGTGATGGTCGTGCGCGCGGGGGCGGAGGCCGTCGCCACCACCAGCGGCGGGGTGGCGTGGAGCCTGGGGCGCCCCGACGGGGAAGGCCTGACCCGCACGGAGATGGCCGAGGCCGTGCGGCGGATCGTGGCCGCCGTCGAGGTGCCGGTGACCGCCGACGTCGAGAGCGGGTACGGCCCCGCGCCCTCGGACGTCGCGGCGACGGTCCGTGCCGTCCTTGCGGCCGGCGCGGTCGGTGTGAACATTGAGGACTCCCGCAGCGACGACGGCTCCCTGTTCACCCCACAGCAGCAGGCCGACCGCCTGCGAGCGGCGCGGGCGGCCGCGGTCGAGGCGGGCGTACCCGAGCTGGTCGTCAACGCCCGCACGGATGTGTTCCTGCGGCAGGTCGGGGATCCCGCCGGCCGGCTCGACGACGTGCTGGAGCGTGCGGCCACCTACGCGAAGGCCGGCGCCGACGTCCTGTTCGTTCCCGGTCTGCTCGACCTGGACGTGCTCACCCGGCTGGTCGACGCCTCACCGCTGCCGGTCAACGTGATGGCCGCACCCGGTGGGCCGACCGTGGCGGACCTGCGGGGCATCGGGGTGCGGCGGGTCACGGTCGGCACGGCCCTCAGCCAGGCCGCCTACACGGCGGCCCACCGGGCCGCCCGCGAGCTGCTGGACGAGGGCAGGCTCACCGCGCTCGGGTCCGCGATGGGTTACCCGGAGCTCAACGCGTGTTTCACCGCGCGGGCGTGACGCCCGTCCCTGCGCCGGTCGTCATCCGCGCGGCGCGTACCGGTCGGTCCGTCGAGGACGGCTGCTCCGCCCAGGACCGCCGCCGCGCCGAGGAACCGCCGCTCCACGTCCGGGACCACCCTCAGCGGTCGGGATACAGCGGCGACCCGGCCATCGGCTGCCGGCACAGGTGGAAGTTGCCGCGCGAGTCGAGCCGGTAGTCGAACCGCTGGCCATCGGCGGCGAGCTCGACCCAGTAGCCGTCCGTGATCACTTGCAGGTACACCATCCCCGGCTTGGGGCACCCGAGGGAGCTGTCCCGCCACTGCACGGCATCGGCACGGGTCACCTCGAAGCGCTCCGGTGGCAGGCCCGACAGCCGGGACGCGTCGGCGATCACACGTTGCAGGTACTCCTCGGGCACGGCGCTGGGTCGCCGGGACGGCTGGGGCTGGGGCATGGCGGGCTCCCCCGGGTCGGTGGTGGATGGCGGCACGGTCGGTGCCGGAGCACCGGTTGAGGGCAGGGCGCGCGGTGACGGGCTGGTCGGCGCGGACGGCGACGCGCCGGCGCCGGCGGTGCCGTCCGGGTCGTCCCCGGAGGCGCCACAGCCGCCGAGGATCACGAGCACCCCCACCAGCAGGCCACTGCACCACGCCGTACGTCTCATGGTGGATCTGACGCTACCCGGCCGCGCCCGGTTTCGCCCCTCACCCTCTGCGCGCGATCTCTGGAGTTCCGGCAAGCACGAGTCGGAAGGTGTGGCGAGCACGCGCCGAGGTCCGAGTCCACGCGGGCGAGCAGCGCCCGGGCGGCGCGTGGGAGCGCGGGGGAGGACGGGTCTAGCGGGCGCGCGCGAGCGTGCCGAGGTAGAGCTCGACGACCTTGGGATCGTGCATGAGCTGCTGCCCCGTACCGGTGTACGCGTTGCGCCCCTGGTCCAGGACGTACCCGCGGTGGCAGATCTGCAGGCACCGGCGCGCGTTCTGCTCCACCATCACCACGGTCACGCCGGCGTCGTTGACCTGCTTGGTCTGGAGGAACACCTCGTCCTGCATCGCCGGCGACAGGCCGGCCGACGGCTCGTCCAGCAGCAGGACCGACGGCTCCATCATGAGGGCCCTCGCCATGGCGACCATCTGCCGCTCCCCGCCGGACAGGGAACCCGCCCGCTGGCGGCGCCGCGCGAGCAGCGTGGGGAACAGCTCCCCCACGAACTCCATCCGCTCGCGGAACTTCTTCGGGCGCAGGTACACGCCCATCTCGAGGTTCTCCTCGACGGTCAGCCGCGGGAAGACGTTGTCGGTCTGGGGTACGTACGCCACGCCGCGGGAGACGAGGGTGTGCGCCGGGGCGTTGGTGATGTCCTCCCCGTTCAGCGTGACCGTGCCCGAGCGGATCTTCACCAGCCCGAAGATCGCCTTGACCAGCGTCGACTTGCCCGCGCCGTTGGGGCCGATCACACCGACCAGCTCACCCTTGCGGGCGTACAGGTCGGCGCCGTTGAGGATGTTCACCCCCGGCACGTACCCGGCGACCACCTCGTCCGCGCGCAGCAGCGCCCCTTCCGCACCGGCCAGGTGCTCCGAGCGGTCGACCGTCGCGACCGCGGCGGTGTCGTCGACCAGCGCCTCCTCGGGGATCACCGTGCCGGGGTCAACCGCGCCGCCGGGCCGGTCGGGCCCGTGGCGGGCGGGCTCCGGTCCGCCCCGCTCAGGATGCTCGCTCACGACCGTTCCCTCCCCTCGCCCTGAGGTGCGGTCCCCGTGTCGCTGTCCGCGCCGTCGCCAGCGGCCGTACCGCCGACCGGACCGTTGGGCGTCAGCACACTGTCGTGGTGGGCGCCGAGGTACGCGTCGATGACCCGCGGGTTGGCCATGACCTCGTCCGGGGTGCCTTCGGCGACCACCTCGCCCTCCCCCATCACCACCACCCAGTCGCTGATGTCGTGCACCACGTCCATGTCGTGCTCGACGAACACCACGGTCAGACCGTCCTCGCGCAGCTGACGGATGTGTCCGAGCAGCGACTGCTTGAGCGCCGGGTTCACCCCGGCGGTGGGCTCGTCGAGCATGACCAGCTCGGGCTCGGCCATCAGCGCCCGCGCCATCTCCAGCAGCTTGCGCTGGCCGCCGGACAGCTCACCGGCGTACTCGTTGCGCATCCGGTCCAGCCGGAACCGGGCCAGCAGCGCGTCCGCCCGCTCGGTGATCTCCTCCTCCTGCTTGCGCCACAGCGCGGGGATCAGGCCCACCAGGAAATTCTCGCCCCGCTGCCGGGGCGCCCCCAGCCGCATGTTCTCGATGACCCGCAGCCGGGACAGCGCCTTGGTGAGCTGGAAGGTGCGCACCATGCCCATGCGGGCGATCTGGTGGGCGCGCAGCCCGTTGAGGCGGTGGCCGTTGTAGGTCCAGGTCCCGGAGTCCGCGGTGTCGAAGCCGGTCAGCACGTTGAACAGGGTGGTCTTCCCGGCGCCGTTGGGCCCGATCACCGCGGTGATCGACCCACGCTGGATCTCCAGGTGCGCGACGTTGACCGCGGTGAGGCCGCCGAAGCGGCGCACCACCTTGTCGATCACGAGGATCGGGTCCGGCTTGGGGACACCGGGCTCGGGCCTCAGCCCGGACAGGGCCTGCCGGGCCTGCTCCATGCGGGAGGGCGCAGCCTGGCCGGCGGTGTGGTCAGCGGACATCGAGCGAGATCTCCCTCCGGTCGCCGAAGATACCCTCCGGTCGGAAGATCAGGATCAGGATGATCCCGGCGCCGAGCATCACGAACACGATCGAGCCCACCTGGGTCGAGTCGAGCACGCCGGCGGGCAGGATTCCCGACCGGGACAGCTCGGAGAGGAAGTTGGTGAGGAAGTTGAACAGGAACCAGAACAGGATGGCCCCCACCACCGGCCCGAAGATCCGGGCCACGCCGCCGAGGATCAGCACCGAGTACAGGTAGAAGGTGAACTGGGTGTGGAAGTTGTCCGGCGCGACGTTGCCCTGCCGGACCGCCAGCAGGAAGCCCGCCAGCGCGCCGATCACGCCACCCAGCACCAGCGACTGGATCTTGTAGCTGAACGCGTTCTTGCCGAGGCTGCGCACCGCGTCCTCGTCCTCGCGGATGGCCTTGAGCACGCGCCCCCACGGGCTGCGCATCGCCAGCCAGACCAGCACCAGGCACGCCGCGACGATGGTCCAGCCGACGATCATGACCCAGAGCTCGGTGCCGGTGTAGAAGAACGGGCCCACCCGGAGCGACCCGCCCCGCTGCAGCTGCGAGTCGATCCCCAGGCGGAGCAGGAAGTCACCGATCGCCCACCCGTACTCGCGGAAGGTGTCGGAGAAGCCGCGCAGGCCCTCGGCTCCACCGGTCACCTCCGACAGGCTCACCGACCGTAACACCCGACGGATGACCTCCGCCGCCGCGACCGTCGCGATCGCCAGGTAGTCGGCGCGCAGCCGCAGCGTGGACACCCCCAGCAGCACCGCCAGCGCCACCGCGGCCACCAGGCCCAGGCCCACCGAGGGCCAGAACGGCAGCCCCAGCGTGACCACGCCGAGCGCGAGCCCGTACGCCCCCATCGCGGAGAACGCCGCCTGGCCGAAGTTGAGCAGGCCGGTGTAGCCGAACTGGACGTTGAGGCCGATGGCCGCCAGCGCGTACACGACCACGCCGGCGCCGAACGCCTGGCTGAGTGACGAGCTGAAGATGAGCTCCCAGTTCACGCTGCACTCCTCCCCTCAGCCGACCCGCACCCGGCGGCCGAGGATGCCCTGCGGGCGGACCAGCAGAACCACGATCAGCGCCGCCAGGGCCACCACGTACTTGAACTCGTTGGGCACCCACATGGTGGAGACCTGGATGAGCAGCCCGATGATGAGGCCGCCCACGATCGTCCCGAACGCCGTACCCAGGCCTCCCACCACCACTGCGGCGAAGATGAGCAGCAGCATCTGGAAGCCCATGAGGTAGTTGACGGTCTCGTGGATGGCCAGGAAGACGCCGGCTAGCGCGGCCAGCCCGGCACCGGCCGCCCACACCAGCCGGATGACCTTGTCGACGTTGATGCCGGCCGCGGCGGCGAGCGTCGGGTTGTCCGCCACCGCCCGGATCGCCTTGCCGATCCTGGTCAGGATCAGGGCGAGGGCGACCGCGATCAGGACGACCAGCGCGATCCCGTCGGTGACGAGCGTCTTGGGGGTGACCACCAGCGGACCGACCTCGATGGGTCGCTGGACGGCGTACTGGGCGTACGCGCGGCGGCCGGGACCGATGAAGTAGAGGTACAGGTTGCGCAGGGCCAGGGCCACGCCGATGGAGATGATCATCATGGCGATCAGGCCGGTGCCGCGGCGGCGCAGCCAGCCCCAGAAGTAGCGGTCCTGCAGGTAGCCGAAGAGCGCTCCGGCCGCCACCGCGACCGGCACGGCCGCCACCAGCGGCAGCCGCCAGTCGGTCACGCCCACGGCGTCGAACAGCAGGCTCAGCGCCCACGCGGCGACGAGGTAGACCACGACCGTCGCGACCGGCCGGACGATGCGCGCGCCGCGCCCGTCCGCGAGCCAGCCGGCCGCGCCCCGGCCCGCGAGGCGGCGCAACAGGTACGCGGCGGCGGCCGCCACCGGGATCGCGAGCACCAGGGACAGCGTGAGGCCAGAGAGCCCGACGACGTTGAACAGCAACGCCACGATCGCACCGAAGGAGACCAGCTCCCCGTGGGAGAAGTTGATCAGGCCCATGGTGCCGAAGATCAGCGACAGGCCGAGCGCCGCCAGGGCGATGATGAGTCCGAAGTGGATGCCGCTGTAGACGTACGCGACGACCCGTTCGAAGGTGCCGCGGCCGGTCACGACCTCGCCCTCCTGCTCCGGGTCGTCGGACGGGGTCGGCTGCTGCGCCTGCTGGCCGCCGGGGGTGGTCGGCGTGCCCGGGGACGGCGGGCTGCCGGAGGTCGGCGGCGACGCGGACTGACCCCGTTCCCCCGGGCCGATGCGGTACAGGACGTTGCCGACGCTCCCGGGTCGCACGAACGGCTCCCGGACGTTGCCGGTCAGCGCGGCCAGGCCCTCGGGCAGCGTGGACTCGTCCAGCTCCACCCGGTACGTGGCGGAACCGGGCACGGGGACGAACCACCGCCCGTCCGGGCCCGACTCGGCCGTGCCGACCAGCTCGCCGGACTCGTCGTACACGTTGATGACGACGCCCGAGAGCGGCTCGTCCTCGTACCGCAGGTTGCCCTGGAGGCCTTCCTCCTGCTGCGCCCACGCGGTGCCGACTCCCGTCCCGACTACCGCAACGCCCAGCAGCGCCGCCAGGATCACCGCCGCTTTCCGCATCCTGCTCCTCGCCGGGGGTGTCGATCGCGCCGGTTGCCAGCACCGGGTTCGTCCGTACCGGGTCTGTGCCCACCGGGTGTGTCAGTACCGAGTCGGAGGGAGCATAGCGGCTGTCACATCGGCGCGAAACGGCTGGCGGATCGTCGTGTCCGCACTGTTACGGCGCGGCGGCACCGGACGCCTCCGAAGCCGTCCCGGTTTGCCGGTTCGGCGATGAAACCGGTCAGCTGTTCGGTTTCGAGCCGATCTCCGCGATGATCCGCTCGGCGACCTCCCGCATGCCGATCCGGTGGTCCATCGCGGTGCGCTGGATCCACCGGAACGCCTGCGGCTCGGTCATGCCGTACGTGGTCATGAGCGCCCCCTTGGCCCGCTCGACCGCCTTGCGGGTCTCCAGCTTCTCGGTGAGGCCGGCCACCTCCTGCTCCAGCGCGGTGAACTCGGCGAACCGGGACATGGCGATCTCGATGGCGGGGGCGAGGTCGGACTTCTGGAAGGGCTTGACGAGGTAGCTCATGGCACCGGCGGCCCGCGCCCGCTCGATCAGGTCCCGCTGGCTGAACGCGGTCAGGATCACCACCGGCGCGATGTGCGCCTCGCTGATCTTCTCGGCGGCCGCGAGGCCGTCCATGATCGGCATCTTGATGTCGAGGATCACCACGTCGGGGCGCAGCTCCTCGGCCAGCCGGACCGCGGTCTCCCCGTCGCCCGCCTCGCCGACGACCTCGTACCCCTCCTCGGTGAGCATCTCGACCAGGTCGAGCCGGATGAGCGCCTCGTCCTCGGCCACCAGCACCCGCTTGCGCGGCGCCTCCTGCGTGGCGGCGCCGGACTGCGAGGCTCCGCTCATGACCACCTCCCGGGCCGATTCTCCGCCCTCCCGGCCCCCACCGCCATGGGCTGTCGCGGCGACCACACTAGTAGGTACCCTGGAGATCGCTACGAGGTCACGCCCCTGTAGGCCAATTGGCAGAGCCGATGGACTCAAAATCCATACAGTGTGGGTTCGAGTCCCACCGGGGGCACCATCGTGCGGCGTCGCTGGGCCCCGCCCGGTCACCGTCGGGTGGGGCCACCGCGCTGATGTGGCCTGGGTCGGCGGGGCCGGCGTCCCGGTAGGCTCCGGCGGTACGTCACGCCGGGCCGAGCTCCAGCTCGACCCGGGCGCCACCCAGCTCGCCCGTACCGACCCGCAGGCCGCCGCCGGCCGCCTCGGCGGTGCGCCGGGCGATGTCCAGCCCGAGGCCGGTGGAGCCGCCGCCGCTGACCCCGCGGGCCGGGGCACGGTCGGCCGGGATGCCCGGTCCGGCGTCCTCCACGACGAGCACGCCGCCGCCACCGGGTCGGGCCCGGACCTCCACCCTGGCCGCCACGCCGTCGGGCGTGTGCGCGAAGACGTTTTCCAGGAGGGCGTCCAGCGCCGCGGACAGGTCGTCGCGGGGAGCGCACACGGGTACGGCACCCTCCGGCAGGCGGGCCTCCAGCCGTCGCCCGGTCTCCTCGGCCAGAGCCGACCAGAAGGCGACCCGGTCGGCGGCCACCTCGACCAGGTCGGCCCGCGGGCGGACACCCTCCCGCACCGGCCGTCGGGCGGTCCGGATGGTCTCGTCCACCAGCCGGGCCAGGGCGTCGACGTCCGCCAGGAGGCGGGCGCGTTCGGCCTCGTCGCGCAGCGACTCGGCGTCCAGCCGCAGCGCGGTCACCGGGGTCCGCAGCCGGTGGGCGAGGTCGGCCACCTCCTCCCGCTCCGCGCGGAGCAGCTCGCCGATGCGGGCGGCGAGGCGGTTCAGCTCCTCCCCCACCCGCTGCAGCTCCCGGGCGCCGCCGGGGTCGGCGCGGGCGGACAGGTCGCCCTGGGCGAGCCGGTCGGCGGCCTCGGCGAGCGCGGTGACCGAGCCGACCAGCCGGCGCCCCAGCCGGTCGGCCAGCAGCATCCCGAGGCCGAACACCGCCAGGCCGAGCAGCGCGAGCAGGCCCCAGGTCCGGGCGACCCCCCGGTGCAGCTGGGACGCGGGGACGTACGCGCGCACGACCGCCGTCCCGCCCGGCAGGCCCAGCACCGGCACGAGGACCTCGACCCCACCGTCGCTCTCGGCGGTGAACGCCCGCCCGGTGGCCGCGAGGTCGACCGACGGGCTGCGCGGCGCCGCCCGGCCGAGCACCCGGCCGTCGGGGAGGAACACCGACACCGCCTGGTCGCCGGTGTCACCGGTGGCCAGCTGCTCGGCGGCGAGCTGCGGATCGAGCGCCACGACCGCGGCCAGCGTCTGCGCCCGCAGCGTGGCGGCCGAGATCGCCTGCTGCTCGGCCTCGCTGCGCAGCAGTAGGCCGATCGGCACCAGGAACGCCAGGAGAACCACCGAGGTGGTGCCGGCGACCAGCGCCGCCACCTGACCCCTCACCCCGGTCACGGGGACGCCTCCGGCGGGGCGAGCCGTACGCCCACACCGCGCACGGTGTGCAGGTACCGCGGCGCCTGCGCGGTCTCGCCGAGCTTGCGGCGCAGCCACGACAGGTGGACGTCGACGGTCTTGTCGGCCGCCCCGTACGGCAGATGCCAGACCTCGGCGAGCAGCTCCCGCTTGCCGACCACCTGCCCGGGACGTTCGGCCAGGTACCGCAGCAGGTCGAACTCGCGGGGCGTGAGCTCGACCGGACGGCCGTCCAGCCGCACGGTGCGGCTGGCCAGGTCCAGCTCCAGCCCGCCGACCCGTAGCCGGGCCGGCCGGGGGGTGCCCTCGCCCGCGCGGCGCAGGACCGCCCGGATCCGGGCGTCCAGCTGGGCCGCGCCGAACGGCTTGACGAGGTAGTCGTCGGCACCGCCGTCGAGGGCCCGCACGATCGCCGACTCCTCGTCGCGGGCGGTGGCGACGATCACCGGTACGGAGCTGACCGCGCGGATCATGCGCAGCACCTGCAGGCCGTCCACGTCCGGCAGTCCGAGGTCGAGGACGACCAGGTCGGGCCGCTCCTTGAGGGCCGCCTCCAGGCCGGCCATGCCCGCGCCCGCCGAGCTGGTCGCGTACCCGCGCTCTGCCAGGGCGTGCAGCAGCGCCCGGCGGACCTGCGGATCGTCCTCGAGGACAAGGATGTGGGGCACGCCGCTGACGGTACCCGCGCGCGGCTTGGCGGGACGTTGTGAGGCGGTTAGCGTCGCGTTAACCGAACCGCGGCGACGGTGAACGGCATGAAGGCGACACGACTGATGATCTGGGCGGCGGCCGCGGTGGCCGCGGTGGGCCTCACCACCGCGGCGGTGACCCTGGCCGGAGCGTCCGAGGACGACCGGGTGCTGAGCCGGGAGGAGGTCTCCCGACAGCTGAACGACCTCTCCGGGTCGTCGGCACCCCGTACCGGGGATCCCGGCACCCGGGGTCCCGGCGTCTCCGCTCCGTCGACACCGTCCCCGGCGACCGACGGCGTCACCAGGACGCTGTCCACCGACGCGGCACAGCTGGTGGTGCGGTGCGACGGTGACACGGCGCACCTGGAGGCGTGGAGTCCCAACCCGGGCTACCGGGTGGACGACGTGGTGCGTGGACCCGCGCCCGAGGTCTACCTGGAGATCGAGAGCGACGTCCACAACGACGTCATGGTCGTCGTCCGCTGCGAGGCGGGCGAGCCCGTGATGGACGTGCATGAGGAGTTCGACGACCACGGCCGCAACCGCCGCGGCCGCGGCCACGACGACTGACACGTGGGAACTGCCATAACGGCCGGGGCGGTCCGCGTCGGCGGACCGCCCCGGCGTGTCCGGGTCAGGTCAGCCAGGTCGGCGACGCAAGCGCGGCGACCATTCCCGGCACGAGCGCCGTGGCCGCCAGCTGCGGCACAACCTGTGGCCGTACGATGCCGCCTACGTGGCGCTGGCCGAGTCGTTGCGCACCACACTGATCACCGTGGATGCCAAGCTCGGCGACGTTCCGGACCTCCAATGTCCGGTGTGGAACATACGGGATGCCCGGCGCGGCGGACCGACCCGCAACCGTTGATCCGGGCCGGCAGCCCTCACCGCGAGCCGCCGACCCCATGTCCGCCACTGGTCAGGCGGTCCGCGTCAGGCGTGCCGCCACGTCGAGCCGGGACAGCTTCTCCGTGTCCGGCACCTTTCCGAACACCTTCCTGCTGAACCACGTCACCATCGCCCCGTACAGGCCTCTGACCTCGGCCGGGGGAATCCTCGGTGTGCCGGTCATCCTCTCCTCCGGTTGATCGGTGGTCTCGACACAAGACGCCGGCAGGGGCCGAGGTGTGACATGCGCCCGAGGAGTTTCGGCGGCCGGACACGTGCCGGTGCCGCCGGGCCCCGTGGCGGGCACGTCGTCGTGGCCCTGGCTCGGTGCCGTGGCCCGGGCGTCGCCGTGGCTGTCTCGCCCGGCCTGGCAGGTCGCCGTGGCGCGCGCGCCGCCGCGGAAAGCTCGCCGCCGTCGTCCGGACAGGCCGCGGCGGCCCCCGGTTGCGGGTGACCCGCGCGCTGCCCGGCGGTCAGCGGGCGGCGCGGCCGGCCGCGGGAGCGCCGACCGCGCCGCCGCGGGCGTGGCCGCGCGTGATGAGGTCGTGCATGCGGCGTCGTGCCAGCTCCATCCGCAGCCGCCGGTCGGTGCGCGGATCGATCGTGGTCGGTTCGATGGGCTCGCCGACAACGACCACCATCGTGGGCTTGCGACGGATGAGCCGGCCCAGCCCGGTCGGTGGCCGGAACCGGATCGACAGCGGTAGCACCGGTACGCGGGCCTGGGCGGCGAGGTGGAACGCCCCCCGCTTGAAGTCGCGCAGGCCCGTGTCGTAGTGCCGCAGCTCGCCCTCGGGGAAGAAGTGCACGATCCTCCCCCGGGCGAGGAGGAGCTCCAGCTCGGAGAAGAAGCGCGGCAGCTCTGCCGGGTTCTGCGGCACCGCGATGCCACCCAGCAGCCTGACCAGCCAGCCGTACCCGCGGTGGCGGAGGTTCTCCGGTGCCGCGGTGAAGACGACCCGGCGCGGGAACATCGCCAGCGCGACCAGGGCGCTGTCGAGGGGGTGCACGTGGTTGCACACGGTGAGGGCACCGCCGGACCGGGGCAGCCGCCTGGTGCCTTCGCTGCGCACCCCCAGGACGACGCGGGTCCACAGGTAGAGAAGCGGCGCGGCGACCGCGTAGTAGACGAATGTCGACACCAGCCGGTGCAGCCGGCCGGCGTGCCCGGGCGGCGCGTCCAGCGCCTGGCCCGCCCGCGCGTACACCCGCTCCATGGCCTTGGCGCTGCGCTCGACCGCGTAGAGCTCCGCGAACCGGGCGTAGGTCTCCGACGCGGCGGCCAGACCCTCCGGGTCCTCGATCCACTCGTCGATGCGCTCGGCGAGCGAGGACGGGTCGCCGGCGCGGAACAGATGTCTGGGCCCGAGCGCGAACTGCCGGGTGGCGCTCAGCGGACTATCGGAGATGACCGGGACGAGCCCGCAGGCGAACGCCTCCAGGCAGGACACCCCTTCGATCTCGACGTCGGAGGTGTGCACGTAGAGGTCGCAGCTGCGCATCAGCTCGATCAGCTCCGCCTGCGGGTAATGAGCGAACCGCGCCGGGACGCGCAGCCTGGCGGCCATCCGGCGCAGGCGCTTCTCCCGTGGGCCGTGCCCGGCGAAGTACAGCTCGATGCGGTCGGCGTGGCGCGACCGCCGCACGGCCCGGATCAGCACCTCCTGCCGCTTCTCGGGCGAGAACCGGCCGACCGTGAGGATCCGGAACGGTTCGTCGGCACGGCGTACCCGGGCCGCTCCCGGCCGGAAGCGGCCGTCCACCCCGTTGGAGATCACGTGCAGCCGGGCACGGTACCCGTGGCGGCGCAGCTGCGCCGCGATGAACGTCGACGGGCAGTGGATGTCGGCGAAGCGCCGGTAGAACATCAGGCGCAGCAGGTGGTACACCAGGTGCGCGGCCGGGCGGCACCAGCCCAGGCCGATGTTGTACGTGACGTTCTCGGGCTGGATGTGGAAGGCGGCCACGGTGGGCACGCCGAGCCGCCGGGCGATCCGCTCCGCGGCCCTGCCCAGCGCCCACGGTTGGAAGATGTGCACGACGTCGGCGCCGGTGATCGCCGCCGTCAGCACCTCGGGGACCGGCTTGGCGAACAGGGTCCGCTGGCGGTGCGCGAAGCGGCTGGCGACCGGCACCACCAGCTCCGGGACCCAGTACACCGTCAGGCGGTCCCGTTCGGCCGTCACGCCGTCGCGCCCGCTGCCCGGGCCGTCCCCCTCCGACCCGGCCGGGTCCCCGGGTCGGCGGCACGCGACCACGCGCACGGTGTGGCCGCGGGCGATGAGGGCGTCGGCCAGCCGCATCGCCGACACCGTGGTGCCGTTGTTGCCGATGTCGAACGTGTCGGTGACCAGCGTGATGATCACTGCTCGCCGCTCCCGGGTCGTCCCGCGCCGCACCACCCGGCGCCAACGCCGCGGACGGGCTCGTGCTGACGGAGGGTTCGCGGCCGGATGCCGTGGGTCATGCCATCGGGGCCTGCCGACCGGCCGCGGCGTGGTGCCCGGCCGGCGGGACGCCCGTCAGCTACGGAGCCGGTCCCCCGTACCGTCACCGGTCCGGTTCCTGCGGTGCGCAGTGTCTGCGTGTGCGACCAACCAGTGAACATCCCCGACCCCACGAATGATCAGCACGCGAGCCAGCCGGTGTCAATCCTGCCCGCGGCGCGTGATCCCGTGGCGGCCGTCCGGACCGACCGGCACCGTGGGCGCGCGGCCTCCGCGACATCCCCTAGCGTCGGCTGCCGCGACGCCTACCGGCTCTCGCAGTGGCGGAAGGAGGTGCTCGGGTACACCGACGTCCCGGGGGACCCGAACGAGCCTGGACATCTTAGGTGCATGATCATCGACTCGACGGGTGTTGGGCCGTGCGTGCTGCTCCTAGAGGTGCCTGAGGAACAACGCGGGGGACTGCGATTCGCAGCTTCCCACTCATGTAGACAGGTGCGGTCGTCGTGGCTGTAGGGCGCACATGTCCGCTGTCCGGGCAACCGCCGTGGAACTCGTCAGATGGGCCGCCGGTGCGCCGCCAGCGCCGCCGGAGGTGCCCGGCTCGTTGGACCGGCCGGCCGCGGCATCCCCGACCGCGGGGGTGACGCCCGCAGGAACGCCACCCGCGTGGCGATTCCGTGCCTTTTCCGAACCTAAGCGGCATATGCTGTCAGAAGCGTTCGCGCGAGTCCGGCGGAGCCGGGCGAGGAGGTCTGATGGGCTGCTGTGTACCCCGCCGCACCCACTGCCGGCGGGGGGACGCGCCGCAGCGGGACGAAGGCGGCCGGTCATGAAGCGGGTGGTCCGGCATCAGCGGGTGGACGGGCACACCGTCGCCGTCGTCGAGATCATGGAGGAGGAAGGGCCGTCGTTCGTGCTCGTGACCGACGACGGGTCGATCATCAACGCCGACCAGCCGCTGCCGACGCTCCCCGACGAGGCCACCGCCCGGGAGCTGTTCCGCCGGTGGCGGGAGAGCCTCTGACCGCCGCTCGCGGTCTGGGGACCAGGGTCGTCGCCGAGCCTCACGCGGTGGCGTGGCGGAAGGCGCGCACCGCCAGCGGTGCCGAGACCGCCGTGATCGCCGTCGCCCACAGCAGCGCCAGGAGCACCTGGCCGGTGACGCTCTCCCCGGCCGGCACCGCGCCCGGACCCAGTACCAGGCCGCGCACGGCGTTGGCGGTGACGGTCACCGGCTGGTGGGCCGCCAGTGGCCGCAGCCAGTCGGGCATCGTCTCCACCGGCACGAAGACCGCACTGGTGAACCCGAGCGGGAACACCACCGTGTACACCGCCGCCTGGACCGCCTCGGCGGTGCGGACCAGCAACCCGACCGCCGCCATCGCCCACGACCAGCCGTAGCCGAACGCCAGCGCCACCGCGATCCCCGCCACCATGCCTCGAACGTCCGTCTGCCACCGGAACCCGATCATGAACCCGACCACCACCATCAGCGTCAGCGTCACGGCCGAACGGCACAGGTCGGAGAGGGTGCGGGCGGCGAGCACCGCCACCCGGGCCACCGGGAGTGAGCGGAACCGGTCGATGCTCCCCTTCCCCAGGTCCTCGGCCAGCCCCGCGGCCGTGGCGGCGCCGTTGAACAGGGCGAACTGGGCCAGCAGCCCGGGAACCAGCCAGTTGACGTACCGACCGGCCGCGGCCGGAGGAAGCGCCTGCCCGACGGCGCCGCCGAACACGTAGGTGAACATCACGACGAACACCACCGGCATGACGCTCGACAGCAGCAGCACGCCCGGCAGGCGCACGACGTGGAGCAGGTTGCGCCGGGTCAGCACCGCGACGTCCGCCACGGCGTGGAGCGGGCCTTTCGTGCGTGCCCGCGGCGCGACAGCCACGGGGATGCTCATCCGGTCACCGTCCCGCCGGGCAGAGGGTGGCCCGTCGACCCGGTGGCACCGCACCCGTGCCGCGCGCCCGCGCCCGTGGAATGCCCGGTGAGGGCGAGGAACACCTCATCGAGGGTGGGACGGCGCAGGCCGATGGCCTCCGGAGCGATGCGTCGGCGGGCAGGAGTGTCGCCAGGATGCGGATCAGGGTGGTCTTTCCGGCACCGTTGGGGCCCAGCAGCGCGTACACCACGCCGCGCGGTACCTGCAGGCTCAGGCCCGCGAGCGCCCGCCGGCCCCGCCGGAACGTCTTGACCAGGCCTTCCACCCGGATGATGGGTTCGTCCACGGCCCCCTCCCCACTTTGTCAACTGCCAGATGTACACTCTAGGGTGTACATCTGGCAGGTAGCATATCGGTGTCCCGTGGAGGAGGAGGCACAGGAGGGTGGGCACGAGTCCCATGCCCGAGGCGGCGGAACCAGGGCGACGGCTGCCCCGCGCCCGGAGACGGCAACAGATCATCGACGCCGCCACCCGTGCCTTCGCCCGGAGCGGCTTCGCGGCCACCAGCCTCGACGACATCGCGGCCGAGGCCGGAGTCAGCCGCGCCATCCTGTACCGACACTTCGAGTCCAAGACGGACCTGTACCAGGCCGTCCTCGACAGCGCCTGCACCCGGCTCGCCGCGGCGACCGGTGCCGACGAGTTCACTGACGCGAGCATCGACGGACTCGTACGCGTGGCCGCCGAGGACCCGGCAGCGTTCCGGCTCCTGTTCCAGCACGCTGCACGCGAGCCCGAGTTCAGGCAGGCCATGGACCGGTTCCGGGCCGACATGACCAGGCTCGCCCACAAGCACCTGTCCCACGCCATCCCCGATCCCGGTTGGGCGGACTGGGCCGCGGCGCTCGTGCCCACCGTCGCCGTCTCCGCCGTCATCGCCTGGCTCGACGCCGGCCAACCCGACCCTAAGCAGGCCGCCGAGCGGATCCGTCGGGCGATCGGCGGGGTCATCGCCGCCGCCCGCGACGCCTGACCGGGACCCCGTCCGGGACGCGGCCTGATCGCGGGACGCCAGCGCGGTCCACCGAGGCCGGAGATGGTCGCCGCCCAAGGGCGACAACCCGCCAGGACGCGACATCAGTCCACGCAGGAGGTACGGCGGGGCTCCTCGTAGGA
>VSBZ01000058.1:0-21777 GCA_047459215.1 Micromonosporaceae bacterium | reverse complement strand
GCTGTTCCGGGGTCGGGCGTCCGGAGGCGGTGGCGGTCGCGCCGGTGGCCGAACCGTCGGCCGCTGCGGTGGTGGTCCTGCGGCGGAACAGCGATGGCACGCCGCAAGGGTAGCGGACGCCCGGGGGGTACCCGCCCGGTCCCGCGCGCCGGCGCGGCGCCCGGCCGGAGCGCCGCGCCCCGGTCAGCGCTCGATCCGGGCGCCCAGGGCGACCAGCTTGGCCTCGAAGTCCTCGTACCCGCGCCGGATGAGGTCCACCCCGAAGATGCGGGACGGCCCCTCGGCGGCCAGGGCGGCGATCACGTGGCTGAAGCCGGCGCGGAGGTCGGGGATCGTCAGGTCGGACCCGTGCAGCTTGCTGGGGCCGGCGATGACCGCCGAGTGGTTGAAGTTGCGCCGCCCGAACCGGCACGGGGTGCCGCCCAGGCACTCCCGGTAGACCTGGATCGTGGCGCCCATCTGGTTGAGCGCCTGGGTGTAGCCCAGACGCTGCTCGTACACGGTCTCGTGCACGATCGACAGGCCCCGGGCCTGGGTGAGCGCCACCACCAGCGGCTGCTGCCAGTCGGTCATGAACCCGGGGTGCACGTCGGTCTCCAGCGCCACCGCCTTCAGCTCACCGCCGGGGTGCCAGAACCGGATCCCGCCACCGGGGCTGTCGTCGACCTCGTACGCGCCGCCGACGGACCGGAAGACGTTGAGGAAGGTCATCATGTCCGCCTGCCGGGCGCCGCGGACGAACACGTCGCCGCGGGTGGCCAGCGCCGCGGCGGCCCAGCTCGCCGCCTCGATGCGGTCGGGCAGCGGGCGGTGGACGAACCCGCCCAGGCGCGGGACCCCCTCGATCTCGATCACCCGGTCGGTGTGCACGCTGATGATCGCGCCCATCTTCTGCAGCACGCAGATGAGGTCGATGATCTCGGGTTCGACGGCGGCGTTGGACAGCTCGGTCACGCCCTCGGCCATGACCGCGGTCAGCAGCACCTGCTCGGTGGCGCCGACGCTGGGGTAGGGCAGGCGCAGCTTGGCGCCGTGCAGCCCGTTCGGGGCGGCCAGGTGCAGGCCGTGCGGGGTCTTGTCGATCACCGCGCCGAACTCGCGGAGCGCCATCAGGTGGAAGTCGATGGGGCGGGGACCGATGTGGCAGCCGCCCAGGTCCGGGATCACCGCCTGGCCGAGCCGGTGCAGCAGCGGGCCGCAGAACAGGATCGGGACGCGGCTGGACCCGGCGTGCACGTTGATCTTGTCGACGGCGGCCCGCTCGACGTTGCGCGGGTCGAGCACGAGCACGCCGTCCTCCTCGGAGACGCGCACGCCGTGCAGCTCCAGCAGCCCACGCACCACCTCGACGTCCCGGATGCGGGGCACGTCGTACAGGCGGCTGGGGGAGTCGCCGAGCAGCGCGGCGACCATCGCCTTGGAGACAAGGTTCTTCGCGCCGCGGACCCGGACCTCGCCGTGCAGCGGGGTGCCGCCGTGCACGATCAGCACGTCATCGGACTTGGGGCTCATCGGCAGACCTCCAGCGCAACGGCAGGGCAGGTGCCCGGCGGCCGGATTCCTTCCAACCCGTGGGCGATCCGGTGGCCGAGCATAGTCCTTTCGGTCGTGTAGCGAGGTACACAGGTAGGGTGTCGTGGTCCGAACGGGTGAGTTCGGAGCCAAGAACCGGCCGGGGCGGCACCGGGTGTGGTACCGGGACTCCGCCGCGTGCCGATGGGGCACCGCAACGGCGCCGGGACCGGCCGGCACGGGTCAGGGCAGTGCCAGCATCCGGTCCAGCGCCACCCTGGCGTAGTGGGCGGTGTCCGGATCCACCTGGATCCGGTTCACCACCCGCCCGGCGACCAGCTCCTCCAGCGACCACACCAGGTGGGGCAGGTCGATCCGGTTCATGGTCGAGCAGTAGCACACCGTCCGGTCCAGGAACATGACCTGCTTGTCCGGGTGCTCGTGGGCGAGCCGGCGCACGAGGTTCAGCTCGGTGCCCACCGCCCACGCCGAGCCCGGTGGCGCCTCCCGGATCGTCCGGATGATCTGCTCGGTGGAGCCGACGTGGTCGGCGGCCTCCACCACCTCGTACCGGCACTCCGGGTGCACCAGCACCTGCACGCCGGGCACCCGCTGGCGCACCTCGGTCACGCAGTCGAGTGTGAACCGTCCGTGTACCGAGCAGTGGCCACGCCACAGCACCATCCGGGCACGCGCCAGGTCGGCCTCGGACAGGCCGCCGTGCGGCTGGTGCGGGTCCCACACCACGCAGTCGGACAGGGACATGCCCAGCTGCAGGACCGCGGTGTTGCGGCCGAGGTGCTGGTCGGGCAGGAACAGCACCTTGTCACCCCGCTCGAACGCCCACTCCAGCGCCCGCTTGGCGTTGGAGGAGGTGCAGACCAGGCCACCGCGGCGGCCCACGAACGCCTTGATGGCGGCCGAGGAGTTCATGTACGTGACCGGGACCGTACGGTCGGCGAGCCCCAGGTCGGTCAGGTGCTCCCAGGCCGTCTCCACCTGCGACAGCGCCGCCATGTCCGCCATCGAACACCCCGCCGCCAGGTCGGGCAGGATCACCTGCTGGTGGTCGGCGGTGAGGATGTCGGCGGACTCGGCCATGAAGTGCACCCCGCAGAAGACGATCCACCGCGCCTGTGGGCGGGCGGCCGCCTGCTGGGCCAGCTTGAACGAGTCACCGGTGACGTCGGCGAACTGGATGACCTCGTCGCGCTGGTAGTGGTGGCCCAGCACGAACAGGTCGTCACCCAGCTTCTCCCTGGCGACGCGCGCCCGCTCCACCAGGTCGGGATCACTGGGGGCCGGCAGCGCGCCCGGACACGACACCCCACGCTCGGCACCGGGATCGCTTCCCCGGCCGAGCAGCAGCAACGCGGTGGCGGTGCCGGAGGGTTCCACCCAGGTCGTGCTCACCCGGACATCATCCCACGGGTCCGCGAGCCCGGGGCCGAACCGGTGTGAGACGGTGCGCACATGCGCGTGGTGGTCTGCCCCGACAAGTTCGCTGGCACCCTCTCGGCGGTCGACGCCGCGAAGGCCATGGCCGACGGCTGGCGCCGCGGCGCACCCGGGGACGAGGTGGTGACCGTGCCGCTGTCCGACGGCGGTCCCGGCTTCCTCGACGTGCTGCGGGCGGCGCTGGGCGGACGGTGGGTGCCGGTGACGACCTGCGACCCGTTGGGCCGGCCGGTCGAGGGTGGGGTGCTGCTGGTCGACGGCGACGGAGCGGCACCGGTGGCCTATGTGGAGAGCGCGCAGGCGTGCGGGCTGCACCTGCTGTCGCCGGCCGAACGCGACCCGAAGGTGACCACCTCGTACGGGCTGGGGCTGCTGCTGACCGCGGCGGTGGAGGCGGGCGCCCGGGAGGTCGTCGTCGGGCTCGGCGGATCGGCGGTCAACGACGCCGGGGCGGGGATGCTCGCCGCGCTCGGCGCGCCGGTGCTGGACGACGCCGGGTACGCGCTGCCGTACGGCGGGGCCGCCCTGGTGGCCGCCGCCGCACTCGACGGGGTGCCGCGGCTGCGGCAGGCGTCACTGGTGGCCGCCACCGACGTGGACAACCCGCTGCTGGGCGACCAGGGCGCCAGCGCGGTGTTCGGCCCCCAGAAGGGCGCCACCGCCGAGGACGTCCGGCTGCTGGACGCCGCGCTGGCGCGGTTCACCGAGGTGCTCGAGCGGGACCTGCCCACCTGCCCGCCCGGGCTGGCCGGGTTGCCGGGCGCGGGTGCCGCCGGCGGGCTCGGGGCGGCGTTGCTGGCGCTGGGCGGGCGGCGGGAGTCCGGGATCGAGCTGGTCCGGCGGCTGGTCGGCCTGGACACCGTGCTCGACACCGCCGACCTCGTGGTCACCGGCGAGGGGTCGTTCGACGGCCAGTCGCTGCGGGGCAAGGTGGTGGCCGGGGTCGCCACGGCCGCCCGGCAGCGGGGGCTGCCGTGCCTGGTGATGGCCGGCCGGGTGGACGTCGACCCGCGGGAGGCGGCCGACGCCGGCGTCACCGCCACCTGGTCGCTCGTCGACCACGTCGGTGACGAGCGACGGGCGCTGGAGCGCCCCGCCGACGGGCTGCGCGGGCTCGCCGAACGGGCGGCGCGCCAGTGGTCGTCGGCCTCGGCGGCCGACCGGCACTGACCGCTCGCGGTCGGCCCCGATGGGTCCGGCACCCGCGGGGCCGGGCGGGTCCGGCACCCGCGCGGCGACCGGGCGGGTCATGGCGTACCGTCGGTTAACGTAGATGGGTTGAGTGACGACGCCAGCCAGGGAGCGACCGTGACGACATCCACCGAGACCACGGAGTCGCGCACCATCATCCTCACCGACGTGGCCGCCGCGAAGGTCAGGCAGCTGCTCGAGCAGGAAGGGCGCGACGACCTGCGGCTGCGGGTCGCCGTCCAGCCCGGCGGCTGCTCCGGGCTCCGCTACCAGCTCTTCTTCGACGAGCGGTCGCTGGACGGTGACATCGTCGACGACTACGACGGCTTCCAGGTCGTGGTCGACCGGATGAGCGCGCCGTACCTGACCGGCGCCACGATCGACTTCGCCGACCGCATCGACGCCCAGGGGTTCACCATCGACAACCCCAACGCCAAGGGCTCCTGCGCCTGCGGCGACTCCTTCCACTGACCGGTCGGTCCGGCGCCGTCCGCCGCCGGACGCTGGCGGCGGACGCCGACCTGGTCACGCCGTCCGGCGACGACCGCGGGGTGCGGGTCGCCGTCGAGGCGGTGGACGGCGCCGGCAAAGCGACCTTCGCCGACGAGCTGGTCGACGAGCTGCGCGGCCCGGGAGTGGCCGGTCCGCGCCTCGGCCGACCCCCGCTGGGGTGAGCCCGGCTCAGGCGGGGACGAGCTCGCGGGCCAGGTCCTTCTCCAGGGTCACCCGGACCAGCCCGGCCGCCAGCGCCGCCAGGTCGTCCGCGGGCACCAGGGCGGCCAGCTCGCCGGGGTCGGTGGGCAGGCCCAGGCGGCGCGCCCCGTCGAGGGCCCGGCCGTCCAGGTACGGGCGCAGCTCCGGCCACACCGCCTGCGCCTCCCGGCAGAAGATCGCCGCGCCGACCGGACCGAGCCGCGGCACCTCCTGCAGCAGCCGCTCGAGCTTGCGCACGTCGCCCCCGGCCTCGCGGCGCATCCGGCGCAGGTCCCCGCGGTACCGGTCCAGCAGCATCCCGGCGCCCGCGTGCAGCGCCGTGGCCGTGCTCTCGTCGTAGCGCACGTAGTGGCCGCGCCCGAGGGCGTCCACAACGTCCTGCCAGTCCGCCCGCCGCATCGCCTCCGCGGAGCCGAAGCCGGCCGCGAACAGCTCCCGCGCGGCCGCGACCGCGATGCCGGCCTTGATCCGGGTGGAGAGCAGGACGCTGAGCACCAGCAGCTGGTACAGCGGCCGCGGCCGGTCCGCCAGCCGGATCCCGGCGTCCTGCGCGTACGTGCGCCCGTGCGCGCTCAGCAGCCGGCGCGCCGTCTCCCGCGCGAATGCCTCCCGCACCACGGCGGCCTACCCGGAGACGGGCCGGTCAAACCCCGCCGTCGCCGCGCGGCACCGGGTGCTCCACGAGTGCGAGCACCCGGCTGGCCATGAACCGGGCGGTGCGCACGACGGTGCCCGACCGGGTCACCTCGGTCACCTCCACCACCCCCCGGCCGACCGAGGTCTCCACCCGCCGGCCGGCGCGGGTGGCCGTCACCTCGTACCGCAGCGACCCGCCCCCGGCATCGACTACGATCTCCACTCGGTCGCCCTTCATCCCAACCTCCGCCCCGCGGCATACCCTCGTGACCGGACGGGTAACCGTGGCGGAGGCGAGAGGAGGCCCGGATGGAGCTGGTCGAGGAGTCGCCGTACCGCTTCCGGATCGACCCGTTCGGCGACATGCGCGTCCCCGGCATCGTGTTCGCGTCCCGGGCGCTGCTGCCCGACGTGCGGGCCGACCGGTCGGTGGAGCAGGTCGCCAACGTCGCCACGCTGCCCGGGATCGTGACCGCCTCGTACGCCATGCCGGACATCCACTGGGGCTACGGGTTCCCGATCGGCGGGGTGGCCGCCACCGACGTCGAGGCCGGCGGCGTGGTGTCCCCGGGCGGGGTGGGGTTCGACATCTCCTGCGGGGTGCGGCTGCTCGCCGCCGACCTCGACCGGGCCGGGTTCGCCCGGGTGCGCGAGCGGCTGATGGACCGGCTGGGCGCGGCGATCCCGCGGGGCATGGGCCGGGGCGCGGTGTGGCGCCTGAGCGGCCAGCGCGAGCTGGAGAAGGTGCTGCTCGAGGGGTCCCGGTACGCGGTGGAGCAGGGCCGCGGCGTGCCGCGCGACCTCGACCGGTGCGAGGACTACGGCGCGGTCGCCGACGCCGATCCCGCGCAGGTCGGGCCGCGCGCCCTGGAACGCGGTCTGCAGCAGGTCGGCAGCCTCGGCTCCGGCAACCACTTCCTGGAGGTGCAGGCGGTCGACGAGATCTTCGACGCCCGGGCGGCCGAGGTGTTCGGGCTGGCGCCGGACCAGGTCTGCGTGATGATCCACTGTGGCTCTCGCGGGCTCGGCCACCAGATCTGCACCGACCACGTGCGGCTCATGGACCGGGTGATGAGCCGGTACGGGATCGTCGTGCCGGACCGGCAGCTGGCGTGCACCCCGGTGTCGTCGCCGGAGGGTCGCGCGTACCTGGGGGCGATGGCCGCCGCCGCCAACTACGCGCGGGCCAACCGGCAGGTGCTCGCCCACGCGGCCCGGCAGGTGTTCGCCGAGGTGGCCGGCGCGAGCCTGGACCTGGTCTACGACATCTCCCACAACCTCGCCAAGCTGGAGACCCACCAGGTCGACGGGAAGCAGCGGCGGCTGTGCGTGCACCGCAAGGGCGCGACCCGGGCGCTGCCGCCCGGCCACCCGGACCTGCCGGAGGACCTGCGCGAGGTGGGGCAGCCGGTGCTCGTACCCGGGTCGATGGGCACCGCCTCGTACGTGCTGACCGGCGTGGAGGGCGCGCCGGCGTTCGCGTCCACGTGCCACGGCGCCGGCCGGGTGCTCAGCCGCCACCAGGCGGTCCGGAAGATCCGCGGGCAGGACCTGCGGCAGGCGCTGGAGCGGCAGGGGATCGCGGTCCGGGGCGCGTCCTGGCGTGGGCTGGCCGAGGAGGCCCCGGAGGCCTACAAGGACATCTCCCTGGTGATCGAGGCGGCGGTCGGGGCCGGGCTGTGCCGCCCGGTGGCGCGGCTGGTGCCGCTGGGAGTGGTCAAGGGCTGACGGCGACCCCGGGCGGGCGATCCGGGGACCGTCGGGCGGTCCGGTGCCGGCCACGCGGCGAGGACCACGTCCTCACACGTCGAGGATCACCGAGCAGCGCCACTGGTCGCCGTCCTGGGTGAACCGCAGGTCGTGGAGGCTGACCGCCTTCGGCGCGGCGCCCACCGGCTCCACCCGGTCGGCGTCGGTCATCTCGAACCGGACCCTCAGCCCGCTCGGCAGCGCCTCGACGTGGGTGCCCAGCGGGACCTGGCCGGTCGTCTCGATCTGGTAGATCACCTCGCTGAGGACGTCCAGCAGCATGTCCTCGTCCGTCCCCGGGTCGATGAGCACCTCCACCGTGGCGGTCGGGGTGCTGCCGGTGGTGTCGGCGAAGCTCTCCACGGCGGCCGCCACGGCCTCGGCGATGCACTCCTCCCGGGTCGGAGCCCACGCCTCGATCCTGATGTCCGCGGTGTGCGGCACGCTACGGTGGCCCACGCGGTTACCGTAACCCGGCCGGTGCCGGCCGGGCCGGTGACCGGCCCGTGACCGTCCGGTCGCCGCCGCGCGTCGGCACCGTCCGGGGACGTGGGGCGGCCCTGGCAGCGGGGCGTGAAGGAGCGCCCCGGCGAGCGACCACGGCAGGCGGCAATCTCCACCATGGCCGTCCACCGGGCGGCGTACCGTGGACGCCCGAGGCGGCAAGAGTGCGGAACACGCGCGTGGCCGGCCGGGTAGTCTGAGCTGCGGCCACGTCCCAACCGTGAGGACCGCTATGAAGATCGCCGTCACCGGGTCGATCGCCACCGACCACCTGATGCACTTCCCGGGCCGCTTCAGCGACCAGCTCATCGCCGACCAGCTCCACAAGGTCTCGCTGTCGTTCCTCGTCGACGACCTGGTGGTACGCCGGGGCGGGGTGGCGGCCAACATCGCGTACGGCCTGGCGCAGCTGGGCCTGCGTCCCGCGCTCGTGGGCGCGGTCGGGGAGGACTTCGCCGACTACCGTTCGTGGCTGGAGCGCCACGGTGTGGACTGCGTCTCCATCCACGTGTCGGAGACGGCCCACACGGCCAGGTTCGTGTGCACCACCGACGACGACCTCAACCAGATCGCCTCGTTCTACGCCGGGGCGATGGCCGAGGCCCGCAACATCGAGCTGCGCCCGGTCGCCGAACGGCTCGGCGGGCTCGACCTCGTCGTGATCAGCGCCAACGACCCGGAGGCGATGCTGCGGCACGCCGCCGAGTGCCGGGAGCGCGGCTACACCTTCGCCGCGGACCCCTCCCAGCAGCTGGCACGGATGTCCGGTGAGGACGCGCTGGCCCTCATCGAGGGCGCCCGGTACCTGCTCACCAACGAGTACGAGAAGTCGCTGCTGGAGCAGAAGACGGGCCTGACCGACGCGCAGATCCGCGACCGGGTCGGCTACCGGATCACCACGCTGGGCGGGGACGGTGTGGAGATCGCCGGCCGGGGGATCGAGCCGTTGCGCGTGCCGGCGGTCCCGGACGTCACGCCCGAGGACCCCACCGGCGTCGGGGACGGCTTCCGGGCCGGGTTCTTCGCCGCGCTGTCGTGGGGGCTCAGCCTGGAGCGGGCCGCCCAGGTGGGCTGCGTGATGGCGGCGTACGTGCTGGAGACGGTCGGTACCCAGGAGTACGAGATCCGGGCCGACGGGTTCGTCAAGCGCATGAGCGACGTGTACGGGGACGCCGCCGCCGACGACGTGCGCGCCCACCTGCCCGTCACCTGAGCCGGCGCGTACCTCGGCGCGGGCGGACCGCGCAGCGGAGTGCCGGGTAGCGGGCGGGGCCGCACGGGTGTGCCACGCACGGGAGGGCCGGCGCCGGGGCGTACCGGGCAGGCGTGTCGCGCGCCGGGGTGGGGCCGCGCCCGCCCGGGCCGCCGCGCCGCCCGCCGCACCGCGCGTGGCACCGCCGGCCGGTGCTCACCGCAGCCGGCGGACCACGAACACGTCGGGGGCGGGCTGGGCGACGAACTCCTGGCCGCGCAGCCGGCACCAGGCGCGAATGTCGTTGCCGGCGGCCGGGTCGTCGGCGAGCACCCGCAGCTGCGCCCCCACCGGCAGCTCGGGCAGGCGGCGGGCGAGCGCGATCACCGGCAGTGGACAGCGCTGCCCCCGGCAGTCGAGCTCCGGCGTGGCCGGCTCGCCGCCTGGCTGCGACCCGGGCGCGCTCACCGTGGCCCTCCGGGCGGGGTGGAGGTCGCCGGTGCGCCCACCTCGGCCCGCAGCTCCTCGACGATCCCCGGCAGTTCGGCCAGGAAGCGGTCCACCTCGTCCTCGGTGGTCCCGCGGTGCAGCGAGATGCGCACGTTGCCGTGGGAGAGCACGCCCATCGCCTCCAGCACGTGGCTGGGGCGCAGCGTCGAGGAGGTGCACGACGAGCCCGACGACACCGCGAACCCGCGCCGGTCGAGGGCGTGCAGCAGCGCCTCCCCGTCCACGTACAGGCACGAGAAGGTGACCAGGTGGGGCAGCCGGTCCACCGGGTCGCCCAGTACCTCCACGTCGGGCACGGTGGCCGCGACCGTGGACCGGATCCGGTCCACCAGCGCCGACAGGCGTTTCGCCTCGGCGGCGGCCTCCTCGGCCGCGGCCCGCAGCGCCGCCGACGCGGCGACGATCGCCGGCAGCGGCGGCGCTCCGGGCGCCGCCGGTTCACCCTCCGCCTCCGGGTACGGCCGGACCCACCGGCAGCCCGTGCGGACCACCAGCACCCCGACCCCGGGTGGACCGCCCCACTTGCGGGCCGACCCGGACAGGATCGACCAGCCCTCCGGCACCGGGACCCGGGCCAGGGACTGCGCCGCGTCCACGTACAGGGGCACTCCGGCGCGGTGGCAGGCCTCGGCGGCCGCCGCCATCGGCTGGACGGTGCCCACCTCGTGGCTGGCGCTGATGAGCGCGGCCAGGCTCGTGCCGGGGGTGGCCACGGCGCGCTCCCAGGCCTCCAGGTCGATCCGGCCGAGCCGGTCGACCGGCACCGACGTCGCGGGCGCGCCGCTGTGGCGTACCGCGTGCAGGACCGCGGAGTGCTCGATGGCGGAGTGGACCACCCCGCCGGAGCGGGCCGCCAGCCGGCCCGCCACGGCCGCGTGCGCGGCGGCCGTACCACTGCTGGTGAAGCTCACCTCGTCCGGCCGCACCGCCAGCACGGTGGCCACCGACTCCCGCGCGGCGTCCAGCAGCTGCCGGGCGCGCCGGCCACGGGCGTACAGCTTGCCCGGATCGGCCCAGCCGTCCTCCAGCGCCGCCAGCAGGGCCGCCCGGGCCACCGGGTGCAGCGGCGCGGCCGTGGCCGCGTCGAAGTACACGCTGTCGATCACGGCGTCACGGCTGTCGCTCACAGCCACCACGTTATGACGCGCCGGGCGGGACGACCCGGCCGGGCGGGGCGTGCCGGACGGGTCCGGTGGGTCGGGATGCCCCGGAGGTCCGTTGCCGCCGGGGTCCCTCGGTGCCGCGGGGTGCCCCGGGCGCCCCGCGGGCGCGACGCCGTCGGCCCGCCGGACCTCCGCCGGGCGAAGCTGTGCGACCCCACGGCGGGCGGGCGGCCGTGGTCGAGTAGTCTGCCACCGTCGGTGTCCGGCGGGCACGCCGCTCGCCGCAGCGTGCTGGAGGAGGCAGGAGCTGGTGGGCGCGAAAGAGGGTCGGACCGCGGTACGGGGCGTCGCCCTCGCGGTCACGGGCGTGGCGCTGGTGGTGCTGCTGTCCGGTTGCGTCCGGCAGGTCGGCGAGGCGTTCGGCGGCTTCGGGTGGCCGGAGGGCATCACCGACCGGGCCCACCAGATGTACGACCTGTGGATCGGCGCCACCGTCACCGCCATCATGGTCGGCCTGCTGGTGTGGGGCCTGATCTTCTGGTGCGTCATCCGCTACCGCAAGCGTGGCGAGGAGCTACCGGTCCAGACCCGCTACAACCTGCCGATGGAGGTGCTGTACACCCTCACGCCGTTCCTGGTCGTGGCGGTGCTCTTCTACCACACGGCGGTGACGCAGACCGACGTCAACAAGACCTCGCCCGACCCCGACGTGGTGGTGGAGGTCGTCGCGTTCAAGTGGAACTGGCAGTTCAACTACCGCGACGGCATCGGGGAGGAGGCGCAGACGGTCGCCTCCACGACCGGGTCGACCACCGAGGTGCCCATCCTCGTGCTCCCCACCGGCCGCAGCGTCCGGTTCGAGCTCACCTCCCGGGACGTCATCCACTCCTTCTGGGTGCCGGAGCTGCTGTTCAAGCGCGACGTCTTCCCGGGCGACGTCCGCAACGAGTTCGAGGTGACCATCGACGTCGACAAGGAGGGCGCCTACGTCGGCCGGTGCGCGGAGCTGTGCGGCACCTACCACTCGATGATGAACTTCGAGCTACGGGCGGTCTCGCCGGAGGTGTTCGACCGGTACCTGGAGGCGCTGGGATCCGGCCTCAGCCAGGCGGACGCGCTGAGCGCCGTCGGCCTGGATCCGGTGGCCACCACGACCGAACCGTTCGACATCCGCCAGAGCCGCGGAGCGTAGGGAGGAGCCGGGTATGAAGACCGAGTGGCGCATCTTCGCGGCCATCACGGCGTTCCTGGTGCTCGCGTCCCCGGTGTACGGCTGGTGGACGTGGCTGGAGTTCGGCGGGGTGGAGTGGATCGGCACCATCGCACTGGTGCTGTCCGGGCTCCTCACCGGTATGTGCGGGTGGTACTTCTGGATCGTCTCCCGGCGCATCGAGCCGCGTCCGGAGGACCGCCCCGACGCCGACCTCAGCGAGGGCGCCGGCGACGTCGGCTTCTTCAGCCCTGGCAGCTACTGGCCGTTCGGCATGGCGGCCTCCTGCGCGGTCGCCGCGATCGGGGTGGCGCTGTGGCTGTGGTGGCTCATCGTCGCCGGGTTCGTCGCGATCATCCTCACCGTCTCGGGGCTGGTCTTCGAGTACTACACCGGCACCCGCCGCATCGCCGAGCAGTAGACACCGTCGGGTCCGGTGGCCGACGGCCCGCACCTGCCTCGGCATGCCCGGCCGTACCGGCCAGGAGGGCCGCGCATCCGGCGGGTGGTGGCACCGTGATTGCCTAGCGCCGTCCTCGCGGTGAGTGCCCGTACTCTCGGTGACGGCGCTGCGCGGCCGGGCGTGGCAGGGGACCGGGGCGCGGGCGGAACGGCGCGCAACCGACGACGGTCCGGGCGCCGCGCCAGCGGGTCGACACGTTGCGGCCACGCCTGCCGTGCCAAGCCGTCCCGACCGCCGGCGCGGGTGCGCTCCCGTCGCGCTTCAGGTCCGGCCCGGTCGCTGGACTCCGCGCGGTCGTCCGGCACTCGACATCAGACCGGCCTGGCCGGTCGCCTCGACCGGCCAGGCCGGTGGCTGACCGGCTCCACCGTGCCTCCCGTCGGCAGGGGTGCCTCTCGTCCGGACGGGAGGCGTCGCCGTCCGTCCCAGCGGACCGTCACCGTCGTCCGTCCCAGCGGACCGTCACCGTTCCATCCCCTGTCGGGCGGCAAGACGAGCGGGCGGGTACGGGGACCGCCTCCCCGTACCCGCCCGCCTAGGCCAGGTCCCAGCGGTGTGCCGTCTCAGCGGTGCCCGGCCTCCGCGCCGGTCTCCTCCTCCTCGCGCCGCTCCTCCAGCGCCGGTGGCTGCGGCGCCGGTGGCGGCACCGGCTGCTCGATCGGCACGAAGAACCCGCGGACCGCCGGCGGCAGTGCGCCCAGTCGGTTCATCTTCTTCGGCACCGGAGCACCGGTGTACTGGAGGTCCTTGCCCAGCGGCTGGTGGACCTCGATGAACCGGCCGTCCGGCAGCCGCCGGATGATGCCGGTCTCGACCCCGTGCGCGAGCACCTCGCGGTCGTGCTGCTGCAGGCCCAGGCAGATGCGGTACGCCACGTAGTAGGCGATCGGCGGCACGATGATGAGGCCGATGCGACCGCCCCACGTCATCGCGTTGAGGCTGATGTGGAACGCCTCGGCGATGACGTCGTTGGCGCCGGAGAACGTGAGGATGGCGTAGAACGCCAGACCCGCGGCTCCCAGCCCGGTGCGGACCGGCACGTCACGGGGCCGCTGCAGCAGGTTGTGGATCCGCTGGTCCCTGGTCACCCGCGCCTCCAGGAACGGGTACAGGGCCAGCAGGGTCGTCATCACCCCGGGCAGCACCACCGCCGGCCAGAACAGCGGGGACAGCGTGTAGTCCTGGCCGAACAGGGAGAACCGGGCCTCCCAGGCCGGGAACAGCCGCGTCGAGCCCTCCAGGAACAGCACGTACCAGTCCGGCTGGCTGGCCACCGAGACCACCGCCGCCTTGTACGGCCCGAACAGCCAGACCGGGTTGATCTGGAACATGCCCGCCATGGCGGCGATCACCGCGAACACGATGAGGAAGAAGGCACCCTGCTTGGCCAGGTAACGGGGGAAGTACCGCTCCCCGACCACGTTCCGGTTGGTCCGCCCCGGCCCCGGCCACTGGGTGTGCTTCTGCTTGATCATGATGCCGATGTGCGCGGCGATCAGGCCCGCCACGGTCAGCGGCAGGATGAAGACGTGCACGATGAAGATCCGGGAGATGATGAGCTCCCCGGGGAACGGGCCGTCGAAGATCGCGTACGCGACCCAGGTGCCGACCACCGGGACCGACATGACGATCGCGTGGGCGATCCGTAGGCCGGTGCCGCTCAGCGCGTCGTCCGGCAGCGAGTAGCCGGTGAAGCCGAGCAGGAACGCCAGCCAGAACAGCAGGATCCCGATCAGCCAGTTGATCTCACGCGGCTTGCGGAACGCGCCGGTGAAGAAGATCCGCAGCATGTGCACCACGATGGAGGCGACGAACAGCAGCGCCGCCCAGTGGTGCATCTGGCGCATGAACAGCCCGCCCCGCACGTCGAAGGAGATCTCGAGGGTGGAGGCGTACGCGGCGGACATCTCCACACCTCGAAGCGCGTGGTAGCTGCCGTCGTAGACGACGTGCTCCATCGACGGCTCGAAGAACAGGGCGAGGAACGTGCCGGTCAGCAGCAGGATCACGAACGACCACAGCGCCACCTCGCCGAGCAGGAACGACCAGTGATCCGGGTAGACCTTGTTGAGCAGGGTGGCGCGCAGCGACGGCGCGGCGACCTGGAGCCGCTCGTCCACCGCGTTGCCTACCGCGGCGGGCAGGTCGCGTAGGGAGCGCTTGCGCCTGGGCAGGCCGTTGGAGTCCACAGTGGTCATGTCTACCGCTCCCAGAACGATGGTCCGACCGGCACCTTGAAGTCCGAGCTGGCCACGAAGAAGCCCTCGTCGTCCAGCTCAATCGGCAGCATGGGCAGCGCCCGTGCGGCCGGGCCGAAGATCGGCCGGGCGTTTTCGGTGATGAGGAACTGCGACTGGTGGCACGGACACAGCAGCCGGTTGGTCTGCTGCTCGTACAGGCTCGGCGGGCAGCCGGCGTGGGTGCAGATCTTCGAGTACGCCACGAAGTTGCCTTCCATGCTGCCCTGGTTCAGCTCGTACAGGTGCTCCCGCAGGTGCGCCGCGTCCTCCTCCCGGAGGTGGATGAGCAGGACCGGCGAGTCGGCGTACTGGTTCGTGGTGCCACCCGGGATGCCGGGGAAGACGGTGATCTGCCCGCCGACGCTGACCTCCGAGGGGCGCACCGGCGTGCCGTCCTCACGCACCAGACGGACTTTCTGGCCGTTGTTCAGCCGCGGGTCCCAGCCCGTGAAGGTGAGCCGGGACTCGCCGGTCCGCTGGTCCTTCTCGTGCGGGTTGCGGATCAGCGCGCCCAGGATCGGGGCGACGGCGGCCACGCCCAGCGGCAGCAGCCCGAGCGCGATCGCACCCTTGAGCAGCGGCCGGCGGGCGACGCCCAGCTCGTCGACCCCGAATCCGAGCGTGGCGGCCATGATGCGGCGATCCTCCTCGCTGGAGGGGCCGTCGTGCCGCTGCTCGATCGCCACCTCGTGGGGGAGCAGCTTCTTGGCCCAGGCGATCACCGCGGCGCCGAGGAAGAACAGGCTCAGTCCCAGCGTGACGCCGAGCAGGGGCGTGTACCACCCGTCGTGCGGGTCGGGCCAGAACGCGTAGACCGCCACGAACGCCGCTCCGAACACGCCGCCGAGCAGGAACAGCGCCGCCAGGGTCCGCACCAGCCGACGTTCCACCCGGGAGCCGGGCGGGAACCGGGGCTCGTAGTGAACGATCTGGATGCCGTCCCGGAGGGCACCCTCGCGGACCAGCTCAAACCGGACCGCACGGTTGCCGTCGGGCCGCGCGTCCGGGTTCGGGTCGCCGTCGGCCGCGCGGTGCCGGCCCACCATGGTTCCGCTTCGTGCGTCGCTCATGACTTCCCCGCAATCCAGACCGTGGCGAACGTGACCGCGACGATGCCGACCAGGAAGATGGCCAGTCCTTCGGTCGCCGGTCCGAGCCGGCCGAGGTTGAACACGCCACCCGGGTCGTCCTTCTCGGCCAGGTAGTTGATGAACGCGATGATGTCGGCCTTCTCCTGCGGCGTGAGCTCGTTGTCGCCGAACACCGGCATGTTCTGCGGGCCGGACAGCATCGCCGCCCAGATCTCGCGGTCGGTGGCCTCCGTCAGGTCCGGCGCGAACGAGCCGCTGGACAGCGACCCGCCGCCAGCGGCGTAGCCGTGGCAGGAGGAGCAGTTCATCCGGTACAGCTCGCCGCCGGCCGCGACGTCGCCCTGCCGCACCAGCTCGCCCACGTTGGCCGGGACGGCGGGACCGCCGCCCAGCGAGTCGACGTAGGCGCCCAGCGCCCGGACGACGCGCCGCAGCTCCTCACCCTCCCACAGCGGCGGCTTCCGCTGCGCCTGCGCTTCCTGGCGGGCCAGGGGCATGCGTCCCGTGCTGACCTGGAACTCGACCGCGGCCGCGCCGACGCCGATGAGGCTGGGGCCGCGGCCCTCGACCCCCTGACCGGCGGTGCCGTGGCAGCTGATGCAGTGGTTGTCGTACAGCTGCTTGCCCTCGGCCGCCAGCCCCGTCAGCGGCTGGTCCTGGGCGGCCAGCCCGGGTGCGAACGCCGTGTAGATTCCGCCCATCAATAGCAGCGCCGCGCCCAACCGGAGGGCGGCGCCGAGGCGGCGACGCGTCCGGCTGCGGGTCCGGCCGCGGGCGCGGTCGTCGGGGGTCTGCGGTGTCATCGCCCCACCCTCTGTCGTGTCGTTGCCGTCGTCATGCCGCCGGTCCCACTCACACGACCGGCGTCGGAAGGAAGTAGATCATGGCGAAGAGCGCGACCCACACCGCGTCTACGAAGTGCCAGTAGTAGGAGACCACGATCGCCGCGGTGGCCTGGGCCGCCGTGAACCGCCCCATGGTGCTGCGGATCATGTAGATGATGAACGCGACCAGACCGCCGGTCACGTGCAGGGCGTGGAAGCCGGTGGTCAGGTAGTACATCGATCCGAAGCCGTCGGCGTTGAGGCGGATGCCCTCCTCGATCAGGTTGCGGTACTCGTACACCTGGCCGAGGACGAACACCAGGCCCATGAGGAACGTGACGGTGAACCACCGCCGCACCCCCTGGGCGTTGCCACGCTCGGCCCGGAAGACGCCGATCTGGCAGGTGATCGACGAGGCGAGCAGGATGAGCGTGAACGGCAGCGCGTATCCGACGCTGAGCTTCGGGTTGTGTTCCACCCACAGTTCCGGGGCCGCGGCCCGGATGGAGAAGAACATCGCGAACAGGCCAGCGAAGAAGAGCAGCTCGCTGGAGAGCCACACGATGGTGCCGACGCTGACCATGTTCGGTCGGTTGACCGGATAAACGGGGCTGGCAAATCCTGGGGCCGCAGTCACGCGGTCATTATGGCTATCGCTGACGACGGGTGGGCGCCGGGGTACCGAGCTGGCCGCGCTCGGGGTACACCGCACACCTTCCGGCACCGGGCGACCGCAACGCGTGCGTGCCCGGCACCGGTGGCGATCCGGCGGGTGCACCCGCCGCTGCCGCGCACCGCGGCCGGCGACCCGGTACCTCAACCCGTGCGGGGGACGCGGCACTCGCGGCCACGGTGCGACGGTCGGCGGCGTGCCGCCGACGACACCGGTACGGGCGACACCGATACGATGGCCGGGTGACGCACACCGTACTCCTGTACAGCGACCGGCCCGAGATCCGGGAGCAGATGCGGCTCGCGGTGGGCCCGCGGCCGGCTCCCGACCTGCAGGTGCGGTTCGTGGAGGCCGCCAGCTACGACGAGTGCGTGCGGCTGGTCGACACCTACCGGATCGACCTGCTCCTGCTGGATGGCGAGGCCCGGCCGGCAGGTGGCATGGCGGTCGCCCGGCAGCTGCGCGACGAACTCGCCGACTGCCCGCCGCTGTGCCTGGTGATCGCGCGGGCCGCCGACCGGTGGCTCGCCGCGTACAGTGGCGTGGACGCGGTGCTGCTCTACCCCATGGACCCGTTCCTCACCGGTCAGACCGTGGCTTCCCTGCTCTACGGGCACACCCCGGCCCGTGCCGCGTAGCCTTCCTCTCCCAGGAGGAACCGATGTCCTCGTTGAGCTGGCCGCGGCTGCTGTCGGCCCTGCTGAGCGGCCAGGCGCTGTCGCGCGAGCAGACCGCGTGGGCGATGGACGAGATCATGTCGGGGGCGGCCACCCCCGCGCAGATCGCCGCGTTCGTCGCGGCGCTGCGGACCAAGGGTGAGACGCCCGGCGAGGTCGCCGGCCTGGCCACGGCGATGCTGCGACACGCCGAGCGGGTGACGCTGCCACCGCACGTGCGGGCCGTGGACGTGGTGGGCACCGGCGGCGACCGGGCCGGGACCGTCAACATCTCCACCATGGCGGCGCTGGTCGTGGCCGGGGCCGGCGTGCCCGTGGTCAAGCACGGCAACCGGGCCGCGTCCTCGGCCTGCGGCGCCGCCGACCTGCTGGAGGCGCTGGGGCTGCCGCTGGACCTCGGTCCGGAGCAGGTCGCCGGGTGCGTCACCGACGCCGGCATCGGCTTCTGCTTCGCGCCCCGGTTCCACCCCGGGATGCGTCACGCCGCTCCGGTGCGCCGCGAGCTCGGCGTGCCCACCGCGTTCAACGTGCTGGGGCCGCTGACCAACCCGGCGCAGCCGGCCGCCTCCGCCATCGGCTGCGCCGACGCCCGGATGGCTCCGGTGATGGCCCGGGTGTTCGCCGAGCGGGGACAGACGGCACTGGTGGTGCGCGGCGAGGACGGGCTGGACGAGGTCACCACGACCGCGCCCACCCGGGTCTGGGCGGCGGTCGGGGGAGAGGTGCGCGAGACGGTCATCGACGTCGCCGACCTGGGCCTGCCGCGGGCGCGGCCGGAGGAGCTGCGCGGCGGAGGACCGGACCGTAACGCGGAGGTGGCCCGGCGGGTGCTGGACGGCGAGCCGGGTCCGGTGCGGGACGCGGTCCTGGCCAACGCCGCCGCGGCGCTCGCCGCCCACGAGGGCCTGGACGGGGACCTCACCAAGGCGCTGGCGTCCGGCCTCGAACGGGCCGCCGAGGCCATCGACTCCGGCGCGGCCGCGGCCGTGCTGGAGCGCTGGCTGGCCGCCGCGCGCGGCTGAGCCTCCGGGTTCCCGGGCCACCGGCTAGGGGTACGGCCGCCCGCCGCCGCCTTCCGCGGCGTGCGACCGCCCGCGGGCTCCGGGTGGACCGGGCCCGGTGGGTGCCGGCGGCCCGGACGGCGGCTCAGCGGGCCGGAAGCGTCTTCGCGAACGCGACCACCCGCTCCACCACCGCGTCGGGGGAGCGGGCCCACGTGAAGTGGTCCGCGTCGCCGTCGAGGTGCTCTCGGTGCACCGGCGCGGCGGTCAGCTTGCCGACCAGATAGTCGACGGTGGGCGCCGGCGTGTAGGTGTCGCGGTCGAAGCTGACCGCGAGCACCGGGGTGGTGACCGTGGCCGCCGCGGTGTCGCCGTCGACCCCGGCCACCGCCGGGAACCGGCCGGTACGCGCGGTGTGCGCCCAGTCCCGGATCACGCCGCGGGACTGTCGGCCTCCGAAGGCCCAGCCGGGCCAGTACCCCAGCACCGCGGAGACGGCGTTGACCGACTCCACCAGCCCCACCACCGCGGCCCGGTGCACGCCCCGGTAGAGGCGCCGGTAGGGCAGGCCCACCGCGACCAGCACCAGCCCGTCCACCCGCGGGTGCGGGCCGCCCGTCGCCGACCGGCTCGCCAGGTGCAGCAGGCACGCGTGGCCGCCCAGCGAGTGGCCCAGCAGCAGCACCGGGCGGCCGGCCAACCGGTCGGCCAGCGCGTCCAGCGCCGCTCCGACGTCGGCGGCCAGCTCGGCGTACCCGTACCGGGACCGCCGCGACGGCCTGGGCGTGCTGGCCCCGGGGCCGCGCAGGTCGACGACGGACACCGCCACGCCGGCGTGGTGCAACGCCTCGGCGAACGGGCGGTAGTAGCCGGCCGGTACGCCCATCGCCGGAAACACCACGACCGCCGGGCCGGTGGGGTCCGGGTCCGGATAGGACTGCACGCCGAGCCGGTCGGTCCCGCGGTCGATCCAGTGCTGGTGGAAGGTCAGCTCAACGGTCACCCACTCACGGTAGGTCAGCCTGGTTACTGGCCAGTAGCCGGGTGGGGCGGATAGCGTGCCCGCCATGAAACCCAGTGACCTCTCCGCGTGGCGCACCCTCGGCACGCCCGCCCTCAGCCCCGACGGCCACCACGCCGTGCTCTCCGTCACCTATCCCGACCTGGAGGCCGACGACTACCGCGGCCACCTGTGGCTGGTCCCCACCGACGGCTCCGCCCCTCCGCGCCGGCTCACCCACGGCTGGCGGGACAGCGAACCGGTGTGGTCGCCGGACGGGCGGTGGATCGCCTTCGTCCGCGTCGAGCGGGAGGAGAACCCGGCCGGCCCGCCGCGGACCGGCAAGCCGCAGCTGTGGGTGCTGCCCGCCGACGGCGGGGAGCCGCGCCGCCTCACCGACCATCCGCTCGGCGTGAGCGCGCCGGTGTGGAGCCCCGACTCCACCCGCCTGGCCTACCTCGCCCGCGTACCCGAGCCGGGCCGCTACGGCACCGACGAGAAGGTGCCGCCGGAGGCGGAGCCCCCGCGGCGGATCACCCGCAGCCGGTACCGCCTCGACGGCGTGGGCTTCATCCTCGACCGGCCCACCCACGTGTGGACCGTGGCGGTCGAGGACGGCGAGCCCGTGCAGGTCACCGAGGGCGACTACGAGCACGCCGGCGTCTCCTGGAGCCCCGACGGCCAGCTGCTGACCTTCGCCGCGGCCCGCCACGACACCGCCGGCGACGACCTGCGTACCGACATCTGGGTGTGCCGCCCGGACGGGTCGCAGCTGCGCGCGCTCACCTCCGGCGGGCTGGCCGCCGGCCAGCCCCGGTTCTCCCCGGACGGCCGGCTGGTGTGCTTCACCGCCTCGCCGCTGGGCGACGACGCGCGCACCGTGGTGTGCCGCAACACCGGTGTGTGGTCGGTGCCGCTGGCGGGCGGGCCGCCACGGCGGCTCACCGACCAGGAGCGGTACACGGTGGCCAGCCCGGGCGGCATAATCCTGCCGGTCGAGGACGGGGTGCTGTTCACCGCCGAGCACCGTGGAGCGGTACAGCTGGTGCGGGTGCCCTACGACGGCGGGCAGCCGGAGGTCATCGTCGACGGGCCGCGGCAGGTGGCAGGGGTGGCGGCCGCCGGCGGCACGCTGGCGGTCACCGTGGTCGACGCCGAGCGGCCCGGCGAGCTGGCCGTGCTGAGCGGCGGGGAGCTGAAGGTGCTCACCGGCTTCAACGACGACTTCCCCGCCACGGTCGGGGTCCGGCCGATGGTCGAGCTGACCGCCACCGCGCCGGACGGCTACCCGGTCCACGGCTGGGTGGTGAAACCGGACGGTCCCGGCCCGCATCCGGTGCTGCTGCTCATCCACGGTGGCCCGTTCACCCAGTACGGGTGGCGGGTCTTCGACGAGGCCCAGGTGTACGCCGGGGCCGGCTACGCGGTGGTCATGGGCAACCCGCGCGGGTCGTCCGGGTACGGCGAGGCGCACGGCCGGGCGGTCATGGGAAACGTCGGCGAGGTCTCCGCCACCGACCTGCTGGCGTTGCTGGACGGGGCGCTGGCCGCCGACCCGTCGCTGGACGGGTCCCGGGTGGGTGTTCACGGCGGCTCCCACGGCGGGTTCATGACCACGTGGCTCGCCGCCCACCACGGCGACCGGTTCCGCGCCGCGATCAGCGAGCGGGCGGTCAACGCGATCGACAGCTTCACCGGGTCCAGCGACATCGGATGGTTCTTCGCCGCCGACCTGTACGGCCCCGACCCCGCCCGGCAGGTCGCGCAGAGCCCGCTCACGTACGCCGACCGGATCAACATCCCGATGCTGATCATCCATTCGGAGCAGGACTGGCGCTGCCCGATGGAGCAGGCCCAGCGGCTGTTCGTGGCGCTCAAGCGCCGGGGCGTGCCGGTGGAGATGCTGCTGTTCCCCGGCGAAGGGCACGAGCTGTCACGGTCGGGTCGGCCGCGCCACCGGCTGGCCCGGTTCGAGGCGGTCCTCGAGCGGTGGGCGCGGCACCTGTGAGCGGTCACCCGCGGTGACCCC
>VSBZ01000057.1:0-21871 GCA_047459215.1 Micromonosporaceae bacterium | reverse complement strand
CCCTGAAGACCATCGGCCTCCACTTTGGCGGGCGCGATCACTCCACCGTCATCCACGCCAACCAGAGTGTGGAGAACCAGATGGAGACCGATGCCAAGTTTCGGGAGATGATGAATGAAATCCGGCATACGATTGAGTTGAGAAGCCGGTAATTCAAGTTTAGATTTCAGAATCCGGATTCAGTCCCCCACCCGGTGACGTGAGATCGTATCTTCCACCGCATTCCCCATCTCCGAGATAGAGTCATGAAGTTCACTGTATCGAGCGCCGAATTTTTGAAAGCGCTGAACGTGGTTGGCGGCGCCGTTCACCTCGGCGCGGGCCTCGGCGATCCGCTTGCCCTGCTCCCTGGTGAGCAGCTCGGCCAACTCGTCCACCCGCTCCCGTAGGGCCTGCGCGTACCGGTAGAGCACCCGCCCGCGCAGCGCACCGTCGTCGCGCCACCGGCTGCGCATCGCGGCCCGGCCGGCGGCCACGGCGGCGTCGACGTCGGCGGCGGTGGAGGTGCGGACCCGCGCGACCGTCTCGCCGGTGGCGGGGTCGGTGCTGTCCAGGTCGGGGCCGCTGGTGTGGACGAACCGGTGGCCGGTGGCGGGGAGCTCCAGCAGCCTCCAGGCGGCTCGCGGGCTGGCGGCGGCAGGCGCGCTCATCGGTCCTCCCGGTACGCGGTCGGTGCCGGTCGGGTGGATCGGCCTCAGTGGTACGGCCGGACGGCGGTCTCACCGCTTGACGTCCACCCTGTCGACATGCACGATAACAGACGACTAACCAGATGCAAGAGGGCGTGGCCGCCGCATCGCCGGTTGTCCGGAGTGGCTGTGCCGCCACCGAGGAGGGGTGCCCATGCGCGTGAAGCCGGACGAGCAGCTGAAAGGCCCCTCCGGCGCCGCGCCGCCGCAACCGGAGCCCGTGATTGTCACGCGGGGGGTCTCCAAGACCTTCCCCAACGGCACCGTGGCGCTGGAGCCGACCGACCTGTGCATCGCCGACGGCGAGTTCGTGTCCATTGTGGGCCCGTCCGGGTGTGGCAAGTCGACGCTGCTGCGGATCATCGCGGGTCTGACCCCACCCACGTCCGGCGAGTGCGTGACGCCGGAGGGTCGGCGGCGGGCGTTCGTGTTCCAGGACCCGACACTGCTGCCGTGGCGGACGGTGCGCAAGAACGCCCAACTGCTGCTGGAGCTGGAAGGCTTCCCCCGCGAGGAGCGGCGGGCGCGCGCCGCCGAGGCACTCGAGCTGGTCGGGTTGGCCGGCTTCGAGCGCAGCTACCCGCGCGCGCTGTCGGGTGGGATGCGGATGCGGCTGTCGCTGGCGCGGGCGCTGGCCCTGCGGCCGAAGCTGTTCCTGATGGACGAGCCGTTCTCCGCGCTCGATGAGATCACGCGCGAGACGCTCAACGACGAGCTGCTGCGCATCTGGGCATCCGAAGGCTTCACCGCCCTGTTCGTCACCCACAACCTCTACGAGGCGGCCTACCTGTCCAGTCGGGTGCTCGTCATGTCGCCCCGCCCGGGAAGGGTCGTCGCGGAGATCAAGATTCCGTTCGACTACCCGCGCAGCCCGGAGCTGCGCACCTCGCCAGCGTTCAACGAAGTGGCGAGCCGGATCTCCGCCGAGCTGAGAGGAGCGCCGCACGCATGAGCAGCACCCCGGTCTCCACACTGGAACGGCCGAAGGCCGCGGACCGGGCCGTCGCGGGCACCGCGACCCGACGCCACGTGCTGGTCAGGTTCGTCGACGCGGTCTGGCGGCCGCTGGTGGTGTTCGGGTTGTTCGTCGCCGGCTGGGCGACCCTGACCGCGACCGTGTACAAGGACCAGGGCTACCTGCTTCCCAGCCCGTCAGCGGTGGTGGAGGCGGCGGTCACCAACGCGGCCGAGCTGTGGGACGCCACCCTCATCACGCTGTACGAATCGGCGCTGGGCTTCGGGTCGGCGATCGTCATCGGCACCACCACGGCGATCATCATGAGCCAGGCCAAGTGGCTGGAGCGCAGCCTCTACCCGTACGCGGTGATGCTCCAGACCGTTCCGATCGTGGCCGTCGCGCCGGTGATCGTGCTCTGGTTCGGCTACAACCAGACCTCGGTCATCGTCATCGCCTTCATGATCGCCCTGTTCCCGATCATCAACAACACGCTGGTCGGTCTGCTGTCGTCGGACCGCAACCACGTCGACCTGTTCCGCCTGCACAAGGCCGGTCGGTTCACCCAGTTCGTCAAGCTGCGCCTTCCGGGCGCACTGCCGTACATGTTCGCGGGCCTGCGGGTGTCCGCCGGCCTGTCCGTGATCGGCGCGATCGTCGGCGAGTTCATCATCGGCGCCGGAGGCTCGGAGGGCGGGCTCGGCGTGAAGGTGATCTTCTCTCAGAGCAAGCTGGACACCTCCATGCTCTTCGCCGAGGTACTGGCGGCCACCGCCCTCGGCCTGAGCTTCTTCATGCTGGTCAGCCTCCTGGGCTCGGTGCTGCTGCGCAACTGGCACGAATCGGCGATGTCCACGGAGGGCTGACATGCGTGCGTAACCCCACCCTCCCGGCGGACGCCGCCGGCCATCCAGCCGCCCGACCACACCAGCCCCACACCAGACGCCATGGACCTCTTTCCCCCGGAACGGCAAAGGAGTAACCGAGATGGCCCTGTCCCTACGCCGCGCCGCGGCGGCCGCGGTAGCCGTCGCGCTCGCGTTCGCATTCTCCGGCTGTAGCCGCAACGGTGACAGCGGTGACGACGGTGTCACCAAGGTGGACCTGCTCATGAACTGGTTCGCGCAGGCCGAGCAGGGCGGCTACTGGCAGGCCGCCGCCGAGCAGCTCGCTAAGGCCGACGGGATCGAGCTCAACGTGCGCCAGGGCGGGCCGCAGATCCAGACGATCCCGCAGGTGGCCGCGGGTGAGGCCGAGTTCGGGATCGCGCAGGGGGACGAGCTGCTGCTGGCCCGCGCCGAGGGCGCGCCGGTGGTGCTGGTCTTCGGCGGCATGGACAAGTACCTGCAGTGCATGATGTTCCACCCGGAGACCAACATCACCGACTGGCCCGACCTGAACGGCCACCGCATCGCGGTGGCGCCCAGCGGCGGCTACTGGCCGTACATCAAGGGCCGGTACCAGCTGGACGACGTGCAGGAGGTCAACTTCACCGGCTCGCTGGCGAACTTCGCCGCGGACAAGGACCTGGTGCAGCAGTGCTTCATCACCAGCGAGCCGTACGAGGCCGCCCAGGAGGGCATCGAGATCGGGACCCTGATGGTGGCCGACTCCGGCTACAACCCGTACTCGCAGGGCCTGTTCACCACCGAGCGGATGATCCGCGAGCACCCGGACGTGGTGCGCGCGGTCGTCAAGGCCGTCAAGGAGGGCTGGGAGCGGTTCCTGGCGGACCCGACCGCCGGCCGGGAGCTGGTCCTTGAGGTCAACAAGGAGATGGACGCCGAGAAGTTCGACTTCGCCCACAACGAGCTCGCCACGGGGGACTACTTCGGTGAGCCGCTCGGCCTGATGGAGGCCCAGCGGTGGGAGCAGCTCGCCCAGCAGCTGCGGGACGCGGGCGTGCTCACCAAGGAGGTGGACGTCAACTCCGTCTGGACCAACGAGTTCCACCCCGACGGGTCGTGACCGTCGGCTGGCGGGGCGGCCGCCGGCCGCCCCGCCAGGCACGGTGGATCGCACGTCGCAAGGCCGAGGCGAGGACAGCGATGCGGGGCTTGAGCGGGATGCGGGTGCTGGTGACCGGCGCCGCCGGTGGTATCGGTGGCGCGGTGGTCGAGCGCCTCGTGTCCGAGGGTGCCCGCGTGGCCGGCGTGGACCTGCAGCGGCCCCGCGACGACCGGCTGGTGGCGGCGCTGGCCGCCGACGTGACCGACCAGGAGCAGGTGGCGGCGATGGTGACCGCCGCCCGGGAGGCGCTCGGAGGGGTGGACGCGCTGGTCGCGCTCGCCGGCGTGCAGGCCTCCGGGCCCACTCACGAGCTGGACCCGGAGGTGTTCCGGCGCACGCTGGAGGTGAACGTCCTGGGCACGTTCCTGGTGACCCGGGCGGTGCTGCCGGAGATGCTCGAGCGGCGGTCGGGCCGGATCGTCACCGTCGGGTCGACCGCCGCCGTGTGCGCCGCACCCGGCCTGGCGGCCTACGCCGCCGCCAAGGGCGCGGTGCTGCAGTTCACCCGCTCGATCGCGGTGGAGTACGCCGGTTACGGCATCCGCGCCAACTGCCTGTGCCCGGGCGGGACGGCGACCCCGATGCTGGCCGAGATCGACCGGCAGCGCCAGGGGCCGGACCACTTCCTGGCCGGCCATCCCATCGGCCGGTACGCCGAGCCGGCGGAGATCGCCGCGGCCGCCGCCTACCTGCTCAGCGACGACGCGTCGTTCGTGCTCGGCGCCGCGGTCATGGTGGACGGTGGCTACTCCGCCCGGTGACCGCTGCCGGCGGCGCGACCATGCCCGGTCGCCCCGTGGCGGCGGGCGACCGGACGCGACCAGATCCCCATGCGAGGAGGGTGCATGACCGAACAGGAGACGCTGACCCGGGAGCACGCGCTGGTGCTCCTGGAACGGATGATGCTCATCCGGCGGTTCGAGGAGATGGCCGCCAGGCTGCGGGCCAGCGGCCTCATCCCCGGCTTCCTGCACCCGTACATCGGCCAGGAGGCGGTCGCGGTCGGAGTGTGCGACGCGCTCGGCCCCGACGACGTGCTCACCTCCACCCACCGCGGCCACGGTCACATGCTGGCGCGCGGGGCGGACCCGGCCCGGATGTACGCCGAGCTGTTCGCCCGCGCCACCGGCTACAACCGCGGCAAGGGCGGCTCGCTCCACATGATCGACGTCGACCTGGGCTTCCTGGGCGCCAACGGCATCGTGGGCGGGGGCATCCCGCTGGCAGCCGGTGCGGCGCTGCAGTTCGTGCGGGAGGGGAAGCCGGCCGTCGCGGTCTCCTTCTTCGGCGACGGTGCGAGCAACCAGGGTGCGTTCCACGAGACCCTCAACCTCGCCGCACTGTGGCGGCTGCCGGTGCTGTTCGTGTGTGAGAACAACCTGTACGGCGAGTTCACCCGGCAGGACCGGCACCAGCCCATCCGGGACGTCGCCGACCGGGCCGCGGCGTACGCGATGCCGGGAGTGGTGGTGGACGGCAACGACGTGCTGGCCGTGCGCCAGGCGACGGCGACGGCGGTGGCGCGGGCGCGCGCGGGGGAGGGGCCGACCCTCATCGAGGCCAAGACCTACCGCCACCGTGGTCACTTCGAGGGGGACATGGCCCGGTACCGGCCGAAGGAGGAGGTCGAGGAGTGGTTGTCCCGCGACCCGATCACCCGGTGGACCGACGTGCTCAAGCAGCGGTACGGCGTGACCGATGACGAGGTGGAGGAGGTCCGCCGGGGCGTCGAGGAGCGGCTGCGGGCGGCCGCCGACTGGGCCGAGAAGCAGCCGCACCCCTCGCCGTCGGAGGCGGAGGAGGACGTCTACGTCGAGACTCACCAGGGAGCGGCGCTGCGATGAGGTTCACCTACGCGGACGGGATCCGGCAGGCGTTGGCCGAGGAGATGGAGCGCGACCCCTCGGTGTTCCTCATCGGTGAGGACATCGGGGAGGCCGGCGGGGTCTTCGGCGTGACCCGGGGGCTGTGGGAGCGGTTCGGCCCGCAGCGGGTCTGGGACACCCCGATCTCGGAGGAGGCGGTGGTCGGCGCGGCGGTCGGGGCCGCGCTGGTGGGCGGCCGTCCGGTCGTCGAGGTCATGTTCGGCGACTTCGTGACGCTGGCCATGGACATGATCGTCAACCAGGCGGCCAAGACCCACTACATGAGCGGTGGGCGGCTGTCGGTGCCCATGGTGGTGCGGATGGTCACCGGCACCGCCGGCTCCACCGCGGCGCAGCACTCCCAGAGCCTGGAGTCGTGGTTCCTCCACGCCCCCGGGGTCAAGGTGGTGGCGCCCTCCACACCGGAGGACGCCAAGGGCCTGCTGCGCTCGGCCATTCGCGACCCGGACCCGGTGCTGTTCTTCGAGCACAAGCAGCTGTACGGGGGCCGGGGCGGCCCGGCCGGCGACGTCGTTCCGGTCGACCCGATCGAGCTGGGTGTCGGGCGGGTGCACCGGGAGGGCACCGATGTCACGATCGTGTCCTACCTCAAGACCCTGCACCACGCGCTGGAGGCCGCCGAGATCCTGGCGGAGGAGGGGATCTCCTGCGAGGTGTGGGATCCGCGGACGCTGGTGCCGTTCGACTACGAGGGGCTGCGCGCGTCGCTACGGCGTACCGGCCGGCTGGTGGTCGCGCACGAGGGTGTGCGACGGGGCGGGGTCGGCGCCGAGATCGCGGCCTGGGCGGCCGAGGAGTGCCACGACCTGCTGCGGGGTCCGGTGTGTCGGGTGGGCGCGCGCAACACGCCTGTCCCGTACGCCCCGGTCCTGGAGAAGGAGGTGATCCCGGACGCGGCGCGCATCGCCGACGCGGTCCGCAAGGCGCTCGCCTGACGCGTCCGGCCGCCACGGCCGTGCGCGGGCGTGGCGGGGTGGTGGGCGCCGGCGGCGCCGGGAGGAACGAAAGGAGTCGTAGTGGCCAAGGCCTATCCGATGCCCCAGTGGGGCATCACCATGGAGGAGGGGACGATCACGCAGTGGGTCGCCGCGGCGGGCCAGCACGTCGAGGAGGGTGACGTGCTGGCGATCGTCTCCACCGACAAGATCGACGTCGAGTTCGAGTCGCCCGTACGCGGGGTGGTGGCCGAGCACCTCGTGCCGGAGGGGGAGACGGTCGCCTGCGGCACCCCGATCATTGTCATCGCTGACGACGAGGCGGACCTTGCCGCCTACCGGAGCCAGTCGAATCGATAGGAATCGTCCTTGCCGACCGCCGTGGCCGCGCTGCCGGACGAGCGGGCAGTCTAGGATTGTCGCGCAGCGGTTGGCGTGATGACGAGGAGCAATCCATGGGCAGGCGGCGCGAACCGGTGCCAAAGGCGTTCACCAGCGTGCGTCGGGTGAGTTCCACCCAACACGTCCGGGAGCAGCTCTTGGCCGCGATCGAGCGCGGTGACTATCCACCGGGGTCGGTGCTACCGTCGGAACGGGTGCTGTGCGAGACCTTCGGCGTCAGCCGGGTCAGCGTCCGGCAGGCGATCGCGGGCCTGGAGTCGACCGGGCTGGTCCGGGTGGAGCACGGCAAGGGCGTGTTCGTGCGCGACTCGGCCAACGACGCCTACGTCGGCCCGTTCTCCCGGTACCTGTCGATGCACCGGGACGAGCTGGTGGAGCTGCTCAAGGTCCGGGGTGCGCTGGACGAGCTGGCCGCCGCCGAGGCGATCGAACACGGCACCGAGGAGGGCCTCGCGGCGATGGTCGCCGCCGAGCGCGCGTTCCGCGAGGCGGTCGAGGCCGGTGAGACGAGTCTCACCAAGCTGTCCGAGCTCGACATCGCCTTCCACGTCTCGATCGCGGCGCTGGGCAAGGGTGACCTGCTGCACCTGCTCATCACCGAGCTCAACAACGTCCTGAAGGAGTCGCGGCGGGTCACGCTGTCACGGCCGGGCCAGCTGCAGCGGTCGGCGGTGGAGCACAAGGCCATCGCCGACGCGATCGTCGCGCGGGACGTCGAGGCCGCCCGCCGCGCGGTCCAGGAGCACCTGCGCCCGATCCGCCACTGGATCAGCACCATCCAGATCGAGCAAGCGGGCGATCAGTCGTAGAGGGTGGTGGTCGTCGGCACGGACTCGTCGAGCCCGGCGCGGCGGACGATCGCGGCCGCGCGCTCGCGCGCTTCGGCCCGCAGCGCCGGCTCGTCGACGGTGCGGACCACGCCGTCGACGTACACCGGCTGCCCGTCGACCCAGGTCTGCGCGATGCTGGCGGGGCTGGCCGACCACACCAGTGCCTGCAGCGGGTCGGCGTACGGCGTCCACTCGTGATGGTCGAGGTTGAACAGCACGAAGTCGGCCTTCTTGCCCACCTCTAGCGAGCCGATCTCGTCGTCCCAGCCCAGGGCCCGGGCCCCGTCGATGGTGGCCATGCGCAGCGCCTTGCGCGCGCCCACCAGCGTGGGGTCCATGCGGGCGTCCTTGAACAGGCCGGCGGCGAGGTGGATCTGCCGGTGCAGGTTGAGGTTGCCGGCCGCGGACACGCCGTCGGTGCCCAGGCCGACGGTGACACCGGCGGCGAGCAGCTCCGGGTAGCGGCCGATGGCGGTGGCGCCCTTGGCCAGCTTCAGCGAGGTGGACGGGCAGAACGCCACCGAGGTGCCGTGCTCGGCCAGCAGGCCCACCTCGTCCTCGGTGAGCGCGACCGCGTGCGCCAGCACGAGGTTGGGACCCAGGCCGCCGTGGCGGGCGATGCGGGTGACGGGCCACTGGCCGTACCGGCGCTCGCTGACCCGGCTCTCCTCGATGCTGGAGGCGATGTGGTACGTCGTGCCGACGCCGAGCCGTTCGGCCAGGTCCCGGGCGCCCACGTGCAGTTCCAGGCTGCACGGTTCCTTGCCCTCGATGTTGACCCAGCAGCGGATGCGCCCGTCGGCGTACCCGTGCCAGGTCCGCACCGCGTCCTCCAGCGCCTCCAGGGCCGTCTTGTGGTCGGGAAAGAAGTGGTGCGCCACCATCTCCTGGGACCAGCCGCGCGGAAGCTGGTCGGGCAGCCGGTCGGCGGCGTGCCGGCCCACGATCCCGCGGATGCCGGTCGCCGCGGCCGCGCGGGCGGACACGCCGGCGTCGTTCTGCGCACCCATGTCGAGGAAGCAGGTGGTGCCGCAGCGCAGCATCTCCGCCGCGCCGAGCGTGACGCTGACCTCCTCGTCCTGCTCGTTCACGTGGGCGTAGAACGGCTTGGCCCAGTGGAAGACCCACGCCCGCGTGGCGAGCACGTCCGGGAACACCGCCCGCGACAGGGTCTCCGACAGGTGCACGTGGGTGTCGACGAAGCCGGGGACGGCGCCCATGCGGCGGCCGTCGAGGCGCCGGTCGACACGTCGGCCCGCCAGGCGGCCGACGACCTCCGCGGTGGTGCCGAGGTCGGCGATCCGGTCGCCCTCGATGACGATCGCGGCGTCACGCAGCACACGGTCCTGCGCGTCCACCGTGAGTACGAACTCAAGGTTCTCGATCAGTGTGGTGGGCGACGGTTCACCGGTGGGCATTCTGGCTCCTGAGCCGATGGTGGAACGTTGCCCGCGACACGGGGTCTGGACCCGCGGCGAGCATCTTGTAGCATATCTGTTGTAATACCAGTTGCCAAGGAGTCGCATGAGCCATCCGGTGGTCACCAAGCTCGCGAGCAGCCTGGCCGGCGAGGGCCTGGAGGCGCTGGTGTGCGTCTCGCCGGAGAATGTGGCCTACGCCGCGGGTTTCGTCATCCCGTCCCAGACGCTGATGCGGTGGCGGCACGCCGCGGTGGTGGTCACCGCCGACGGCCGGACCGCCCTGATGTGCGTGGACATGGAGGAGTCCACGGTCCGGGCCCAGCGCCCCGACGCCGAGGTGCGGGTGTGGGCGGAGTTCACCGGCGACCCGATGGCCACGCTCGCCGCCCTGCTCACCGACCTGGGTGTGCACCGCGGCCGGGTGGGCATCGAGCTGGGCTACCTGTCCGCGGCCGACCACGCGCGGTTGACCGCCCAGCTGCCGGGCGCCCAGCTCGTGGCCGCGGACGACCTGCTCGCGCGGGCGCGGCAGCTGAAGACCCCGGAGGAGCTGGCACTGCTGGCCCGCCTGTCGCGCATATCGGACCGGGCGATCCGGACGGCGCTGGAGTCCGTCCGCGCGGGCGACTCCGAAATGGACATCGCGGCGGCCCTGACCCGGTCGGTCTACGAGCAGGGGGCGCACAGCTTCAAGCTGATGATCGTCGCTACCGGGGAGCGCAGCCAGCTACCCAACGTCGGCCCGAGCCAGCGGGTGCTCGCGCCCGGTGATGTGTGCCGGGTCGAGATCTTCTCGGTCATCGATGGCTACCACGCCGGGGTCTGCCGGACCGCGGTGGTGGGCGAGCCGCCGCCGGAGGCGGAGCGGATCTACCGGCACCTCGTGGAGTGCAAGCACCTGGTCCACGAGGCCGTCGGGCCCGGCGTGCCGGCCAGCCGGGTGTACGAGGTCTACCGGAAGAAGTTCGACGAGCTGGGCATGCCGCCGATCGCGTTCGTCGGCCACGGCATCGGCGTCAACCTGCACGAGCGGCCGTACCTCGGGCCGCACGACGACCAGCCGCTGGCCGCGGGCATGGTGCTCGGCGTCGAGCCGCTGGTCTACCGGACCGGGCACGGGTTCGGAATGCAGATCAAGGACATGGTGGCGGTGACGGACCAGGGCTGCCAGCTGCTGTCGGACGTGTCCGACACCGACCAGCTGTACGTCATACCGGCGTGACGCCGCGGCGGCCACCCTCGGTGGTCACCCGCACCACCTGCCGCGGGGCCCGCCGCCGGCATCCGAAACGGAGGTGCCCATGACGGCCGAGGACCGCACCCGGTGGTACGAGGGCGTGGACCACACCGGGGTGGCGGTGACCGACCTCGACGCCGCGGTGGACTTCTTCGTCACCTGGTTCGGCGCCGAGGTGGTGTTCCGGCTGGAACGGGTGGACGATCCGACCGGGCGCGCACCGGCCCGCCTCGGCGCGCCCCGCGACGCCAGTTTCGCCCTGGCGATGCTCGCCCTCGGCCCCGCCCGGCTGGAGCTGCTGCAGTGGTGGACGCCGCAGGACCCGGTCCCGCCGGCGGGACCGCACGCGCCCGGCGCCGCACACCTGGCGATCCGGGTGGGCGATGTGCCCGAAGCGCTGCGGCGGCTGGAGCAGGCGCCCGGAGTGGAGGTGATCGGCGGGCCGGTCACCTTCGACTCCGGCCCCACCCCGGGGCTGACGAACGCCTTCGTCCGCACCGGCTTCGGGCTGCTGCTGGAGCTTGTGGACTGGGGCGACGGCCGCACCACGGTCGCTGGCGTCCGGCGGGCCACCTGAGAAAGCCGCCTGCACGCACCCGTCCCTGGGGTCGTGGCCGTCCGGCCAGGGATCAGCACTCCACGACGTTGACCGGCACGACCGCGACCGCCAGACCGCCGCGGGCCGTCTCCTTGTACTTGTCGCTCATGTCCCGGCCGGTCTCCCGCATCGCGGCGATGACCTCGTCGAGCGACACGCGGTGGGTGCCGTCGCCCCGCAACGCCATCCGCGCCGCGTTGACGGCCTTGCCGGCGGCGATCGCGTTGCGTTCGATGCAGGGGATCTGCACCAGCCCGCCCACCGGGTCGCAGGTCATGCCGAGGCTGTGCTCCATGGCGATCTCGGCGGCGTTCTCCACCTGTGCCGGCGTCCCCCCGAGGATCTCCGCCAGGCCGGCGGCCGCCATGGACGACGCCGAGCCCACCTCGCCCTGGCAGCCCACCTCCGCACCGGAGATCGACGCGCGTTCCTTGTACAGCGACCCGATCGCTCCGGCGGTGAGCAGGAACCGGACCGCGACCTCGTCCGGGTCGGCGGCCCCGGCGGCGGTGTAGTGGACGGCGTAGTGCAGCACCGCCGGGATGATGCCGGCCGCGCCGTTGGTGGGGGCGGTCACGACCCGGCCGCCGGCCGCGTTCTCCTCGTTGACGGCCATCGCGACCAGGTTCACCCAGTCCTCCGCCAGGGCGGGATCGTTGTGGTCGGGGTCCTCAACCGACAGCCGGCGGTACCAGTCCGGGGCGCGCCGCCGTACCCCCAGCCCGCCGGGCAGCTCGCCGTCGGTACGCACGCCGCGCTGGACACACTCCCACATCACGTCCCGGATCCGCAGCAGGTACGCCCGCACCTCGGCCACCGGACGCCGCGTGGCCTCGAACCGGAGCATGACCTCGCTGACGGACGACCCGGTCTCGGCGCACCGGCGTAGCAGTTCCGCCGCGGTCCGGAACGGCCCCCGCGGCGCCGACGGCAGCTCGCCCTGGCTGCCCAGCTCGTCCGCGGTGGCGACGAACCCGCCGCCGGTGGAGTAGTACGTCTGCTCATAGGTGACCTCGCCGGCCGGGCCACGGGCGGCGAGCACCATTCCGTTGGGATGTCCCGGCAGCACGGTCAGCGGGTGGCGGACCACGTCCTGTTCGGACATGGGGACGCCGACCCGTCCGGCCAGGTCCAGCCGGCCGCGGCTGCGCAGGTCCGCCATCCGGGCGGCCATCTCCTCCGGTGTGACCTCCTCGGGCCGGCGGCCGGTCAGGCCGACCAGTACCGCCGGTACCGTCCCGTGCCCGACTCCGGTCGCCGCCAGCGACCCGTACAGCCGGATGTCGACCGCGGTGGTCTTGTCCAACAGCCCGCGGTCGTCGAGGTCGGCGACGAACCGGTTGGCGGCCCGCATCGGCCCCACGGTGTGGGAGCTGGACGGGCCGATCCCGATGGAGAACAGGTCGAAGACGCTGACGGTCATCGCCGGATCCGCCTCCGCTGCCGAGTCTCGCCGGTCGAGTCGGCGGCACCGGACGCGACGGCGCCACCAGCGGCGGCGCCGGAAGCGCAACTCCACATGTGCACCACCCCGGTCGGGTCAAGCTCCACCGGAGCGGTCGCTGGGTCCCGCGGGCCCGTCCGGTGTGTGGTCGCGGTGAAGTGGGGCGGCACGGTCGTGCCACCGTCTCCCCGCTCTGTCGCCTGACCTGAGAGATTGCGGACGGATCCGCTTGCCCCTTCGGTGGGCCCTCCGGCTGAGGGCCGCTCTCCAGAGTTGCCTCGTCCCGACGGTGTGGTGCCTGAGAGGTTCGGGGAGGTTGCTCCTTCGGCTCTGGGCACGGGCCCAGATCTCCCGCCGGGACTCAAGCGGCACATGCAGTTGTCTGACCAGTTTAACCGGACGTGCGTGCACCGGACAACGCCGCTACGGCGGCGACGTCGGTACCGTCCGGGCGGCGTCGCCGGCGGTGGCGGCGGACCGCGATGCGCCCGGGCGCCGCCATGGTCGGGCCCTCACGAGGCCGGGCCGGTCCGGCCTGGCACCGGTGCCCGCCGGTCGTGCAGCACGAGCCGCACCGCCGCACGCGGCAACGGGAAGCCGGGCCGGAACCGGGTGCGCTCCGGCTCGGGTCCGCCGGCCAGCGACGTCCCCGCCGTGGCGGCCGTCAGCTCGTCGAACGGCGCGAAGCGGAAGTCGTACACCAGGACGCGCCCGCCCGGCCGCAGCACCCGGGCCAGCTCCGCACCCGCGGCCGGGACGTCGTCCCAGTGGTGCAGGCTGAACGAGGTGACGATCAGGTCGAAGGCGCCGTCGGGGAACGGCAGGTGGGTGGCGTCGCCCACGACGGCGGAGGCGTCCGGCGCACAGCGGCGCAGGTTCCGCTCGGCCGCGGCCACCATGTCGGCGGACGGGTCCACGCCGGTCAGACGCAGGTCGGGCCGGAGCCGGGCGAGCTCGACCAGGAGGACGGCCGGTCCGGTGCCGACGTCGAGCACCGCGGCACCGTGCGGCGCCGCGGCGGCGACGTCCGCCGCCAGCCGCCGGTACACCGGCCGCACCAGCCGCCGGGCCATGACGTCGTACCACCGCGCGGCCCGCCCTTCGAAGCTGTTGTTGTGGTGGTGGTGATGCCGGTGCAGGCGCATGATCCCCCTTGGTTGTACTATGCAACTAGTTACGAGGGTAGGCCGGAAAGTTGCGCGGCGCAACTCTTGAGGAGCGGAGGTCGCGTGGAACCGGCGGCACAGCCCGGTTACGTGGACGTGGACGTGGACCCGACGGCGCCACAGCTCCACGACCTGATGATGGAGCTGTTCCGGATGATCGCGTCGGTGATGCCGACGGCCTCCACCGGCGGCGCACCGTTGTCGCTGTCCCAGGCGTTCGCCCTGCACGAGCTGGACCGTGAGGTCCCGCTGTCCCAGCGGGACCTGGCCGAGCTGCTGCACCTGGACAAGAGCAGCGTCAGCAGGTTGGCGGCGGACCTGGAGCGGGACGGGCTGCTGGTGCGCGAACGCGACCCGGCCGACCGCCGTCTCTACCGGCTGCGGCTGACCGAGCGCGGTCGCGAGCTGCACCGCGACATGGGCGTCGCCTTCCACCGGCACTACCTCGAGTGGACCGCCGCCATGACCGAGGACGAGCGCCGGGCCCTCGCGACGGGTCTGGAGGCTCTCGTCCGCAGCGCGCGTCGGGCGGGCGTACGCGGCGGCTCCTGCGCGACCCGTGACCCGTCCACCACGTCGACGGGTCGCCGGCCGCGCGCGTAACGTGTCGTCCGGCGGGCTCGCGGACCGCACGTCCCGACACGCGCGCGTCACCGCCCGGCTGAGCCGGTGCCGTCCAGGCGTGCCCGGTCGGCACCGGCCCGCGATCGCGCCACCCCCGACGGCGAGGCGCCGTCCCGTGTCACGAGGCGCCGTCCCGTGTCGATGCGTGTCCTGTCAGGTCGATGCCGCCCCGCCCGTACGGGCGGGGCGGCATCGACGTGCGTGCGTCCACCTCGGACGCTCACGCGGCGCGGTGCTGCCCGTGGGCGATCCGCCGGCTCACCGGCACCGCGGACAGGGCGCAGATCACCACGATGAGCCCGACGATCCACGATGTCCACGCTGCCCCCGACTCGTCGGCGTAGCCGAACAGCCAGGGTGCGAGGAACGCCAGCGCACCGGCGGCCGCCGTCACCCATTCGTCGACGTAGGCACCCGGCCTCGACAGGGCGATGAGTGCCAGGACGACCACGGCCAACCCGATGAGCACCATCGCCCAGGCACCGCCGGCGCTCACGCCCACCCACAGCGGCGAGAGGACGAGGTAGGCGCCGGCCACCAGGCTGATCCAGTCTTGCGGGCGTGTCCAGGGGCGGGTCATTACGTCTGCCATGTCAGCTCACATCCTTTTCCCTCTGATCGACACGCATCCACCACCAAATTTCACATTAGCGGCTTTCGCTCGTCGCGACGAGGGACCAAGGACCCCGATCCGGCCGGATTTCCGGGAGCTACGCGGTGGTTTCGCACCGGGGTGGGCCGGGCAACCGAGCGTGGAGACGTGACGCCGACCCGCTGCGAACCGGCCAGTGGGCCCGAAGCGACCAGCAGGCCCGAACCGGCCAACAGGACCGCGAGGTCGGTACCGGGTTCCGGCGTGAGGTCGAAGACCGGACCAACAGACACAAGGGGGATGGGATGCCAGCGCGTGTGGCGATCAACGGTCTTGGTCGGATCGGTCGGGCGACGCTCAAGGCGGTGCTGGGGGAGCCGGCGCTGGAACTGGTGGCGGTCAACGACATCGCACCCACCGACAATCTGGCCTACCTGCTGCGCTACGACACCGTCTACGGGCGCATGGACCAGGAGGTGACGTCCCAGGACGCGACCCTGTCGGTCGGCGACCGTTCGGTCAGGGTGCTCAACGAGCAGGACCCGGCGGCGCTGCCGTGGGGCGACCTCGCGGTCGACCTGGTGTTCGAGTGCACCGGGAAGTTCCGTACCGCGGAGGACGCCCGCAAGCACCTCCAGGCCGGCGCCCGCCGGGTGGTGCTGTCCGCGCCGGCCAAGGACGACCTCACCACGACGGTCTTCGGTGTCAACCAAAACGCCGGCCAGGGGGAGGAGCTGGTGTCGACGGCCAGCTGCACGACCAACTGCATCGCGCCGGTGGTGGAGATCCTCGACCGCCGCATCGGCGTCCGGAAGGCCACCATGACGACCGTCCACGCGTACACCTCCAGCCAGCACCTGGTCGACGGGCCCGCCCGCCAGTGGCGGCGGGGTCGGGCCGGCGCGGCCAACATCGTCCCGACCAGCCCCGGTGCGGCCGAGGCGACGGCCAAGACGGTGCCGTCCATCCAGGGACGCTTCGACGGGGTGGCGCTGCGCGTGCCCGTACCGGTCGGCTCCCTTGCGGACGTGGTGTGCGTGACCAGCCGTCCCACCAGCGTCGAGGAGGTCAACGACATCTTCCGCGAGGAGGCCGCCGGCGACCGGTACGGCGACGTGGTGGCGGTGTCGGAGGACCCGCTGGTGTCCAGCGACATCATCGCCGACCCGCGGGCGGCGGTCATCGACGCGGACCTCACCACGGTGACCGACGGCGACCTGGTGAAGGTGATGGCCTGGTACGACAACGAGTGGGGCTACGCCCGGCAGATGGTCCGCTACGCCGTCGCCGCGGTGGGCCAGCCCGTCGGCGCGGGCGGGTGACCGACCGGCCGGCGGTACGCGCGGCAGCCCCGCACCTCACGTCACCGTGCCGCGGCCCGGCTGCGCCGGGCCGCGGCACGGTGACCCGTCAGCGGCGGGCTCTCGGGCCAGCCTCACCTCGTCCGTCGCTCCTCAGCGAGTGGACACAGCCGACACAGGCCGCCCGCTTGCGAGGGCACGCCAGGAACCGGATCCCGCGTGGATGCCGCGTACCTCCCGTCGGACGACTCGGAGCACGTCCCCGGGCGGCTCGGAGAGACCGGGCTAGGGTACTCGACCCCGAACCTCTTGGTCGGGACATCCAGGAAGCGGTGACAGAGTCACGCCGTACGGGGCGATGTGGCAGCCGGCCAGGATCAGGCGCACAGGGACGTGCCCGGGTGGTTCGACCGACAGCTTGAGGTCCACGGCGTGCACCTGGCCGATGGCGGGACATACCACAGTGGGATCATCGGGGGGAAGGACGACCGGATCTTCTACCGAGATGCGGGTGATCCGTCCGGCACTTCCCTCGATCCTGACCGTCGGCGACAGACCACACGGACCGGACAGCCAGACCACGCGCAGGTCCCAACCCGGCGGTGGCGGGTTGGTCGCGTTGGCCACCTCCCCGGACTCCTCGTCGAGACGCGCGTCGAGCCGCGACAGGCCGGGCTTGCGCGACAGGTGAAACCGCCAGTCGTCGACCACGCCGGCGTCATCGAGAACTCGTGGCTTTGCGTCAGGCTCCCATACGACGCCCGGCACGTCGTCCGGCTCCAGTGGGCCGCACGATGACACCACGACCGCCAGCATGAGCCCGAGGGCGGACACGCCGGCTTCCGCGAGCCACCCGGCTCGCCGTGGCAGCGGTCTCTTGTGGTGGAGCATCACGGCCGGAGGCGAGGCTGCTTCAGCCAACGTGCGTAACCTCCCTGTAGGCTACGTGCGTACCCTCTACGTGCGTACCCTCCCTGTAGGCTACGTGCGTACCCTCCCTGTCCCCACCTGATCACCACTGGGTATCCGCGTGGATCCCGACAGTGCCAGCCGCCAGAGGTTGCCGGAGGGTGTGTCAGGCGGGTACGTCGTCGGGTGTGGCGTCGGTCGAGGCCCCGCTCGCCGTGTCCTCGGTGCGCATGTCGCGGCTGAAGCTGGCGTACAGCGCAAGCGCCACGAGCACGGCCGAAAACACGAGGACGGTGCCCCTCCCGCCCAGGCCGTCGAGTGCGAGTCCCGTCGCGACCAACCCGAGCGGCATGCCGCCGTAGGACGCGAAGCCGGCGAAGCCCTGCACCCGACCCAGGACATCCGAGGGAACGACGGTCAGAATGTACCGCATCTGAACGACGTTGAGCAGCGAGACGAGGACGTTGACCGTCGTCCACACGGCGGCGATGAGCGCGGGCGGCAGGCCGAGCGCCAGGAGCGGGAGGAGCGGCCGGGAGCCTCGTGATCGGGTTCAGGCGGGCGCCCGGTCCCGGCGAGGACCGGCGGGTCCCTGCGTCGCCAGCCACTCATCGAAGGTGGTCGGCGTGATCCGGGCCCCCTCGCCGGGCAGCAACACGTCGCCGGCCATCGAGGTCCCGAGCGGCCCCGACCAGCCCGGCACGACCGTCACCGCGTGTCCGCGGGCCCGCAGGGTACGCCGTGCCATGTCGACGAGGTCCTCCCGCCGCGGTCCGGCGACGTCGACGTAGCGTCCCCGCGGCGGTCCCACGGCAATCTCGGCGAGGATGTCGGCCAGGTCCGCGGGGGCGACCGGCTGGACGACCAGCGGTGGGACCGTGGCGACACCGTCCCGCTCCGTCCAGCCCGCCACCATGGCGGCGAAGTCGTGGAACTGGGCGCTGGGCACGATCGTCCACGGCACGGGTCCCTCGGACACCAGGCGCTCCTGCTCCCGCTTGCCGGCGTAGTGCGCGTTGTCCTCGACCCGCTCGGCGGCGGTGATCGACAGCAGCACGTGGTGCCCCACACCGGCGCGCTCCTCCGCAGCGAGCAGATTGGCGGTCGTGGCGCCGAAGTACGAGACGGCCTCCGCCCAGTCGGCCGTGGGATTGTTGGTGACGTCGATGACCGCCTCAACCCCGGTGAGCGCCTCGTCCAGCCCTTCCCCGGTCAACAGGTCCACCCCCAGGGAACGGCTGATACGTACCGTCTCGTGACCGTCCCGTTCGAGGGCGGCGACCGTCAACGACCCGAGTTTGCCGGTGGCACCCGCGACCGCGACGCGCATGCCGAGCCTCCCCTGCCCGGTCGTCCCTTCCGCCAGGCTATCCCGCCCCGTCCTGGTGCCAGGCGGTTTCGGCGGGGTATGAGGGAGGCATGGCGCCGAGGAAGGGGACCGGCAAGCGGGACGACGCGCTCGCTCCCTACCGGCGCAAGCGGGACTTCGCCCGTACCTCCGAGCCCTCCGGCGGCACGCCGACCCGGGTGCGCGAGGCCGGCGGCGAGCCGGCGGCTGCCGACAGGCCGGGCGCGGCGCGCTTCGTGGTGCAGCGGCACCGGGCGCGCCGGTTGCACTACGACTTCCGCCTGGAAATCGGCGGGGTGCTGGTGAGCTGGGCGGTGCCGAAGGGGCCGACGCTCGACCCGGCGGCGCGGCGGGCGGCGTTCCGGGTGGAGGACCACCCGGTCGAGTACCTCGACTTCGAGGGGATCATCCCGGCGGGGGAGTACGGCGGCGGGGACGTCATCGTCTGGGACACCGGCACGTGGCAGCTGCGGGACGCGGGTGACCCGCCCGACCCGGCGCGGGCGCTGGCCGGCGGGGAGCTGCACATGGACCTGTACGGCGAGAAGCTGCGGGGCCGGTTCGTGCTCGTCCGCACCGGCCGCGGCACCGCCGACAAGGACCGCTGGCTGCTGCTGCACAAGCGGGACGGGTACGCCGTCAGCGGCTGGGACCCCGAGGACCACCCACGCTCCGTCCTCAGTGGCCGGACGAACGAGGAGGTCCGTGCGGACCCGCAGCGGATGTGGCGGTCGGACCAGCCTCCCGCCAGCGCCGCGGTCGCGCTGCAGCCCGCCTGGACCACGGCCGACGAGGAGCAGCTGCGCCAGCTCGACGAGCTGCCGTCGCGCGGCGTCTGGCACATCTTCGGCCGGGACCTGCGGGTCACCAACCTCGACAAGGTGCTCTTCCCGCCGCGGCCGGGGGAGCACCCGGTCACCAAGCGGGACCTGCTGCGGTACGCCGCGCAGATCGCGCCGACGCTGCTGCCGTACCTGTCGGGGCGGGCCATGAACCTGCACCGCTTCCCCAACGGCGCGCAGGGCACCGGCTTCTGGCAGAAGGAGCTGCCCCGTCACGCCCCCGACTGGCTGCCGCGGTGGACCGACCCACAGGCCCGCGCGGGACAGGCCCGCACCTACCTGGTCGTCGACGAACCCGCCGCCCTGGTGTGGGCGGCCAACTTCGGCGCCCTGGAGTGGCACGCCTGGACCTCCCTGACCGACCGGCCCGACCTGCCGACGTACGCGCTGATCGACCTCGACCCGGGCGAGGCCACCAGCTGGGAGGACCTGCTGGTGCTGGCCCGGCTGCACCGCACCGCCCTGCGGCACGTGGGCGTGCGCGCCCGCGCGAAGCTCACCGGGCGACGCGGCATCCAGATCTGGATTCCGGTCGAACGCGGTCCCGATTTCGCCACCACCCGTGCCTGGGTGGAACGGCTGTCCCGGTCCGTCGGCGCGGTCGTGCCCGAGCTGGTGAGCTGGAAGTGGGGCGTGGCCGAACGGGGCGGCCTCGCCCGGCTGGACTACACCCAGAACGCGGTCAACCGGACGCTCGTCGCCCCGTACAGCCCCCGGCCCGCGCCGGGTGCGCCGGTCTCGGCACCCATCGACTGGGACGAGCTCGACGACCCGCACCTGAGGCCGGACGCCTTCACGATCCGGACGATCCTGCCGCGCCTGGCCGCCCGTGGCGACCTGTTCCGGGAGGTGCTCCACCACCCCCAGCGCCTGCCGCCGCTGCACTGACCCGCCGCCGCGCCGCCGCACCCCGCGGCCGGCGGGTGTCGCGACCCGCGCGGCGCCGCCCCGGCGCCGCGATGGTGCCGGGCGACGGAGTGCCGGCTCCGCCGGCGGTCGGCGGTTACCCGACCGTCAACCGCTGTTTGGCCGCCGCCGGACCGGGTACGGGCCACACGCCGGCGCCCGCACCGGTCGCCGGCCTGCGAGGCGGGCCGGCGCGCCCACCGAGGGAGGTCTGGCGTGGCACAGCAGGCGGCACGGCCGCGCACCGTGGTCGGCGTCGACGGCACCGAGGCGTCGGTCCGGGCCGTGCGGTGGGCGCTGGAGTACGCGCGGGCCACGGGAGCGGTGGTGGAGGCGGTCCACGCCTGGGAGCCGCCGAGCCAGTTCGGCATACCGCTGGCGGTGCTGCCCCGCGTGAACCGGGCCGCCGCCGCCGAGCAGCTGATCGCCGCGGTCGTCGACCGCGCGGCCGGCGGTGAGCCGGGGGTCGCGGTCGAACGCCGCCCGGTACGGGGAGAGCCCGGCCCGGCGCTGGTCGACCGGTCCCGCCACGCCGACCTGCTGGTGGTCGGCAGCCACGGACTGCCCGGGCTGCTGGGAACGATGACCGGGTCGGTCAGCCTGTACTGCGTGGACCACGCCACCTGCCCGGTCGTGGTCGTCAAGGCGACGACGTGAGCCGGACCCGCCCTCGGCGGGTAGGCTGCCCGGCATGCCACCCCGGTCGGTCTTCCACGACGTGGCGGAGTTCGTCGCGCTGCCCCGCCTCACCCGGCTCGTGCTGTCACCCGACGGCACCCGCCTGGTGGCGTGTGTCGAGCAGGCCACCGAGGACCGTGACCGGTACCGGAGTTCACTGTGGGAGCTCGACCCGGCCGGCGTCGAGCCGCCGCGTCGGCTCACCCACTCCGAGCAGGGGGAGTCGTCGCCGGCGTTCGTCGGCGACGGGTCGCTGCTGTTCACCTCCACGCGGCCCGGCCCGCAGGGCGACCCGCCGGACGTGCCCGCGCTGTGGCTGCTGCCGCCGCGTGGCGACGCCGTCCGCGTCGCGACCAGCCCCGGCGGCCTGTCGGGGCCGGTCGGTGCCCGCGCCTCCACCGCGTACGTGGTGGCGACCTCACGGCTGCGCGACGCCGACGCCGAGGAGGACGAGCGGTGGCGCCGTGACCGCGACCGGGCCAAGGTGACCGCGATCCTCCACGACGGGTTCCCCGTCCGGCACTGGGACCACGACCTGGGACCCGACTTCCCGCGGCTGCTCGCCGCCCGTACCGACGACGGCACACCCCCGCGCGACCTGGCGCCGGACGCGGGCCCGGCACTGGTGGAGGCGTCGTACTCGCTCACGCCGGACGGGACGACCCTCGTCACCACCTGGACCGTGCGGGAGCCGCGGGGCCGCACCCGCACCGGCCTGGTGGCCATCGACGTCGCCACCGGCGACCGGCGCACGGTGGTGGAGGAAGCGGACGTCGACTACCGGGGACCGGTGGTCTCTCCCGACGGCGCGCGCGTGGCGGCCGTCCGCCGGGCGGTGGGCGACGTCGCCACCCCCACCACGTGGGCGGTGTACGTCCAGGGGCTCGCCGGCGGGCCCGGACGGTCGTTCGACCTGACCGAGGAGCTGACCCCGACGGAGCTGGTGTGGTCGCCGGACTCGTCCACGCTGTACGTGGCGGGGGACCGGCGCGGGCGCGGGGCGGTGGTCGCGCTCGACGTGACCACCGGCGGGTACCGGCGGATCGCCTCGGACGCGGTCTACAGCAGCCTGTCGGTCAGCCCCGACGGCGCCGCCAT
>VSBZ01000056.1:0-21897 GCA_047459215.1 Micromonosporaceae bacterium | reverse complement strand
TGGTCGAGCAGGCCGTCCCCGTCCGGCTCCACGGCGGTGATCTTCGCGCCGCTGCCCAGCGCCAACTCGATCATGCGCTCGCCCAGGTACGGTTCGGTGGTCAACTGGTCGGGCGTCACCCCCGGTGGCACCTCCCCCTCGGGGACGAGCCGGCCGTCGGGCGTCCGGCTGCCGGTCCACTGGCCGTCGACGGCGAGCAGCAGGTGGTCGACCCGCCCCTGCTGCAGCGCGTCGAGGGTGTCGCCGAGCCCCCAGGCGCCCGCACCGCGGGACAACGCCAGGTCGTGGGCCCGGCGGACCAGGTCGAGGTGGTGCCGGCGCCGGGCCTCCGCCAGCGCGGGCGTCACGGTGGAGGCGATCTTGGGTACGGTCAGCGTCGACACCGGGTGGTCCAGGGTGACCACGCGGTCCTTCCAGTGCTGCGGCAGCCCGTCGACGACCGCCTGCACCTGCCGCGCGTCGCCCGTGACGACCAGGTGCTCCCACGCCCGGTCGCGGGCGTGCCGGTCCAGTTCGGGGCCGACCGTGCGCAGGAACCGCTGCAGCTTGTCCTCCTCCCGGCGCTCGTACAGGTCGCGTTGCGCCGCGGCGTGCAGGGGGACGGCCGGGTTGGCCGCTGCGGGCGGGCCCTTCAACTCCGGCTGCTCGGGCAGCTCCGGTGGCCGCATGGCCGCGACCTCGTCGGCCAGCCCGAACCGCAGGTCGATGAGGCGTACGCCCTCGGCACCGACCGCGACCGCACCGGCGGGTCCCGCCTGGCTCCAGGCGTTGATCAGCGGGCGGATGAAGGCGTCCCGCTCCAGGACCACCCGGTCGTCCAGCGGCATCTGCAACGACACGGTGCGCACCTCGCCGTCGGAGACGCCCGTGAACAGTGCCCGGCCCAGACCGGGAGCGGTCGGGTCGAGCAGCCGCTCCAGGTCGGGCCGCAGCCGCTCCAGCCGGGCCGACAGGGCCAGGTAGTGTTCCCGCCGGCCCTCGTCGCGCAGCCGTCGTTCCACCTCGGTCAGCTGGTTGCGCAGCCGCACCTCCCACGGTGCCCGCGGCGCGGACTCGGAACGGTGATGAGGGTCGACGGTGACGTAGATGGACAGCACCCCGATGTCGTCGGCCATGGCGGCCAGGGACGCGAGCGTGGCCCAGCTCAGCGGCATGGCGTCACCTCCACCCGAAATCCGCGCAATCCGTACCCGTCACGACGAGCCTACGTCGGAGGGCCGTTCAACGTGCCAGGCTGGCGGAGTGGAGCCGTTGCCGCTGGTCGTGGTGGATGCGGCCAACGTGGTCGGTTCGGTGCCGGACGGATGGTGGCGGGACCGGGCCGCGGCGACCCGGCGGCTGCGCGACGAGCTGGCCGCCGTGGCCGGCACCGGCCTGCCGGGCGTGCCCCCACCACTGGAGCTGGTGCTGGTGGTGGAGGGTGCGGCCCGCGGCGTCGCCAGCGTGCCGGGGGTACGGGTCGTGACCGCGCCGGGTGCCGGCGACGACACGGTGGTGCGCCTGGTGGGCGAGGCCGGCGGCCGACCCACCGTGGTGGTGACCTCGGACCGGGAGCTGGCGCGGCGGGTACGGCGGGCCGGCGCGCAGGTGCGCGGGCCGCACGAGCTGCGCCGGACCGCGGGACCGGCCGGGTGATGAGGGCGGGGCGCCGGGGGTCGGGAGTTCGTCGTTCGGCCACCCGACCGGGCCGGATGTGCGAGATTGAGGGGAGCGCAGATGACGGGGCGCTGCCGGCGCCACGGCCCGGACGAGGGGGGATCCACATGACGAACGCCCGGGACATCATGCACCGGGGTGCCGAGTGCATCCAGGAGAACGACACCCTGCAGCTGGCGGCGGAGAAGATGCGCGAGCACCAGGTCGGCGCCCTGCCGATCTGCGGAGAGGATGACCGCCTGCACGGCATCATCACCGACCGCGACATCGTGGTCCGGTGCGTGGCCGAGGGCCGCGACCCGCGGACCACGACCGCCGGTGAGCTCGCCCGCGGGACCCCGATCTGGGTCGACGCCGAGGCGGACGTGTCCGAGGTGATGCGGATGATGACCGACAACAAGATCCGCAGGTTGCCGGTCATCGAGAACCATCGGCTGGTGGGCATGATCAGCGAGGCGGACGTCGTCACGCACCTCGGCGAGCACGAGGTGGCCGAGTTCTGCTCGAAGATCTACTCGGCGCCGCCGAGTCTCGTCTGACCGGCCGCGCCGCGGTGGCGGGACGGCCCGCTCCCGCGTGGGCGGGCACGCCACGGTGACGCCGGCCCGCACCCGCGGGTGACGTGCCGCGCGGGTGCCGGTGGCCCGACCGTACGGCGGTGCCGGGGTACCCGGCGTACGCCGGCGGGGTCCGCCCCGCGTGGCCGGCAGGGTCCGCCGGAGGGCGACCGGCCGAACCCGCGGCATCCCGCGATCCGGATGACCGGGCGGCGCGCAGACGGCCCGGTTTCCGCCACGGGACGATGGCGGGATCCGCCGATAGGATGGACGTCACATCGCCCGTACGTCCGTAGCCGCCAACCGATCAGTCAGTGACAGCTCGTCCGTACGGTTGATCTGGCACGAGAAGGATGTAGGTGGGCACATGGCCGCAACCACGCTTCCCGACGGCCCGGACACCTCCCCGATCGACAGCGAGCACCCCAACGAGCTCCTGCACGCGCTGGCGGCGCTGCCGCCGCACCATCCGTCCCGCCCCGCGGTACGGGCACAGACGATCGAAGCGTGGCTGCCGCTGGCCACGCACATCGCCCGCCGGTTCGCCGGCAAGGGCGAACCGGTCCAGGACCTGGTCCAGACCGCCACGGTCGGCCTCATCAAGGCGGTCGACCGGTTCAACCCCGAGCACGGCAACGGGTTCGTCGCCTTCGCCGTACCCACCATCGCCGGGGAGCTCAAGCGCTACTTCCGGGACCAGACCTGGGACGTGCACGTGCCCCGGCACCTGCAGGAGCTGCGGCTGGCGGTGGTGCGCTCCACCGAGCAGCTCGCCCAGCAGCTGGGGCACCTACCCACCCCGGCGGAGGTCGCCGACGCGCTCAGCCTGCCGGAGGACGAGGTCCGAGAGGGCATCAAGGTGGCCGGGGCGTACACCACCGCGTCGCTGGACGTGCCGGCCCGGGACACCGGCGGCGAGGGCGGGCCGCTGCTGTCCGACGTACTGGGGGAGGAGGACAACGAGCTGGCCCTGGCCGAGCTGCGGGTCTCGGCCGCGCCGGCGGTCGCGGCCCTCCCCGAGCGGGACCGCCGCATCCTGCACCTGCGGTTCTTCGCCAACCTCACCCAGGACCAGATCGCCGCCCGGATCGGCATCTCCCAGATGCACGTGTCCCGGCTGCTCGCCCGGGCCCTGGAGACGCTGCGCCAGCAGCTGCGCGACCGGGGCGACGACGAGCCGGCGGCCGACCCGGCCGACGGAGCGCAGCGGCGTCAGGGTGGGGGTGCGCGCGGCGGCGAGCGCGCCGCGAACCGTCGCCCGGCCCGCGGGGCGGACGGCGGTGACCGTGCCGCGGGCCGTCGCGCCAGCCGCGGCGGGGAGGGCGACGTCCGCGCCCGGGACCGCGCCGACGTCCGTGACCGGGAACGTGGCGAGACCCGGACCCGGCAGCGCGGCGACGCCCGTGCCCGCGAGCGCACCGCGGACCGGCGCGAGGAGCCTCCGGTCGACCGGCCGCCCGACCGGCGGTCCGACCGGCGCGAGCGACGGCGCGTCGAACCGGCCGACGACCGCGGCGCGGCCGGTGGCCGCCGCCGCGCCGCCCGGCCGCGCTGACCGTACCCGGCCCGCGCCGTCGTGGCCGCGGGCCCGGCGGCGACGTTTGCCACAGCGGTCGCAGGGAAGGGGGCAACGCATGAGCCCGGTTGCACCGCCCCGCCTCGATCTGTCCGAGCTGGCCCAGCAGCTGCGTGTCGACGCGGTCCGGTGCGCGGCCGCCGCCGGCTCGGGACATCCCACGTCGTCGATGTCCGCCGCGGAGCTCGCCGCGGTGCTGCTCGCCCACCACCTGCGCTACGACGTCACCCGGCCCGACCATCCGGCCAACGACGTCTTCCTGTTGTCCAAGGGCCACGCCTCCCCGCTGCTGTACGCGATGCTGCGCGCGGTCGGCGCGATCGGCGAGGAGGAGCTGTTGACCTTCCGGCAGCTCGGCAGCCGGCTGGAGGGGCACCCCACCCCCAGGCTGCCGTGGGTGCCGGTCGCCACCGGGTCGCTCGGCCAGGGGCTGCCCGTGGGCGTCGGGCTGGCGCTGACCGGTGCCTGCCTGGACCGCCTGCCGTACCGGGTGTGGGTGCTGTGCGGCGACAGCGAGCTGGCCGAAGGGTCCATGTGGGAGGCGTTCGCCCACGCCGGGCACGCCGCGCTGGACCGGCTCACCGTCATCGTCGACGTCAACCGTCTCGGCCAGCGCGGCCCCACCCGTCTGGGGTGGGACACCGGTGCGTACGCCCGACGCATCGGCGCGTTCGGCTGGGACGTCATCGAGATCGACGGGCATGACATCGATGAGATCGACGCGGCCTACCGCGCGGCGGTCGAGGTGACCGGCGCACCCACCGCGATCCTCGCCCGGACGGTCAAGGGCCGTGGCGCACCGTCGGTCGAGGACCGCAACGGCTACCACGGCAAGCCGGTGCCCCACCCCGACGAGGTGGTGGCCCACCTCGGTGGCGTCCGCGACCTGCGGGTGCCGCTCATCCCGCCCGACAGCGAGGCGACCCCGTACCGGTTCCCCACCGGCGAGGCGGAGCTGCCGAGCTGGCAGGTGGGCGAGGAGGTCGCCACGCGCGACGCCTTCGGCGACACGCTGGCCGCCCTCGGCACGGTCCGCGGCGACCTGGTGGTGCTCGACGGCGAGGTCTCCGACTCCACCCGTACCGGCAGGTTCGAGAAGGCGCACCCGGAGCGGTTCTTCGAGTTCTACATCGCCGAGCAGCAGATGGTGGCCGCCGCCACGGGTATGCAGGTACGCGGCTGGCGACCGTACGCGGCCACCTTCGCCGCCTTCCTCACCCGCGCCCACGACTTCCTGCGCATGGCCGCCGTCAGCCGCGCCGACCTGCGCCTGGCCGGGTCCCACGCCGGCGTGTCGATCGGACCCGACGGCCCGTCGCAGATGGGCCTGGAGGACCTGGCCATGTTCCGCGCGCTGCACGGCAGCACGGTGCTGCACCCGTGTGACGCCAACCAGACCGCCGCGCTCGTGTCGGCCACACTGGACGTGCCCGGCATCACCTACCTCCGCACCATGCGCGGCGCCACGCCGGTCATCTACCCGCCCGGCCAGGTGTTCCCGTTGGGCGGCAGCCGGGTGCTGCGCGCCTCCTCCGAGGACCGGGTCACGCTGGTGGGCACGGGCGTGACCGTGCACGAGGCGCTGGCCGCCGCCGACCGGCTCGCCGCCGAGGGCATCGCCGCCCGCGTCATCGACCTGTACTCGCTCAAGCCGGTCGACGCCACCACCCTGCGGGAGGCGGCCCGGCAGACGGCGGCGATGGTCACCGTGGAGGACCACCGGCCCGAGGGCGGGCTGGGCGACGCGGTGCTGGACGCGCTGGCCGCCACCGGTCCCGTGCCGCGCGTCCACAAGCTCGCGGTGCGCGACCTCCCCGCCTCGGCCGACCCGGCCGAGCAGCGGCGGGCCGCCGGCATCGACGCGGACGCGATCGTGGCGGCCGCGCGGGAAGTGGCCGCCGGGTGAGCCACCCCGGACCGGCCGGCGAGACCGCCCGGGAGAGCGAGCGGCAACGCTGGCAGCGCAACTTCGCCGAGCTCCTGCAGGAGCTGCGGGTGGCGCAGACCGGCGTGCAGATCCTGTTCGCGTTCCTGCTGATCGTCGCGTTCACCCCGCAGTTCACCCCCGGCGACACGTTCGCCCGGGTCACGTACCTGACCGCCCTGCTGTCGGCGGCGGCCGCCGCCGCGCTGATCATCGCCCCGGTCGCCCACCACCGGCTGCTGTACCGCCGTCACCAGAAGCCGCTGCTGGTCCGCGTCTCCAGCCGGATGGCGTACGCCGGGATCATGCTGCTCATCGTCGCGATGGTCAGCGCCGTGCTGCTGGCCGCCGACGCGGTCATGCCGCGGCCCGCGGCGGTCGCCGTCGCCGCCGGGGTCGGGCTGCTGTTCGTGCTGCTGTGGGTGGTGCTGCCGGTGTGGCACCTGGCGTCCGTGCGGGCCGCGGACCGGGCCGCCGAGCGGGCAGGCGGCGGATAGCCGCCGCGGGTGTCGGGCGGGCCCCGCCGGCGTGGGGCGCCGCCGTGTCCGGTGCCGGCGGCTCGGACCCGCGGACGGGTCGCACCGCCCACCGGCGGGTTGCCGGGCGGAGCAGCGGGTACCAGCCGCACGTGAGACCACAGCCACGTGGCCGCCGCGGCACGATCGGCCAGCCGTACAGCGCCCTCAACCTGCGCCTGGCGTTCGCGATCTTCGGCCTGGTCAGCTGCGCGCTGCTGGCCTGGCTGACCGCCCGGGCGGGGATGTGGGTCCTGTCGGTCCTGCTCGTGGTGCTGGCCGTGGTCGCGCTGGTGGACATCGTGGTCATCCAGCGCCGCCGGGCCGCGCGCAGGCGGGAGGAACGCGGTGCCAGGCACTCGATGTTCGAGTGAGGCCGGGCGCGTGCCACCCCGCCTGGTTACCTCCCGGTAGGCGGCGGCGGGTAGGTTACCGGCATGTCTGAGAGCAACCGGGTAGCAATCGTGACCGGTGCGGCCCGCGGGATCGGTGCCGCCACCGCCCGGCGGCTGGCCGCCGACGGCCTGGCCGTGGCCGTCGTGGACCTGAACGAGGCCGGCGCCGCGGCCACCGCACAGGAGATCGTCGACAACGGCGGCAAGGCGGTCGGGATCGGGGCCGACGTGACCGACCGCGCCCAGGTCGAGGCGGCGGTGCAGCGCGCCGCCTCCGAGCTCGGCCCGCCGACCGTCCTGGTCAACAACGCCGGCGTGATCCGCGACAACCTGCTGTTCAAGATGACCGACGACGACTGGGACACCGTCATGGCGGTGCACCTGCGCGGCGCGTTCCTGTGCAGCCGGGCGGCCCAGGCGTACATGGTCGAGGCGAAGTGGGGGCGGATCGTCAACATCTCCAGCCGCTCCGCCCTGGGCAACCGGGGCCAGGCCAACTACTCGGCGGCCAAGGCCGGGCTGCAGGGGTTCACCAAGACGCTGGCCATCGAGCTCGGCCCGTTCGGCATCACCGTCAACGCGGTCGCCCCCGGCTTCATCGTCACCGACATGACCGCGGCCACCGCCGCCCGCGTCGGCATGGACTTCGAGGCGTTCCAGAAGGCGGCCGCGGAGCAGACCCCGGTACGGCGGGTGGGCCGGCCCGAGGACGTGGCGCACACCGTGTCGTTCCTGGTCAGCGAGGGCGCGGGCTTCGTGTCCGGTCAGGTCATCTACGTCGCCGGAGGACCGTGTGGCTGACGAGACCGGCCCGGGCAGGGTCGCCATCGTCACCGCCGCCAGCCGGGGGATCGGGCTGGCGATCGCCTCGGCGCTGGTGCAGCGCGGCGACCGGGTGGTCATCACCGGGCGCAACGAGGACACCCTCGCCGAGGCGGTGCGGCAGCTGGGCGGCCCGCCGCGGGCGATGGGCGTGGCCGGCCGGGCGCACGACGAGGCCCACCAGGCGGAGACGGTGCGCCGGACCGTGGACACCTACGGCCGCATCGACTACCTGGTCAACAACGTGGGCACCAACCCGGTGTTCGGGCCGCTCGTCGAGCAGACCACCGAGGTGGTGCGGAAGATCCTCGAGATCAACGTGATCAGCGCCCTCGGCTGGACCCAGAAGGTGTACGACGCGGCCATGGGGCGCACCGGCGGCGCGGTGGTCAACGTGTCGTCGGTGGCCGGGTTGCGACCCGCGCCCGGCATCGGCGGCTACGGCATGAGCAAGGCCGCGCTGAGCTACCTGACCGCCCAGCTCGCCCTCGAGCTCGCCCCCTCGGTCCGGGTCAACGCGGTCGCCCCCGCCATCGTGCGTACCCGGTTCGCCCGGGCGCTGTACGAGGGGCGGGAGGCCGAGGTCGTCAACGGGTACCCGCTGGGGCGGCTGGGCGAGCCGGCCGACGTCGCCTCCGCCGTGGCGTTCCTGCTCTCGGAGGACGCCAGCTGGATCACCGGCCAGACGCTCGTGCTCGACGGCGGCAGCACGCTCGTGGGAGGCCTCGGCTGAACGGCACCGCGACCGCGGCGCTCGCGCTGGGATGCGAGCAGTTCCGCGCCGGCTGGTGGGGGCAGCCGGCCAGCGCGGTGTCCAGCCTCGCGTTCGTGGTCGCGGCCGTGGCCGCCGCCCGCCCCGCCCGCACCGCTCCACAGTGGTGGTACGCGGGCCTGGTGGCGGCGGTCGGCGTCGGGTCGCTCATCCAGCACGGCCCCCACCCGCCCTGGCAGGCGTACGCGCACGACCTGCCGCTGGCGGCCCTGCTGGCGTTCGTGGCCGCCGACGCCGCCGCGGACCTGTCCGACCGGCGACCCCCCGCCGGGTGGCCGGCGGCCTGCTGGCCACCGCGGCCGGCGGCGTGGGCGGTGCCGGCGCTGGCCGTCGCACCCCTGGTGGCGGTCGGGCCGGCAGCCTCCACACTGGGCCAGGCCGGTCTGGCGGTGGCGGCGGTCGGCCTGAGCCTGTGGCGGGCGTGGCGGCGCCCGGGGCTGCGCCGGGTGCTCGTGCCGGCGGGGCTGCTGCTGGCGGCCGGGGCGCTGGCCGGCAACCTGAGCGACCGCGCGGGGTGGTGCCAGCCGGACAGCCTGCTGCAGGGTCACGCGGTCTGGCACGTGCTGGCCGCCGCGGCGCTGTGGCGCCTGGCCGCGGCGGTCGGCACGCACGGCGCCACCCCGCCGGCGCGTTCGGGCTGCGCCCGTCCGTCCGCAGTAGGCGGCGGCGTCGAGCCGCGCTGACCACACCGGCCGGTGGGAGGGGAGCGCCGGCCCGCGGCCATACCCCCATAGCGGGGAATATTGGCACGTAACTCTTGAAGCGGCGGGAACGCGCCGTTACCTTACCCGTACCGGTGGCTACCGGACGGTAACCCTCCGCCCCCTGGGAGGTCCTCGTGTTCCCCCTGCTTCGACGCGCCGCAGCCGCCGCGGCCGCGGCGACGCTCCTGCTGCTGGGCGGCCTGGCGGGCCCCGCGTCCGCCCAGGACCAGCCGGTGCCCGACTCGATCGCCAGCATGGGCGACTCGATCACCCGCGGGTTCAACGCCTGTGGGTTCTTCGTCGACTGCCCGTCCCGGTCGTTCAGCACCGGCACCAGCTCCGACGTCAACAGCCACTACCTGCGCATCCTCGCGGTGAACCCGGACGTCTCCGGCAACAACGTCAACGCGGCGCAATCCGGCGCCCGCGCCGCGGACATGCCCGGCCAGGCCGCCGCCGTGGTCGCCGCCGGCGCCGAGTACGTCACCCTGCTCATCGGTGCCAACGACGCCTGCACCAGCAGCGAGGCGTCGATGACCCCGGTGGCGACGTTCCGGTCCCACATCGACAACGCGCTGGCCACCCTGAAGGCGGGCCTGCCCGACGCCCGGGTGCTGGTCATCAGCATCCCCGACATCAAGCGGCTGTGGGAGGTCGGGCACACCAACGCCACCGCGCGGTTCTTCTGGGCCCTGTTCGGCATCTGCCAGTCCATGCTGGCCGATCCCACGTCGTTCGACCCGGAGGACGTCGCCCGGCGCGACCGGGTCCGGCAGCGGGTGATCGACTACAACGCCCAGCTCGCCGCGGCCTGCGCGGCGTACGGGTCGAACTGCCGCTTCGACGGCAACGCGGTGTTCAACTTCCCGTTCCAGCTGTCGCACCTGTCCGGGTGGGACTACTTCCACCCGAACACCACCGGGCAGGCGCTGCTGGCGCAGGTCAGCTACGAGGCCGGGTTCAACTGGTAGGCGGGCGCGGTGACGCGCCGCGCGGCGACACGGCGGTGACCGCCGCCCGCGGTGCCCGGTGGTCCGGCCTCGGTGGCGTCGGGGCCGGCTGGTAGGAAGAGTCGCATGAGCGCACCCGTCACCGGACCCGACGCCACCTCGTCCGGCACCCCGGTCGTCGACCCCGCCGAGGAGGTCGTCGACCTGTGCTGCGAGCTGATCCGCATCGACACCACCAACACCGGCGAGGCGGACACCACGGTGGGGGAGCGGGCGGCCGCCGAGTGGGTGGCCGAGCGGCTGTCCGAGGCGGGCCTGAGCCCCGAGCTGCGCGAGAGCGTCCCGGGGCGCACCAGCGTCGTGGCCCGCGTGACCGGCACCGACCCCACCCGGCCCGCCCTGCTGGTCCACGGTCACCTCGACGTGGTGCCGGCGGACCGGAGTGAGTGGTCGGTCGACCCGTTCGCCGGCGAGGTGCGCGACGGGTACGTGTGGGGGCGCGGCGCGGTCGACGTCAAGGACTTCGACGCGATGGTGCTCGCGGTCGTCCGGCACTGGCACCGCACCGGCTACCGGCCGCCGCGCGACATCGTGCTGGCCTTCACCGCCGACGAGGAGGCCGGCAGCACGCTGGGCGCCCGCTACCTGGTGGAGCACCACGCGGACCTGCTGGAGGGCTGCACCGAGGCCGTGGGCGAGGTCGGCGGCTACTCCTGGCAGCCGGACCCGGCCAGCGACCTGCGCGTGTACCCCATCCAGATCGCCGAGAAGGGCATCGACTGGCTGCGGCTGCACGCCACCGGCCGGCCCGGCCACGGGTCGATGCTGCACGACGACAACGCCGTCACCGCCCTGGCCGAGGCGGTGGCCAGGATCGGCCGGTACCGGTTCCCGGTCGAGCTGACGCCGGCGGTGCGCCAGCTGTTCGCCGGCCTCGCCGAGCTGCTGGGCACCGACCCCGAGCCCGACGACCCGGACGCGGTGGTGGCGCGGCTGGGACCGCTGGCGCGGATGGTCGGCGCCTCGCTGCGCCACACCGCCAACCCCACCCGCCTGGCCGCCGGCTACAAGGACAACGTGATCCCCGGCAGCGCCATCGCCACAGTGGACTGCCGCAGCCTGCCGGGCCGGGCCGAGCAGCTGCTGGCGCGGATACGCGAGCTGGCCGGCCCGGACGTCGAGGTGACCTACCTGCAGCGGCAACCGGCCGTGGAGACCAGCTTCGACGGGCCGCTGGTGGATGCGATGGTCGCCGCGCTGCGCGCCGAGGACCCGGGCGCCCGGGCGGTGCCGTACCTGTTCAGCGGCGGCACGGACGCCAAGTCGTTCGCCACGCTGGGTATCCGGTGCTTCGGGTTCACGCCCCTGCGGCTGCCGCCCGACCTGGACTTTCCCGCGCTGTTCCACGGTATCGACGAGCGGGTGCCGGTCGAGGGGCTACAGTTCGGCGTACGGGTGCTCGACAGGTTCCTGCGGACCTGACGGTTTCCGCGGACCTGACCGCCCGCCGCGGCGCACCGTCGGCGCCCGGGCAGCCGGCCGCCCAGCGGGGGAGGGCAGCATGAGCGAACGGACCGAGGAACGGCTCACCGACCTCGACGACGCCCTGGAGCGGGTGATCGCCGCCGCGCGCACCCACCTGGCGGCGGTCAAGGCCGCCGACGGCGCGGTCGACGACGAGGCGGTGTGGGACAGCTACGTGGCGCTCAACAACGCCTCGTACGAGTACGACCAGCTGCTGCTGGACACCTACGGTGAGGTCACACCGTGGGAGACCGAACCGATCGGCCGGGGCCGGGTGGTGGAGGAGGAGGCCGAGGCGGCGCCGGGCGGCGTCGCGCCGGCCACCGACCCGTACCCGGCGGTGGTGTCGGTGCGGCAGCGGAGGGACTTCCGGGTGCCCAGCGTGTCGGCGTTGCTGGCGGAGGCGGGCCAGGCCGCGCGGCGGCTGGACGAGGAGGTGCCGGCCCCGCAGAGCGTGGGAGAGGCGGTGCTGGGGCTCGTGCAGGCCGGCGACGGCGGGCTCGGCTCGCTGGACGTGCCGGTCCTGGAGCCGCTGCAGGGGGTGGTCACGGTGGTTGAGGTCGCCGCACCGCTGGACCTGGACGCGGCCGGTGACGGCGACACCGAGGCCCTGTTCCGCAGCGGCCCGGACGACCGGCTGGTGGCGCGGCTGGACGAGTACCGGACCCTGGACCTGGACCGGGAGCCGTCGCCCGAGCCCCCGCGCGACTGACGGCGGCCGGGCGTGCCGCGTCGGCCGGGCAGCGGCAGGCGACGAGCCGTTCAGTTGGAGCGGAGCCGTTCAGTTTGGGGAGCGGAGCCGTTCAGTTTGGGGAGCGGAGCCGTTCAGTTTGGGGAGCGGGTCGGTAGCTGCGTGGCCGCCCACCCGCGCGGCCGGCGGAGCATCACCTGCCGGGTCCCGTCCGGGTAGAGCCGGACGGTGGCCAGTTCCCAACCGGCGAACTCCGCGTGGACAGCTAGCTGAGCCGTTGCGGTGAGGCGGTCGATGTGGGGTGGCATCCGCAACGGCTTGTACTCGTAGCTCATTCCGTCATCCTGCCCAGTTCCTGGTCGCCGCGCTACCCCTCCCGGTGGAGCGGCGGCGGGCCACCCGGGGACCACGTCGGGCCACCGGCGGCTGCGGCGCCACGGCTGCCGTCGGAGGCGGTCCGGGCGCCACCCTGAGCGCCGGATGCGGATCGGGCATGGCAGCATCATCGGGTGCGCTTGGGACTCAGCCTCGGCTACCAGACCTCCTGGACCACCCCCGCGGACCACCTGGCGCTGGCGCGGGAGGCGGACCGGCTCGGCTACGACGTGGTGTGGGCCTCCGAGGCGTACGGCTCGGACGCGCCCAGCATCCTGGCGTGGATCGCCGGGCAGACCACGCGGATCGACGTCGGCTCGGCGGTGATGCAGATTCCCGCCCGCACGCCGGCCGCGACCGCCATGACCGCCGCCACCATCGACGCGCTGTCCGGCGGCCGGTTCCGGCTCGGCCTGGGGGTCAGCGGGCCACAGGTCTCCGAGGGCTGGCACGGGGTCCGGTTCGACGCCCCGCTGGCGCGTACCCGCGAGTACGTCGAGATCGTGCGCATGGTCCTGGCCCGCCAGCGGGTGCAGTACCAGGGCACCCACTACCAGCTTCCGCTGCCGGACGGGCCCGGCAAGGCGCTCAAGCTCGGGTTCCGCCCGCCGCGCGCCGACATCCCGATCTACCTGGCCGCGCTGGGACCCCGCAACCTGCGGCTGACCGGGGAGATCGCCGACGGGTGGCTGGGGCTGTTCGTCGACCCCGACTTCGCCGGCCAGCTGCTGGCCGAGGTGGCGGCCGGCCGCCGGGCGGCCGGGCGGGACATGACCGGCTTCGACGTGGTCGCCAGCGTGCCGGTGGTGGTCGGGGACGACCCGGTCGCCTGCGCCGAGCTGGTGCGGTGGTACGCCGCCCTCTACGTGGGCGGCATGGGGTCGCGCGAGCAGAACTTCTACCACCGGCTGGCGACCCGCATGGGGTACGGCGAGGCGGCCGACCGGGTGCAGGACCTGTACCTGTCCGGCCGGCACCGGGACGCGGCCGCGGCGGTGCCGTTCGAGTTCATCGACCGGACCTCGCTGCTGGGACCGGTGGACCGGATCGCCGAGCGGATGCGCGCGTACGCGGCGGCCGGAGTGACCACCCTGTCGGTGTCGGTCTTCGCCGGGGACGCCGCCAGCGGCGCGGCCACCCTGGAGGCGGTCGTCGAGGCGGCCTCCCGGGCCGGGTTGGGGAGGTGACCGGTTGGAGCTGTGGCAGGCCCTGCTGCTGGGCATCGTCGAGGGCGTCACCGAGTTCTTCCCCATCTCCTCCACCGGGCACCTGGTCGCGGTGGAGAAGCTGCTCGGCATGCGGGTCGACGACCCGGCCGTGATCGGCTTCACCGCGGTGATCCAGGTCGGCGCGATCGCCGCCGTCGTGGTCTACTTCGCTCGCGACATCGCCCGGCTGACCGCCGGCTTCGTCCGGGGGCTGGTCTCCCCGGCGGCCCGGCGGCACCCGGACTACCGGCTGGCCTGGTACGTGGTGGTCGGCACCCTGCCGATCGTGGTGGTCGGCTTCGTCGCCCAGGACCTGGTGACACGGGTGTGGAGCCTGTGGACCGTGGTGGGCGGCATGCTGGTGTTCAGCCTGGCGATGGTGTACGCCGAACGGGTCGGCCGGCGGGACCGCGACGTTGCCCGGATGACCCTGCGCGACGCCCTGGTCGTCGGCGCGGGGCAGGTGCTGTCCCTGGTGCCCGGCGTGTCCCGGGCCGGGGCCACCATCACCACCGGGCTGCTGGTCGGGCTCGACCGGGTGGCCGCCACCCGGTACTCCTTCTACCTGGCGATCCCCGCCCTCGTCGGGGCCGGCGTGCTGGAGCTCGACGACGCGCAGGTGGGCGACAGCGTGCCCACCGCCGCGCTGGTGGTGGGCACCGTGACCAGCTTCGTCGTGGCGTACCTCGCGATCGCGTGGCTGCTGCGGTTCCTGTCCCGGCACAGCCTCATCCCGTTCGTGTGGTACCGGGTGGCGGCCAGCGCCGTGCTCGCGGCGCTGCTGCTCACCGGCACGATCACCGCGACCTGACCGGACGGCACCACCACCCTGACCGGTCACACCGCCACCGTGACCCGCCGGCCGCCACCGTGACCCGCCGGCCGCCACCGCGACCGGCCGGCACCGTCGCCGTGGCCGGACGGCACCGTGGCCGCGGCCCCACCCGGGCCGGCGGTAACCTGCCGGGGTGGCGACCGTACTTCTGCTCCGGCACGGCCGGACCGCCGCCAACGCCTCCGGCGGCCTGGCCGGGCGCAGCCCGATCGGGCTGGACGAGGAGGGCGTCAGGCAGGCGGTCGCGGTCGGCCGGCGGTTGCGGGAGGTGACGCTGGCCGCGGTGGTGACCAGCCCGCTGGAGCGCTGCCGGCAGACCGTGGCGACGGCCCTGCCCGACCTGCCGGCGGTGGTAGACGAGCGGCTGACCGAGTGCGGGTACGGCGACTGGGAGGGCCGCTCGCTGAAGGAGCTGGCCTCCGAGCCACTGTGGCCGGTGGTGCAGCACCACCCGTCGGCGGCGCGGTTCCCGGGGCCGCACGGCGAGTCCCTGGCGGCGATGGCCGCCCGGGCGGTGGCGGCGGTGCGGGACTGGGACGCGCGCGTGTCCGCCGAGCACGGTCCGGAGGCGGTGTGGCTGGCGTGCAGCCACGGGGACGTGATCAAGGCGGTGGTGGCGGACGCCCTGGGCATGCACCTGGACATGTTCCAGCGGATCGTGATCGAGCCGGCGTCGCTGACGGCGATCACCTACACGCCGACCCGGCCGTTCGTGCTGCGGGTGGGGGACACGGGATCCCTGCGGCTGCCGGTGCCCAAGGAGTCGGACGCCGCGGTCGGTGGCGGCGGGGGAGACCCCGACGCCGCGGCGGCCGCCGGCGGCGGAGACCCCGGTGCGGCGACGGGCGCCGGCGGGGAGGCAGAGGCCGGCCGGGGCGGCGCACCCGGTCCGAAGCGGTGATCGTGCCCGCGGGCGTCACAGGGTAGGTTGGAACCATGAGCCATCGGGTGTACGCGTTCGAACCGCCGGAGCGGTTCGTCGTGGGCACCGTCGGGGAACCCGGCGACCGCACCTTCTACCTGCAGGCCAGCGGGGACGGTCGGGTCGTCTCCGTGGTCCTGGAGAAGGTGCAGGTGTCGCTGCTGGCCGAGAAGCTCGAGGAGCTGCTGGCCGAGGCCCGCCGCCGGTTCGGGGTGGCGGCCGACGAGATCGCGGAGATCGACAACGATCCATTGCAGGCCCCGATCGAGGAGGAGTTCCGCGTCGGCACGCTCGGCCTGGCCTTCGACGTCGACACCTCCACGGTGGTGATCGAGGCGATCGAGGTGGGGGACGGCGACGCGGACGAGTCCGAGGACGACCTCGACCGGCTGCGGGTGCGCATCACGCCCGCGGAGACCCGGGCGTTCATCGAGCGGGCGCGCCGGGTGGTCGCCGCCGGCCGGCCGCCGTGCCCGCTGTGCGGGCAGCCGCTGGACCCGACCGGGCACGTCTGCCCGCGCCACAACGGCTACCACCGGTACCCGACGCCACAGTGACCGGAGCGCCGGACACCCGGGCCACCCATCCGCCGCTGGCCGTGCTGACGCACGGCGACCTGGAGGTGGAGGGCCGCCTGGTGGCGGCGTCCAACACCACCGTGCGCTGTGTCGCCAGCCTGGACGGCGTGACGGTGCGCTGCGTCTACAAGCCGGTCGCGGGTGAGCGGCCGCTGTGGGACTTTCCCGACGGCACGCTGGCCGGCCGCGAGGTCGCCGCGTACCTGCTGTCCGCCGCGACCGGGTGGGACCTGGTGCCGCCGACCGTGCTGCGCGACGGGCCGCTCGGCCCGGGCGCCTGCCAGTTGTGGATCGACGAGACCGACGAGGAGCCGCTGGTCGGGTTCGTCCCCGAGTCGACGCTGCCCGCCGGCTGGCACCCGGTGCTGGCCGCCGAGGACGGGGACGGCACCCGGTACCTGCTCGCCCACGCCGACGACGTCCGGCTGGCCCGGCTGGCCGTCTTCGACGTGGTGGCCAACAACGCCGACCGCAAGGGCGGCCACGTGCTGACCGGCCCGGGCGGCAGGGTGTACGGGGTGGACCACGGCGTGTGCTTCCACGTCGAGCCGAAGCTGCGCACCGTGCTGTGGGGGTTCGCCGGGGCGCCGCTGCCCGAGGGCGCCGCCGACGTCCTGGACCGGATCGCGCGGGAGGTCGACGGCGAGCTGGGCCGGGCGCTGGCGGCGCACCTGACCACCGAGGAGGTCGCCGCCGTCCGGGAGCGGGCGACCCGGCTGCGCCGCCGGGGCCGCCTGCCGCTGCCCGACCCCCGGCGGTCGACCGTACCGTGGCCGCCGATGTGAGGCGGTGACGATCTTCGCCGGGCCGTCGGGAGCGATCGCTACCCTCTGAGGGGTGGAATCCTGGTCCGCACCCGACGTACCGTCGCTGCCCGGCACGGGCCGCCCACTGGCGCTGTACGACACCGCCCGCCGGGGAGTGCACCCCACCCGTCCGGGTCCCGACGGCGCGCGGATGTACGTCTGCGGGATCACGCCGTACGACGCGACACACCTCGGCCACGCCGCCACGTACCTCGCCTTCGACCTGGTGGTGCGGGCCTGGCGCGACGCCGGCCACCGCGTGCGGTACGTGCAGAACGTGACCGACATCGACGACCCGTTGCTGGAGCGCGCCGCACGTGACGGCGAGGACTGGGTGGTCCTGGGGATGCGGGAGACCGCCCTGTTCCGCGAGGACATGGAGGCGCTGCGGCTGATCCCGCCCGACGTGTACGTGGGTGCGGTGGAGAGCATCCCGCTCATCGTCGAGCGGGTCGCCCAGCTGCTGGCCGACGGGGCCGCGTACCGGATGGACGACGGGACCAGCGACATCTACTTCGACCTGACGGCCGCCGCACCGCGCTTCGGCTACGAGTCGGGGTACCCGCGGGCGCAGATGCTGGCGCTGTGTGCCGAGCGTGGCGGCGACCCCGGCCGGAAGGGCAAGCGTGACCCGCTCGACCCGCTGCTGTGGCGCGGCCGGCGGGAGGGCGAACCGTCCTGGCCGGGTGGGCCGCTGGGGCCGGGCCGGCCGGGCTGGCACATCGAGTGCGCGGTGATCGCGCTGGAGCACCTGGGCGACACCATCGACGTGCAGGGCGGCGGCAGCGACCTGATCTTCCCCCACCACGAGTGCTCGGCCGCGCACGCCGAGCGCCTGACCGGCACGGCGCCGTTCGCGACGCACTACGTGCACACCGGCATGATCGGCCTGGACGGGGAGAAGATGAGCAAGTCGCGGGGCAACCTGGTGTTCGTGTCCCGGCTGCGCGCCGACGGCGTGGACCCGATGGCCCTGCGGCTGGCGCTCATCAGCGACCACTACCGCACCGACCGCGACTGGACCGACGAGGCGCTCAAGCGGGCCGAGCAGCGGCTGTCGCGCTGGCGGGCGGCGGTGGCCGCGCCGACCGGGCCGGACGGCGCGGCGCTGCTGGCGGGGGTCCGGGAGCGGATCGCGGACGACCTCGACACGCCCGGGGCGATCGCCCTGCTGGACGCCTGGGCCGACGCGGCCGTGGCCGGGGAGGGCGGCGACCCCACGGCACCGCCGCTGGTGCGGGCGACGGTGGACGCCCTGCTCGGCATCCGCCTGTGAGGGTCGCGGGCGCCCCGACGCCAGTGGGGACCCGCCGGCCGCCGCGCCGACCCGCGCCCACGGCCTCCCGGGCCCGCGCGGCGGTCACCCGAGCACCAGGCCGGGGTCGGGGTCCGGCTCCGGGACCGGCGCCGGCACCTCGTACCGCTCGGTGAGCGCGGTCATCGGCCCGGGCCAGGTGGCCTGGGCGACCTCGATCGGCCGGTGGTGCTCGTCGTAGGCGACGTGGAGCAGGTGCAGCACCGGCGTGTCGGGACGGATGAGCAGGGTCTCGGCCTCCGCCCGGGTGGGCTGGCGCGCGGTGATCTGGTCGGTGGCGACGGCGTACCGCCGCCCCGTCACCTCCTCGACCTCCTGGTACAGGGGACGCCCGAACGCGCGCTCCTCCTCCAGGCTGGTGCCGCCGGCGTCCTCGACCCGGAACCAGGAGGCGCCCACCTCCACGGGCGCGTCCCCGGCCCGGACGACGTGGCGCCGGACGACCAGCGGCGTGCCGTCGGGGACGCCGAACGCGTCGGCCACCTCGGGCGGGGCGGGGACGCGGCCCACCTCGACCAGCTCCTGCCGGTAGCGCGCGGCCAGGTCGGAGTGGTAGCCGCGGTGGGCTCCGTACCGGCCGCGCGAGAGCCGGTTGAGGCGCCGCCTGGTGCCGCGCACGTACGTGCCGGAGCCCGGCTTGGTGATGACCAGGCCCTCGATGCGCAGCTGGTCCACGGCCCGCTGGACGGTCTGCTTGGCGACGCCGAAGGTGGCGGCGATCGCCGGGATCGAGGGCAGGCGCTCGCCCGGGCCCCACTGTCCGCTGCGGATGCGGCTGCGGATCGCCTCGGCGATCTGCCGGTGGGGGGCCTCGGCCGCGCCAGGGTTGATCATGGCGCGCTCGGTGTCCATGGCATCTAACCTAGCTTCCTAGGACGCAATACGCAACGCAACCCACGCCACATCCCAAGACCACTCACCAACCACACCAAGCCAAGATCAACTCCGGCACCGCCGCGAAACCGGCGGCTACTCACGGCGACGGCGCAGGTACCGCTCGAACTCGCTGGCGAGCTCGTCGCCGGTGGCCTCGTGAAGTCTGGGCTCTCCGGCGCGGCGCTCCAGCTCCCGCACGTACTCGGCCAGCTCCTCGTCCTGCTCGACAGAGCTGCGTACCCGTTCCTCCCACGCGGCCGACTCCTCGGCCAGGTCCGCCACCGGCACCGGGAGGTCCAGCGCCTCCTCGACCCGGTGCAGCAGGGCGAGCGTGGCCTTCGGGCACGGTGGCGTACCCGCGTAGTGGGGGACGTGCACCCAGAACGACAGCATGTCCAGGTCGGCGCGCTGACCCGCGTCGTGCAGCACCCCGACGATGCCCACCGGTCCCTCGTACCGCGAGCGGACCAGCCGCAGCCGGTCCTGCACCGTCGGGTCGGTGGTGTGGCCGCTGACCGGCAGGGGCCGGGAGTACGGGACGTCGGCCAGCAGCGCACCGAGCAGCACGACCCGGTTGACCTCCAGGGCGTGGCAGACCTCGAGGATCTCGCCGCAGTACGACCGCCAGCGCATGCTCGGTTCGATGCCGCGGATGAGCACCACGTCGCGGCCGGCGCCCGGGGGAGAGGCGACCAGGAACCGGGTGGTCGGCCACTCCAGGTGCCGACCGCCCTCGCTGTCGTGCGTGAGGATGGGCCGGGTGACCTGGAAGTCGTAGTACTCCTCCGGGTCGAGGCTGGCGACGTGGCGGGCGTCCCACGCCACGTCGAGGTGGTCCACCGCGGCGCTGGCGGCGTCGGCCGCGTCGTTCCAGCCCTCGAACGCGGCGATCGCGACGGGGTCGCGCAGGACCGGCAGGCCGTCGAACTCGGTCACCGGTCCAGCCTACGGCCACGACCGCGCCGTGTCGGTCCCGCCGCGGCGGGTGGTTTCCGGGCCTGGCCGCCGTCGGTCGCCCCGGCTGGTGACGGCAGGCCGGATCGGGGCGAGGATCACAGCCCGCCGCCGGGCAGCAACGGACTAACCTGGGTGCAATGCCGACCTCGCTGCAGGAGACCATGCGGGCCCGGGTGCTCATCGCCGACGGGGCGATGGGCACCATGCTGCAGCGTGCCAACCCCACTCTGGACGACTTCGACGGGTACGAGGGTTGCAACGAGATCCTCAACGTGACCCGGCCCGATCTCGTCCGCGAGGTCCACGACGCCTACCTCGCCGCGGGCGCCGACTGCGTGGAGACCAATACCTTCGGCGCCAACCTGGGCAACCTCGGCGACTACGGCATCGCCGACCGGATCAGGGAGCTGTCGCTGGCGGGCGCCAGGCTGGCCCGCGAGGCGGCTGACCGCTGGTCGACCCCGGACTGGCCGCGTTTCGTGCTCGGGTCGATGGGCCCGGGGACCAAGCTGCCGACCCTCGGACACGCCAGCTTCGCCGCGCTCCGGGACGCGTACCAGGAGAACGCCGAGGGCCTGCTGGCCGGCGGCGTGGACGCGCTGCTGGTGGAGACCTGCTACGACCTGCTGCAGGCCAAGGCGGCGGTGATCGGTGCCCGGCGGGCGATGGCCGCCGCCGGCCGCACCGTGCCGCTGTTCGCGCAGGTCACGATGGAGACCACCGGCACCATGCTGCTGGGCACGGAGATCGGTGCGGCGCTGACCGCGCTGGAGGCGCTGGGCGTCGACGCGATCGGCCTCAACTGCGCCACCGGGCCGGCCGAGATGGGCGAGCACCTGCGCTACCTGTCCCGCCACGCCCGGGTGCCGATCTCGGTGATGCCCAACGCCGGCCTGCCGGAGCTGACCACCGACGGCGCCCGGTACCCGTTGACACCGCGGGAGCTGGCGGAGGCGCTGGACCGGTTCGTGCACGAGTACGGCGTGAGCGTGGTCGGCGGGTGCTGCGGAACGACGCCGGAGCACATCGCCGCGGTGCGCGCCCGGCTGCACGGGGTGGTCCCGCCGCCCCGCAACCCGACGCACGAGCCGGGCGTGTCGTCGATCTACCACCACGTGCCGTTCGCCCAGGACGCCGGCGTGCTGCTGGTGGGGGAGCGGACCAACGCCAACGGGTCGAAGGCCTTCCGGGAGGCGATGGTCGCCGGTGACTGGCAGCGCTGCGTCGAGATCGCCCGCGGCCAGGCCCGCGACGGCTCGCACCTGCTGGACCTGTGCGTGGACTACGTCGGCCGCGACGGCGTGGCGGACATGCGGGAGCTGGCGGGCAGGTTCGCCACCGCCTCCACGCTGCCGATCATGCTGGACTCCACCGAGCCGGCGGTGATCGAGGCCGGCCTGGAGATGCTCGGCGGCCGGTGCGTGGTCAACTCGGTCAACTTTGAGGACGGGGACGGGCCGGGATCCCGGTTCGCCCGGCTGATGCCGGTGGTCCGCGAGCACGGCGCGGCGGTGGTCGCCCTCACCATCGACGAGGAGGGCCAGGCCCGGACCGCCGACTGGAAGGTACGGGTGGCGTGCCGGCTGATCGACGAGCTGACCGGCAGGTGGGGGATGGCACTGTCGGACATCCTCGTCGACTGCCTGACGTTCCCGATCACCACCGGGCAGGAGGAGACCCGCCGCGACGCGGTGGAGACCATCGAGGCGATCCGCGAGATCGCCCGCAGGTACCCGGGGGTCAACTTCATCCTCGGCATCTCCAACGTGTCCTTCGGTCTCAACCCGGCCGCCCGGCAGGTGCTCAACTCGGTGTTCCTGCACGAGTGCGTCCAGGCCGGACTGACCTCGGCGATCGTGCACGCCTCGAAGATCCTGCCGATGTCGAAGATCCCGGCCGAGCAGCGCGGGGGCGCCCTGGACCTCATCTACGACCGCCG
>VSBZ01000220.1:0-3739 GCA_047459215.1 Micromonosporaceae bacterium | reverse complement strand
ACCGTAGGGACCCTCCCACCGTCCGGGAGCGGCGGCAACCGCGGGGTCACTCCGGCGGCGCCGCCGGGCCTCCGGCGCGCGACTCGACCGGCTCGGTCCCGACGGTCGCGCCGGGCTCGACCGCACCGGGCCCGAGGGCGTCGTCCCCGGGGCCCGCCGACCCGGCAGGCAGGAGATCCTCGCGCGGCTCCTGGTCCACCGCCAGCGCCAGCGCGGCCGCGGTGTCCAGGTCCATGACGGCGCCCTCGGCGTACCACCGGTCGAACGCCTCGTCGCCGACCCGTGCCCGCAGGGCCCGCTCGTGCGCGGCCCGGTAGTCCCCGAACATGCCCTGGTGCCCGTGCAGCCGGGCCCGCGCCGCGTGGACCGCGCCGAACAGCCGCGCCGCCGTGCGGGCGTCACCACCCAGGGCGCACCGCACCGCCATGGCTCCCAACGCGTCGCAGGCCCGGGAGCGGAAGCCGTGCTCCATCCGGGAGCGGAGCGCGACCACCAGATGGTCGTGGGCGGCCACCAGGTCGCCTCGGGACAGCGCCACCACGCCCAGCAGCATGTCCACGGTGCGGTGGCCGCGCACGTCCGGCCGGGCGGCCTCGGCCGGCCGCGCCCGGCTCAGCAGCTCGGCCGCCTCGTCCAGCGCGCCCCGGTGCCACAGCAGCCGGGCCAGGCAGTAGACCGCGAACAGAGCGTCGGCGGGGGTGGCGTGGCGCTCGGCGTACTCGATCACCTCCCGGCACACCCGTTCGGCGTCCTCCGGGCGGCCCAGCTCCCACAGGCTCGTCCCCCGCCCCGCCAGCACCCTGGTCAGCAGCGCCGGGTCGCCGCTGGCGCGGGCGGCGGCCTCGGCCCGCTGCGAGTACTGCAGGTGCTCGGCCAGCTCCGCATCGGCGTGAGCCTGCAACGAGTGGACGTGGTAGGCGGTGGCGTACTCGGCGTGGGGCACCGTCGCGCCGGTCTGCGCCACCCGACGGTAGAGCCGGGTGAGCCACAGCCGCGCCTCCCGGGCCAGCCCGCGCTCCCGCCACCACTGGTCCAGCGCACACACCAGGTGCAGCCCGGCGCGGCCCGATCCGCCGGTGGCGCACCAGCTCAGGGCCACGCGCACCTCGGCGGCCAGCGGGTCGAACCGGTCCAGCGACAGGACCGTGGGCTGGCCGTCGGGTCCGCGCCAGGCCCGGTCCAGTGCCTCCCTGACCCAGCTGACGTGCCGGTCCCGGGCCGCCTTCTCCTCACCGGCGGCGGACAGCGCCCGGGCGGCGAAGGCCCGGATGGGGTCGAGCATCCGGTAGCGGTACGGGCGGTCGGCGCCGGTCCCGGCTTCCGCCTCGACCTGCAGCAGCGACTTGTCGACCAGGACGGACAGCGCAGGGAGCGGGTCGCCCCCGCGCACCCATCGCGCGGTGTCGAGGTCGACCGGTCCGGCGAACACGGACAGGGCGCGCAGCAGCCTGGCGGCGTCGTCCTCCAGGGTCCGGTAGGACCAGCCGACGGCCGCCTCCAGGGTGGCGTGGCGGCCGGTGCCCGCCGGGCGGCCGGCGTCCAGCGTGACGAGCACGTCGGCGACGTGGCCGGCGAGCTCCTCGGCGAGCCGCTGGGCGAGCTGCCCCGCGGACAGCACCCCCAGCCGCGCGGCCGCCAGCTCCAACGCCAGCGGCAGCCCGTCCAGGATGGCGGCGATCCGCTCCAGGTGCGGCAGGTCGGCCGGATCCACCGGATGCCCGCCCCGGGCGGCGGCCGTCCGGTCGGCCAGCAGGGCGACCGCGTCGCTCAGCCCACCATCGTCGGGCGGCACGAGCGACAGCGGGGGGATCCGCCACACCACCTCCCCGGGCAGGCCCAGCGGCTCGCGGCTGGTCGCGAGCACGGTGGTGCCGCCGCTGGCGGCCAGCACCCGCTCCACCAGCTGCGCGGCCGCCGCCAGGTGGGCGTCGCACGTATCGAGGAGCAGCAGCAAGCTCCGTCCGGTCACGTGGTCCGTGACGGTGTCCAGCACCGTGCGGCCGGGCTCCGGCCGTACGCCCAGCGCCTCGGCCACCGTCACCGGGACGAGCTCGCCGTCGGCGACGCCGGCCAGGTCCACGAACCACACTCCGTCGGGGTACCGGTCGGCGCAGTCGGCGGCCACGCACACCGCCAGCCGGGTCTTGCCCGCACCCCCGGGGCCGGCCACGGTCACCAGCCGGTACTCCGACAGCAGGTCGGCCAGCCGGCGCCGCTCCCGGGCCCGTCCCACGAACGACGTCGTGGGGGCGGGCAGGGTGGGCGGGGCGGCGGCGCTGCTGCGGGGTCGGGGGAACCGGTGCTCCAGGCCGGGCGCGACCAGCTGGTACAGGCGCTCCCGCCCCTCGAAGCCGCGCAGGCGGTACAGGCCCAGGTCCCGCAGGTACATACCGTCGCCGAGGTCGCCGGCGTGGCGGGCGGTGGCGGCTGAGCACAGCACCTGCCCGCCGTGGGCGGCCTCGGTGATGCGGGCGGCGCGGTGCACCTCCGGGCTGGCGTACTCGCCGGCGCGCGGCTGTACCCAGCCGCTGTGCAGGCCCATCCGTACCCGGGGGGTCGCCTCCGCGGTCGGCCACGGGTGCCGGGCGAGCGCCCGTTGCGCCTGCTGGCAGGCGGTCAGGGCGGCGGCCGCGTCCCCGAAGGCGAAGAAGAGGGAGTCGCCCTCGATGAACAGCTCCACGCCGCCGTGGGCGACGAACGCGTCCTTGAGCAGTCGCCGGTGCTGGGTCAGCAGTGCCTGGTAGCCGGGGCCGAGCGTCTGGGCCAGCCGGGTCGAGCCCTCGATGTCGGTGAAGAGGAACGTCACCAGGCCGCCCGGTAGCCGCGTACCCGTCGACACGCGTACAGAACCTCCGCCCCTGCCGTCACTACCGTTCGGCCGCGTTCGCGTCTGATCGTGCCGCACCACTCCGACCGGGCGCATCCTGCGAACGGCCAGGCTACGCCGCCCGGGATCGGCAGTGGCCGCCGGGCGGCAACGGTGGCTACGGCGGCCGGGTGGTGCTCCCGCCCTCCTCAACGAGGACTTACAGGACAAGTTATGGCGTTCTACGCCATCACGACGTGTCGCGCGCGTTCCGGTGGGCGACCCGGGCGCGGACCGCCGACGTCGGGCGGGTCAGCGACCGCAGCCGCAGGCTCCCCCGCAGCAGCCTCCCGACGCTTCCGCCGACGAGGACGCGGCGCGGCCGGCCACAGCGACAGTGGACAGTAGCTTGACCGTGTCGCCGTGCCCTTGCGGGCACACCGCCGGATCGCTGGCCGCACTCATCGGTCGGTCCACCTCGAAGGTGTCGCCGCAGGCGCGGCAGCGGAACTCGTACCGAGGCATGTCTCCAGGGTAGAACTCCATCCGCTGGTCCGCCGCGCGTGGTATGAGCAATACTCGTCGACATGACCGATCCGGCCGCGGCGTCCCGGGACATCCAGCGCCCCCTCGACGAGGGTATGCCGCCCGCCGCCGGCGCGGCCCCCACCCTGCGGCCCGCGGTACCCGACGCCCAGCCGGTTGGCACCGAGGAGGCGGGCCACGCCCGGGCACCGATGGCCCGCACCGCGTCCGAGCCCACGACGACCGCCGGGGACCATGCCGGCACGCGCCCACCCGACCGGGTCCGGCGCGTCCTGCGGGCCGTGGCACGAGCCGCGCTGCTGCCGCTGTGGCGCGGCCTGCGCCGGGCAGCGACGTGGCCGCGGCGGGCGGTGGCCTGGGCGCGTCGGCCGACCGGCCGCCTGGTGG
>VSBZ01000055.1:0-22458 GCA_047459215.1 Micromonosporaceae bacterium | reverse complement strand
CGCGCGCGGCTCCTGGCCCGACAGGTACCCCTTGGACAGTGGCGGCCGCTCGTACGGCGGCTCGGTCTCCTCGCCCACCAGCCCCACCCGGCCGGTGAAGCCTCCTCCCGCAGGGTCTCGGCCGCCTTGCCCCCCGCCAGCGAGGCCCCGATGATCACAAACGTCCGCTCATCGCTCATGGCGACAGCCTAGCCCCCGACGGGGTGACCCACCGCCACGTCGGACGTTGGTGACGGTCGATCGCGCCGCCGGCCGGGCGAGCGGCTTCGGCGGGCCCTGGTGACGGCGGACGCCCGGGCGCGCCGCCGGGCCGATGCCACGGGCTCGCCGCGGCAGCGGTGCCCGGCGGCCGGGACCGCGGGACGCGCGCCGGACCGGCACCTCGCGGCCTAGTCCCCGGAGCCGTTGACGACCAGCCGCCGCGCCAGGTCGGGCGAGAAGAAGTGGCCGTTCTTGCCGCCGCACGTGCCGTCGGACTCGCCCGGCGGCTTGATCCACAGCAGCGCCGCCAGCCCGGGACGGTCCACGTCGGTGGTGGGCGGCTCCCCCAGCGCCTCGTGCCGGGGGTTGCACCACTCGTGGCCGGGCGGAGGTCCGACGCCGTTGCGGGACGTGTCGATGACGAACTCGCGCCCGCCCAGCTGGTCCGACAGCGTGCGCGCCCACTCGTAGCTGTCCTGCGTGGTCTGCCGGTTGGCGACGTTGACGGAGAACCCCTCCGCGCCGGCGATCCCGGCTGTCAGGAGCCGGTCGACCATCTCGCCGACCGGCCGCCAGTTGGGGTGGCCGGCGTCGAGGTAGACGTGGTGACCGGCGTGGGCCAGCCGCTGCACCGTCCGGGTCAGCAGCCGCGCCCGGTCGCTGGTGAAGCAGTCGGCCGCCACCGCGTCCGGCTCCACCACGATCGCCGCCGGCTGCGGCCCGAGCGCGGCGATCAGCTCGCCGATGAACCGGTCGTAGTCGGCGGCGCTGGCGGCTCCCGCGCCCGGCCCGGCGCAGTCCCGGTTGGGGACGTGGTAGACGACCAGGACCGGCAGCCGGCCCTGCTGGTGCGCCCGGCGGACCGCCGCGGCCGCGGGTGCGATGTCGGTGGGGCCGTTGACCCAGCGGGCCTGCGGATGGCGGGTGATCGGGTCCAGCCAGCGCGCGCCGTGGGCGGCCTGCCAGCGGGCGGCCGCCGTGTCCGGGTCGACGAACAGCTCGGCGCCGCGGAACGGCTGCCGCAGCGGGACGAACGTCGCCGCCGTCCGCGACAGGTCCGCCGGGACCAGCAACAGCAGGGCGAGGCTGGCGACCAGCGCCAGCGCCCGGTTGCGCCGCCCGGGTTGACGCAGATGCGCGGCCGCACGGGTCACGACCTCGCCGCCGCGACCGGTCGCGACCCGTGCCCGCACCGCCGCGGACGCACGGGTCACGTCCCGGACCACCCGTCCGATGTCCACGGTCACCCCTCCTCCCGGGTAAGGTCGAACCCCGCCTTGACCACAGCCTCCAGACGGGACCGGCACCCCAGCTTCTGCAGCACCCGGCGCACGTGGCTGCGCACCGTCGGGTACGCCACGTGCAGCCGTGCGGCGATCTGCCGGTTGTCCAGCCCCTCGGCCATGAGCGCGAGGATCTCCTGCTCGCGGGGAGTGAGGCTGGCCAGCAGGCGCTCGCGGCGGTCCTTCTCCCGCGCCAGCTCGCGCTGGCGGGCCAGCAGCGCCGCCAGCCGGGGGGCGGGGATGAGCATCTCCCCCTCGGCCGCCCGCTGGACCGCCTCGAGAATCTCCCCCGTCTCGGCGGTCTTGACCAGGTAGCCGGACGCGCCCGCCTCCACCGCGGCGATCATCGCCGCCTCGCTGTCGTCGGCGCTGAGGAACACGACCGCCACGTCCGGCTGCCGCTCGCGGATGCGGGTGGCCGCCTCGGCGCCGGTCCCGTCCGGCAACCGGTAGTCGACCAGCGCCACGTCCAGCGGCTCCGCGGAGGCCACCTGTCCGGACTGCGCCACGGTCTCGACCCGTCGCACCACCTGGATCCGCGGGTCCTCGGAGAGCAGGGCACGCAGGCCCTCCCCCACCACCGGGTGGTCCTCCACCACCAGCACCCGCACCGGCGCCGTCATAGCTCACCTCGTACGGACGCGAGCTGGAACGGAACCCAGAACTCGACCACCGTGCCGGCGCCGGGGGTGCTGTTGATCCGCCACCAGCCACCGACGATCTCCGCCCGGTCCCGCATGAGGGTCAGGCCCAGGTGGCCGGCCCGCGTCTCGGCCCGCTGCGGGGTGAAGCCCACGCCGTCGTCGGCGACCTCCACCAGGCAGCCGTCGTCGGCGGTGCGCAGGCGTACGGTGACCCGCCGGGCCTGCGCGTGCTTGCGCACGTTCGCCAGCGCCTCCTGGGCGATCCGGTACGCCACCACCCGGCTCTCCAGCGGCGGCTGCCGCTCCAACTGGCTGTCCAGCTCGTACGCGATCCCCGTCTCCTCGCGCAGCTGGTCCAGGAGGATCCGCAGCGCGGTCTCCAGCCCGTCCTCCTCCAGCGCGGGCGGCCGGAAGTCGAAGATCAGCCGGCGTAGCCGGTCGGCCGCCAGCCGCACCGTCTCCTCCACCTGGGAGAGCGTCTTGAGGTCGTCCGGGTCCCGAAGCCGCCGGCGCAGCTGCTGCAGCCGCAGCGACGCGGCGGTGATCACCTGCAGGCTGTCGTCGTGGATGCCGGCGGCGATGCGCCTGCGCTCGCCCTCCTGGGCGCGCACCAGGTCCTCCAGCACCGCCCGGTGCTCCCGGTCGCTGGCGCGCAGCGACTCCACGCTGCGTTCCAGCACGTCCCGCGAGCCGGCGATCTCGGTCATGTCCCGCCCGGTGAGCATGATGCGGCCGCCGTCGGGCACCGGGCCGACCCCGAGGTCGACGGGGAACTCCGTCCCGTCCCGGCGGCGCCCGGTCAGCTCCATACGGGACGGTCCAGCCGGCCGGGCCCCCTCCGGCCCGCCGGCCGGGTAGAACGGCATCAGCACGTCGACCGTGCTCCCGACCAGCTCCCGGCGCGAGTAGCCGAACAGCCGCTCGGCGGCGGCGTTGACCAGCTCGATCCGCCCGGAGGAGTCGACCACCAGCGTGGCGTCCGGCGAGTGCTCCAGCAGGTGTTCGGCGGCCGGGACGCCGCCCTCCCGGCGTCGCGCCCCCACCAGCTCGGCGCACTGCCACGCCAGCGGGGCGGGCATGCTCAGCTGCCCCCGCACGCCACGGGCGACCGCCTCCGGCAGCTCCCGGTCGGCGACCTCCTTGACCAGGTACCCGACCGCCCCGGCGGCGACCGCGTCGAGGGCGGCGGTGGGGTCCCCGTACCCGGAGACCACCAGCACCGCCACCTGCGGCGCCCGGTGCCGGACCGCCCGGAGGGTGTCCGCCGCCGAGCCGCCGGGCATGCGGTCGTCCAGCACCAGCACGTCCGGCCGGTAGCGGACGGCCTGGCGCACGGCCTCGGGGTGGTCGCCGGCCGTACCCACCACCTCCAGGTCCGGCCGGGCGGAGACCAGGTCGGCCAGTGCCTGACGGACCGTCCGGTCGTCGTCGGCGACGACCACCCTGGTGCGTGCTCCGGTCATGGGCGTGCTCCTCCCCACCGTCGGGGACGTGCGGGTGGGGCGCGGCCGCGCCGGGACCGGCCTCCCGGCCGCGCGCCGGGACCGCTCGGGGCCCACGGCGCGGCCGCGCGCCCCGGCTCTACTCCTCCAGCTCCTTGGGCAGCTTGTACTTCGGCTGCGGCGGCACGTTGACCGGACCGTCGGGCTTGTCGACGGTCACCGTGGTGGTGGCCGTGCCCTCGCTCTTGGCGCCCACCAGGGTGAGGGTCAGCTTGCCCTGGGCGTCGCCCGGGATGACGTACTTGCCGGCCGCCGACGCGGTCCCCTTGCCGTCGACCCGGAACGCGGAGACCAGCTCACCCTGGCTGCTCTTGCTCCGGTTGGCGTACACGTGGACCGCCTCGTTGGGCGCGAACCCCTTGACGTAGAACGTCAGGGTGGTGCCCGGCAGGCCGCCGTACGTGTTCGCGCGCGCGGAGGGCTGGTACGGCATCACGGTGAACCCCGTGCTGACCGAGGCGCGGCTCTGCTCGCCGGTCAGGATCAGGTTCTGCTTGCCCTTCAGGCCGAACGGGAGCTTGAACGTCACGCCGGCGAGGTTGCCCCGTCCGTCCGCCTCGTCCACGAACGCCGGCACGCCGGTCGCCTGGTTGAGGTGGACCAGGACCCGCTCGCCGGGGGCGAACCCCTTGCCCGACACGGTGATCGTCTGCCCGGCGCGGGCGGCGTACGGCTGGGAGACGGCGGACGGGTACAGGCTCAGCATCGTGAACGGCGCCACCGCCGCGCTCTGGCTCTTGGCGCCGACGAGGACCAGGGTGCTCTGCCCGGCCGGGGCGACTCCGACCCGCACGCTTTCCTTCGAGATGGAGCCGTGCTCGTCGGCCTCCAGCGTCGCGGCTGGCTTACCCGCGGCCCGTCCCCAGTAGACGTTGACCTTCTCGCCCGGCAGGAAGCCCTCCGCGTCGACGGTCAGCGTGTCCCCCGGGGACGCGGTCTCGTCGCTCAGCTTCACCGTGGCGACGCCGGCCTGTGACACCAGCTGCGCCTCGGCGACCTTGTCGCTGTTGACCTGGTGGACGGTCACCAGGTGCTCGTTGCCGGCGGCGGCGCTCTGCGGGAAGGTGAACTCGGCGGTGACCGAGCCGTTGCGGTCCACCTTGCCGCTGGCGACCTCCTTCGGCTTGCCACCGTCGGTGCTCAGCAGCACCCGTACCCGGGCGCCCGCGTCGAAGCCGGACCCGGCCACGCCGACGGTCGCGCCCGGGCGGGCCAGGCCGGGGTTGAGCACCGCCACCGGTCCGCCGACCGCGGGCACCTTCTTGCCGTCGAGGTCGATCACCTGCTCGGGCGGCTTCGGCTTGGGCGCCTCCTCCCCCTCACCGGAGCCGCCGATGGTGCCGATCGAGGGCAGCAGGCCACGCCCGAGCCACACCACGACCAGCAGGCCGATGACGGCCACGGCGGTCTTGCGCCACGACCAGTTCGGCCGCCGGAAGGTCGGCCGCCGCCACCGCACGGCCGGCAGCCTCCACCGCGTCGTCCGGTGCTCGCGTGGCTTCCGCATCGGAAACCTCATCGCAAACGCCCCCTTCTTGCACCTCGTCGCGGTCGACGTTCACTCGCCGATCCGGTAGATCTGCAGCTGGATGTCGCCGTGGCTGGTCTCCCACACCACCTCGCCGCGCTGGTCGATGGCGTCCAGGATCCAGCTTTCGCGCCCGTCGCCGTTGTTGGCCTCCATCGCCTGCCGCATCTGGTTGGACATGGCGACGTAGTCGATGTTGTCGCCGTCGGCGTGGAAGATCTTGTCGCGCACGTCCGGGTCGGACGACGCCTTCCAGTGGGAGTGCGCGAACCTGTACCGCGGCTCGCGGTCGTGCAGGCCCATCCACAGGTCCTCGTCGATGATGATCCGCGCGTCCGGTGGGATGTTCTGGCGGATGTACGCCAGTTGCTCCTCCTGCATCCGGGTGAGCTTGAGGTGGTACAGGTCGTGGGTCACGAGCTCCCCCTCGGTGTTGTGGGTGAGCAGGTAGCCACCGGGGATGCCCAGCGCCGCCACCACCACGGCCGCGACCGTCCCCACGCGCAGCCGCGGGCCCATGTTGCGGGTGAGCCTGGCGGCGACCAGGCCGATGTTCATCGCCAGCATCGGCACCAGCGGGACGATGTAGAAGTCCAGCAGCACGCTGCCCCGTCCCAGGTAGAACATGTACCCGATGGCGAGCAGCGCAACCGTCAGGTAGCCGGCACGATGGGCGCGGTCCCGCCACCACATCATCAGCACCAGGGCCACGGCGCCCGCCCCGACGATGAACAGGTACGGGTCCTTGGACATCCAGCTGCCGCGCAGCAGGTCGCTGAACGCCTGGGGGGAGTTGGTGCGGTTGAGCTGCCACCACACCGTGTAGAGCAGGGAGACGCGACCCTCCGGCGGTGTGCTCAGGTCGAAGCTCAGCTTCGCGGGCACGAGCTCGCTCTTCAGCTGGGCGGACAGCATGTACGCCAGGGCCGGGACGAGCAGCATGAACCACCAGAACGAGGTGAGGAACCGCCGGTTGCGCGTCCCCTGCGCCTGCCGGTAGGCGAGGTAGGCCAGGGCGGGCGCGAAGAAGATGGCGTTCTCCTTGGTGATGACCGCCAGGCCGAAGGCCAGTCCGGACAGGACGGCGGTGAGCAGCCGGCGCTCCCTGCGGATCATCAGGTACGTGGCGAGCAGCACCCAGACGACCATGAGGTTGTCCAGCAGCGCCAGCCGCTGGTAGTAGATCGCCAGGGGCGACAGGTTGAGCACGAAGGCCGCCAGGAACGCCCCGGCGACGCTACCCGAGATGCGCCGCACGATGCCGAACAGCAGCCCGGTCGCGACCACGTGCGCCACCAGCATGAGCAGCCGCACGGTGTTGATCTCGCTGCCGAACGTCTGGAACTGCTCGGGCAGCAGCCTCGCCCATGCCGCCATCACCAGCCAGCCGCCGGGGGCGTGGTCGTAGAAGTACGTGTACGGCGACAGCTTTCCCTCGCGGATCACCGCCCACGCCTGCTGGACGTAGATCCCTTCGTCGGTGCGGAACAGGGGGTACTCGAACAGGTTGTACGCGTGGGTCACCGCGCCGCTGACCAGTGACAGCACCAGCGCCACGACGCCGGCGCGCCCCAGCGGCGCGTCCGACCCGGTGGAGATGGCCGGTGGTGGCGCGACGGTCTGCGTGCTAAGCGACATGCTCGGCTGCCTCCGCTGTCTCCGTGGTCTCGGTGACGGTCCGGTGCGCGCCCACGTGCTGCGTCTTCTCCCAGTCGTCGGCACCGGCCAGGTGGCGCCGCAGCGCCCGCACGGCCGCGTAGCCGAGCACGAACTGGTAGGGGAACCAGGTGAGCGCCATCTTCACGACCGTGGTGGGGCTGGCCTTGAGCCCGTGCGCGTCGGCGAACTCGTACAGCCCGACCACGCTGGTGAGGAAGTGCGCCGCCATCGCCAGCACCGGCAGGAACGACAACAGCACCAGCACCATCGGTGCCTTCAGCACGAGCATGGTGGCCAGGGAGATCGGGACGTAGATCGCCAACGCGACCTGGACGTGCGGGAACGCGAGCGTGTACAGCGCCAGCAACCGCTGGTGCCGGGTGGGCATCTTCTTCCAGGTGCCCTTGCGCAGCGTCTGCATGAATCCCTGGCTCCACCGGGTCCGCTGCCGGATGAACTGCGACAGGGTGGGCGGGGTCTCCTCCTTGGTGACGTACCGGTCGTCGTAGACGACGCGGATCCGCTCCCCCATGGCGCTCAGGCGCAGGCCCAGGTCGGCGTCCTCGGTGAGGTTGCGCTCGTCCCACCCGCCGATCTCGGCCAGCAGGTCGCGCTCGATGAAGACGGTGTTGCCGCCCAGCGGGATCGACCCCCGCTTGGCCTGGTAGTGCAGCCGGCTCTTGAACCAGAAGAAGTACTCCAGCACGTTGAACGTGGAGTACCAGTTGGAGCGGTAGTTCATCAGCTGCACGCCCGCCTGCACGACGCGGACGTGCTCGGCGCACATGATGGTGTTGACGACGTTGAAGATCTCGGGGTGGACCTCGTCCTCGGCGTCGAACACGGCGACGACGCGGTTGCCGGCGTGCGCCAGGGCGCAGTTGAGACCGTGCGGCTTGTTGACCGGGCCGTCGTGGAACACCACGAGGTCGACGTTGGTGGCGCCCTCGTCGGCCAGCGACCGGATCTTGTCCGACGCGGCGGCGATCGTCTGCGTGTCGTCCGCCGAGCACACCACGAGCACCTGCAGGAGCTCCCGTGGGTAGTTACTGTGGACGATCCGGTCGATCGTCGTGGCGATGACCGCCTCCTCGTGACGCGCAGGCACGATCACCGTGAAGGACAGCGACGGTGGCGAGAATGGCTCGCGCGCCTTCGTCAGGGCCTCGACCTCGGCCTGGTCCCAGGTGTAGAGCATGACGTAGAGCGTGAACGTCGCCTGCGCGGTCAGGACCGTCGACGCCAGGATGATGAGCACCAGCACGAGCTGATCCATCGGTCCGATCGCCCCAAATCCATGTCGTACTGAGCGTGAAGTTGATGGCGAGGGCCGCCGCGATACCCACCAGGTTGGCCAGCAGGTAGTGCAGCCCCACGCCGGCCAGCAACCAGACGCAGCCGGTGTTGACCGCCAGCGCTCCCAGCGCCGTGAGGTTGAACTGCGCGAACCGGCGAACCGACGGACGGCCACGCGCGAACGTCCACACCTCGTGGAGGAGGTAGTTGTACATGATCGTCAGTTCGACGGCGATCATCACCGCCGGGATGAGTGGCACGGTCGCCACTCCGTGCAACAGGAAGAGAAGCACGCCGTTGACCGCCACCCCGGAGCCGCCGACCACGGCGAACCGGCGTGCCCGCCGAATATCCACTCCGGATGCTGATCTCCCCCAGTGGCGCAGCCGGTCGAGGTGACGACCCTGGGCGCTCATGTCCATCGGCTCCCCGTGGCCGGTGTCGGTTGCCCTCATGGCCATGGTGCGCGCGGGTCCGGCCGGCCACTTCCGCCAGCGCCCAGGGATCTGCTCCCCCGTTGGGGGGAGCCGACGGGACTGACCCGTGGGGGAGGCCCGGTTCCCCCGTTCCGCCGGGACACCGGCCCCCAGCGGCGTAGCATCGCCGGTAGGACCGCCGGTGGAGGCCTGCGGCGCGTACACGGGGGAGGGCGCGCGATGGCAGTCCGGGTGGTGATCGCGGAGGACCACGCGGTGGTCCGCGAGGGCCTGCGCATGTTCCTGCGCGGCGACGGCGCCGGCATCGAGGTGGTCGGCGAGGCCACCGACGGGCGGGAGGCGGTCGAGCTGGCCCGGCAGCTGCGTCCGGACGTGGTCCTCATGGACCTGGTGATGCCCGTCATGGACGGCATCAGCGCCATCGCGGCGATCCGCCAGGACCTGCCGGAGGTGGAGGTCGTGGCGCTGACCGGGTTCATCGAGGACCACCTCGTCACCGGCGCGCTGCGGGCGGGCGCGATCGGCTACCTGGTCAAGGACGCCGACGCGGACAGCGTGCGCCGGGCGGTCTGGGCGGCCGCGGCGGGCCAGGTCTTCCTCTCCCCCGACGCCGCGGCCCGGCTGGTGCGGGAGGTCCGGGTGCCCCGTAACGTCACCGACCTGCTGACCCGCCGCGAGATCGAGGTGCTCATCCTGGTCGCCCGGGGGCGCTCGAACAAGGAGATCGCGCGGGAGCTGGCGATCGGCCAGCAGACCGTCAAGACGTACATCTCGACCATCTTCCGGAAGCTGAGCGTGCAGAGCCGCACCCAGGCCGCGCTGTACGCCCTGCAGAACGGCCTGGTGTCCCGGTACGAACTGGCCCAGTGATGAACCCTGTGGCGGGCGCGGGGTGCGCCCTGCTCGAGGTCGACCACCGGGGCGTCATCACCTCCGGCAACGGCGAGGTGGCGCGCCTGACCGGGTTCGTGCCGAGCGAGCTGGCCGGCCGCCACCTGTCGGTGCTGTGCGACGACCCGGCCCGTCCGGACGGGATCGCGCGCGGCCTGGCGCGGGCGGCCACCGCGGGCGCGGACCGGCTGGAGGGTTGGCAGGTCCGCCGGGACGGCACCCGGTTCCGGGCGGACTGGGTGATCGTGGCCCGACGGGCGGCCGATGGCGGCGTGGCCGGGTTCAGCGTGGTGTTGCAGGAGCGCGACCGCGCCGGCGCCGGTGCGTCGGCCGGTGGCCGCACCCGGGCCGCCCGGGCGGCCCGCCGGGAGCGGGGGCGGCTCGCGCAGGAGCTGCACGACTCGGTCGCGCAGCTGCTGTACGGGATCGGTCTCGGGACCCGTACGGCCCGGCGGATGCTGGAGCGCGAACCGTGGCGGGCGCGCGAGCCGCTCGACTACGTGCTCCGGCTCGCCGAGAGCGGTCTGGCCGAGATCCGGGCGCTCATCTTCGACCTGCGTCCGCACGCGGTGGCGCAGGACGGGCTGGTCGCCGGCCTGAGCGCGCAGCTGGCCGCGCTGCGCACCGGGCGGGACGTGGTTGTCCGCCCGCTGCTCGGGCCGGAACCGGCCGCCGACCCGCAGGTCAAGCTGGCGCTGTTCCGGGTGGGGCGGGAGGCCCTGCACAACGTCGCCCGGCACGCGCACGCCCGCCACGTCACCCTCCGCCTGGCCGAGGAGCCCGACGGGCTGGTGCTGGAGGTGGTCGACGACGGCGTGGGTTTCGACCCGGACGGGCGGTTCCCCGGCCACCTCGGCCTGGCGTCGATGCGCCGCCGGCTGACCGAGGTCGGCGGCGCGCTGGAGATCCGGAGCGCTCCCGGGCGGGGCACCCGGGTACGGGCGCGCGTGCCGCGGTCGCAAGGCACCGCGGGCAGAAGCGGGGAGGGCGCCCCTCCCGGCTGTCGCCGGAGAGGGACGCCCTCCCGTCGGGGGGATACGGAGTGAGGCTCCGTTACCTGGCGTCGGCGGGCTCCGCCTGTGGCGCCTGGTGCGTGCGGATCAGGTCCAGCTTGGCCTGGTCCACCGTCGTCCAGTCGTCCTTCAGGACCCCACCGGTGTCACCGGAGTTGGGGTTCCAGGACCAGTAGGTGTAGCTGATCTCCCGCTCCTTGAGGAACTCGAACAGCTTGCGCTGCCAGACGCCCTCGCTGTCGGACGGGTCGACCGACCGGCCGCCGAACTCGCCGAGCAGGACCGGCGCGATCCCCTCGTCCTGCAGGTACGCCCACTTCTCGTGCCACATGCCCGGCAGGTTCTCCGGGAAGTCGGGCGCGCTGAACCAGCCCTGCTTCCACACGCCCGGGCCGTAGTCGTGGGCCGAGTAGACCAGCTGCTCGGGGTGCGACAGCCGGACCGGAGCCTCCTTGGCGGCGGCGAGGTTACCGCCCCACCAGTAGAAGTCGGTGCCGACGGTCTCGACACCCTCGACGACGATCAGCCAGTCCGGGTTGACCTCGAGGATGGCGTTGCCCGCCCGCTCGGCGGCCAGACGCCAGTCGGTGGCCCGGTTGCCGTCGCCCCAGGTCGCCTCGCCTCGCGGCTCGTTGTGCAGGTCCGCCCCGATCACCAGGGGGTTGTCACGGTAGTGCTCGGCGAGCATGACCCAGTCCGAGATCCACCGCTGCTCACTGACCTCAGGGGTGTACCACAGCGCGCTCTGGGCCTCCGCGGTCGGGCGGTGCCGGTCCAGCAGCACCATCAGGCCACGGTCGGTGGCGGCCTCGACGATCTTGTCCATCAGGTCGAGGCCGGACAGCCCCTTCAGGTCCGGGTTGAGCGAGTAGTTGATCGCCTGGCCGGGCGTGCTCCCGGGCTCGAACAGCTCGTTGGAGTACGGGAGCCGGATGGTGTTGAACCCGGCGTCACGGATCTGGTCGAGCATGTCTTCGTAGTTGCGCGACCACAGTCCGTGAGGTGCGTACGTGTCGGTCTCGAACCCGAACCAGTTCACGCCGGTGAGGGTGACCTCCTCACCATTCTTGTCGACGATCCTCGCGTTCTCGGTGGTCAGCGGCGGGGAAATGGACCGCTTACCACCGACCGTTCCTGTGCTGAATGCCACAGTCGTCAGCAGAAGTGCGGCGACAAGAAGCACCGATGTGGCGGCGACCACAATTCGGCCGGCGACTGGAAGCTGTCGGAACCGGTCTCGGAGTGCGCTGATCGAGTTAATGGCGAATGACATGGTCCTCCAGGAGAATCGGTATCAGGTGGTTCAGTTCCGCGCCCTTTGAGACGTGGCGGTCGAACCCCGCCGCGAGGGTGCGGCGGACGCTGGCCGCGTCGTCGTGGTGTGACAGGGCCACGAGCCGGCCACCTGGTACGTGCGTTCTGGTCTCGCGGGCGATCCACGCCGCGCTCACGTCGATCGCCTCCAGGTCGACGAGGAACAGGTCGGGCCGCTCGGAAATGGCCAGCGCAACTGCTTCGGCACCATTTCTCGCAACCCCGCATATGGTGATTGCCGGCTCCTCGTCGAGCAGATCGACAAGCGCACCCGTCAATTCCGGGTGACTGCCGACCACGGCGGTTCTGTAGCCCTCGATAACCCCTCCTCAATAGCTCGTCTGAACATGACGGCTACACGCTATTGGGAGGGCGGGCAGCGGGTCGACGTACGCCGCGAGCAAATTCTCCTGAACCATTTGTATGAGCCGAAAATAGCTCTGTGTAATTGCTTAGTTACGTGCCGTGAAAACGGGCGGATTATCCGCATGAAATTCCCGAATTACCGGCGGGAAATGGCAGCGAGCGGTACGCAGTGAGCGAGTCGGTGGAGCCGGCAGAGAGGACATCGCACGGGCATGCCGGTCCTCAAGTCCGGTATGTCCGGTATTGGAGTAGCGAGGGGACAAGCGGTGCGGGAGGGTCGAGGACTACCGGCGGGCACGGTGCCCGGACGGCTCCCACCACCGCGGACCGCGGCGGCGCGGCGACTCAGCGGGGCGCGTGACGGACGGCGGTCACCGGCCGCACAGGTGGTGGTGCCATGCGATCGCGGCCGGGTCGGTGAGCGAGGCCACCTGGTCGATCACCACCCGCAGCCGGGCGGCGTCGTCGGGGGCCGCACGCCACATCGGCGCGAACACCGCGTCCAGGCTGTCGGGCGCCCGGTCGACCAGCGCCTCCACCAGCTCGACGAGCAGCTCCCGCTGCCGCGCGTACCACGGTTCCATCCCGCGCCGTCGCATGACGTACCGCCGCGCGATCCCCTTGAGCAGGGCGCACTGCGCCCGCACCTCCCGGGGCACCAGCAGGTCCGCGTCGTACCGGCGCAGCGGGCCGTCGCCGTACACCGCCCGGGTGGCGTCCACCGCGGCGGTGACAAACCGTCCGGTGAGGACGCTGGTGAACCGCTTCAGCGCGGTCAGGGCGCCGTGGCTGCCGTTGTAGGAGGCCAGAGGCGCGACCACCGGGTCGGCGAGCAGGTCGCGCAGCACCTCGGACAGGTCCTCCGGCGTCTCCGGGGAGTAGACCTGCGCCACCTCCTCGCACAACGCCGCGCGCTCCTCGGCGCTGCGACACAGCGGCTCCAGCCGGATATGCCCACTGTGGAACCCGTCCTCGACGTCGTGGACCGAGTACGCCACGTCGTCGGCCCAGTCCATCACCTGGGCCTCCAGGCAGCGCCGTCCCTCCGGGGCGCCGGCGCGGATCCAGGCGAAGACCTCCGCGTCGTCGGCGTACACCCCGAACTTGCGCTCGCCCTCGCGCCGGAACCACGGGTACTTGCAGGTGGCGTCCAGGCTCGCCCGGGTGAGGTTGAGCCCGGCACCGGGCACCTTCGCCTCCAGGCGGGTCAGCACCCGCAGCGTCTGGGCGTTGCCCTCGAACCCGCCGCAGGGGCCGGCCACCGCGTCCAGCGCGTCCTCGCCGTTGTGACCGAACGGGGGGTGCCCGAGGTCGTGCGCGAGGCCGGCCGTGTCGACCACGTCAGGCTCGCAGCCCAGCTGCTCCCCCATCTCCCGGGCGATCTGCGCCACCTCCAGGGAGTGGGTCAGGCGGGTGCGCAGGAAGCCGGCGTCGCCCGGGTGCCCCCAGCGCCGGTACGGCGGGTCGTCCGAGCCGGTGCTGTGGACCTGCGTCTTGGTCGCCAGCCGCCGGAACCCGGCCGAGTGCAGCACCCGGGCACGGTCCCGGGCGTACGGGCTACGGCCGTGCCCGGTGTCCTTCTCCGGCTCGGGCAGGTACCGCTGCGCCTCGTGTGCGGACGCGTCGCTGGTCCGGTAGGGCCTCACCGGGCGCGCGCCTCCCGCACCCCCGCCTCACCGCGAGTCCGACCCGCTGGCGGTACCGGCCGCCCGGGCGGCCTCCAGGCGGGCCACCGGCACCCGGAACGGCGAGCAGGAGACGTAGTCCAGACCCACGTCGTGGAAGAAGTGGATGGAGTCCGGGTCGCCGCCGTGCTCGCCGCACACGCCGATCTTCAGGTCGGGACGGGCCGCCCGGCCCTCGGCCACGCCGATGCGCACCAGCCGGCCGATGCCGTCGCGGTCGATCGACTCGAACGGGGACACGCCGAAGATCCCGTTGTCGAGGTACTTCGGGAAGAACGTGCCCTCCACGTCGTCGCGGGAGAAGCCCCAGCCCATCTGCGTGAGGTCGTTGGTGCCGAACGAGAAGAACTCCGCCGCGTCGGCGATCTGCCCGGCGGTCAGCGCGGCCCGCGGCACCTCGATCATCGTGCCGATGAGCACCTTGACCGCGGGCGTGCCGGAGTCGCCGACCAGGTCCACGCCCGAGCGCTCGGACACCTCCCGCAGCACCTTCTCCGCCTCGGCCTTGACGATCTCCAGCTCCTGCACCGCGCCGACCAGCGGCACCATGATCTCCGGCCGCGGGTCGCCGCCGGCCTTGGCCACCTCGACCGCCGCCTCGGCGATCGCCCGGATCTGCATCGCGAACAGCCCGGGGATGACCACGCCGAGGCGCACGCCGCGCAGGCCGAGCATCGGGTTCTGCTCGTGCATGCGCTGGACGGCCGCGAGCAGGGTCCTGTCCCGCCCCGGGTCCTCGCCCTTGGCCTCGGCCACGGCGACCTTGACGGCGAGCTCGGGCAGCGGCGGGAGGAACTCGTGCAGCGGCGGGTCGATGAGGCGCACGGTGACCGGCAGGCCGTCCATCGCCTTGAAGATCTCGATGAAGTCCTGCCGCTGCAGCGGCAGCAGCTCCGCCAGCGCCGCCTCCTGCTCCTGCGGCGTCTCGGCGAGGATGAGCCGCTCCACCAGCGCGCGCCGCTCGCCGAGGAACATGTGCTCGGTGCGGCACAGCCCGATCCCCTCGGCCCCGAACCGGCGCGCCCGGGCGGCGTCCTCGGGGGTGTCGGCGTTGGCACGCACGCCCAGCCGCCGGGTGGCGTCGGCGTGGGTGAGGATCCGGTGCACCGCGTGCACCAGCGGGTCGGACTCCGGCGCCACCTTGCCCTCGAAGTACTGCACGACCGGCGAGGGTTGCACCGGGATCTCGCCCAGGTAGATCCGCCCGGTGGTGCCGTCGATGGAGATGACGTCGCCCTCGTTCACCACCGTGCCGTTGACCGTGAACCTGCGGGCCGCCACGTCGACGTCCAGCGCGTCGGCGCCGCAGACCGCGGTCTTGCCCATGCCCCGGGCGACCACCGCCGCGTGGCTGGTCTTGCCGCCGCGGCTGGTGAGGATGCCCCGCGCGGCGATCATGCCGGGCAGGTCGTCGGGGTTGGTCTCCTTGCGCACCAGGATCACCGCCTCGCCTTTGGCGGCGATCTCCGCGGCGCGACGGGAGTCGAAGACGGCCTTGCCGACCGCCGCCCCCGGCGAGGCGGGCACGCCGGTGGCGAGGTGGGTCGGGTTACCGGACAGGTCGAAGTGGGGGAACATCAGCTGCGCGAGCTGCGCACCGGTGACCCGCTGCACGGCCTCGTCCATGTCGATGAGGCCCTCGTCGACCAGCTGGGTGGCGATGATGAACGCGGCCGCGGCGGTGCGCTTGCCCACCCGGGTCTGCAGCATCCACAGCTTGCCGCGCTCGATGGTGAACTCGATGTCGCACAGGTCCTTGTAGTGGGCCTCCAGCTTCGCCATGATCGCCAGGAGCTGGTCGTAGGAGTTCTTGTCCAGCCGCTCCAGCTCCTGCAGCGGCACGGTGTTGCGGATCCCGGCCACCACGTCCTCGCCCTGGGCGTTGGGCAGGTAGTCGCCGTAGACGCCGCGCGCGCCGGTGCCCGGGTCCCGGGTGAAGGCCACGCCCGTGCCCGAGTCGTTGCCGAGGTTGCCGAAGACCATCGGCATCACGTTGACCGCGGTGCCCAGGTCGGCCGGGATGCGCTCCTGGCGCCGGTAGAGCACCGCCCGCTCGGAGTTCCAGGAGTCGAACACCGCCCGGATCGCGAGGTTGAGCTGCTCGCGCGGGTCCTGCGGGAAGTCCCGGCCGGTGTGCTCGGAGTAGATCTTCTTGTACGTGTCGACCAGGGCCCGCAGGTCGGCGGCGTCCAGGTCGAGGTCATTGGTGGTGCCCCGGCTGCGCTTGGCGGCCTCCAGCGCCTCCTCGAACCGCTCCCCCGGCACGCCGGAGACGGTCTTGCCGAACATCTGGATGAGGCGACGGTACGAGTCCCAGGCGAACCGCTCGTTGCCGCTCTGCCGGGCCAGCCCGACCACGCTGGCGTCGTTGAGCCCGACGTTGAGGACGGTCTCCATCATCCCCGGCATGGAGAACTTGGCACCCGAGCGCACCGACACCAGCAGCGGGTTCTCCGGGTCGCCCAACCGCTTGCCCATGGCGGCCTCCATGGACGCCAGGTGCTCGGCGATCTGCCCGGCGAGCTCGGGAGGCTCGGCGCCGGTGGCGAGGTAGACGCGGCACGCCTCGGTGGTGATCGTGAACCCGGGCGGTACCGGCAGTCCGAGGTTGGTCATCTCGGCGAGGTTCGCGCCCTTGCCGCCGAGCAGGTCCTTCTGGTCCTTGTTGCCCTCGGCGAAGTCGTACACGTACTTCGTCATGATGTCGCCTCCCGCGCCCGCTGCTAGGGCATGACGTCCGAGCTGGTTGCCGGGCTCCCCGTCGAGCCCGCCGCCGGCCGGGCCGTACCGGCCCGTGCCCTGACGATCCTACGCCGCCGACCTCGCCCGAACGCGGCAGCGGGCCGCAATCCGGGCGCGCCCCCCACCGGCCCCGGACCCGCTGGCGGACGCCGGCCCGCCACGGTGTCCGGCGGGCGCGCCGGTCGCGACCGGGTGGAGCGGTGGCCCCGCACGCCCTACCATGACCGCGACCCACTCCCAACCGAGCAGGAGGAAGTCATGAACCTGGATCGTCCGGTGGCCCCGGACCCGTACGAACTGCTGCCGGCCGTGCCGACGTTCGTCCTCACCAGCCGGGACATCGCCGACGGTCAGCCGATGGACAAGAAGTTCGCCCATCCCAGCGTCGGCGGTCAGAACATCTCACCGCACCTGGCGTGGTCCGGCCACCCCGACCAGACGCGCAGCTTCGCCGTCACCTGCTTCGACCCGGACGCCCCCACGGGCAGCGGGTTCTGGCACTGGTCGGTGGTGAACCTGCCGGCGTCGGTGACGGAGCTGCCCACCGGAGGCCCCCTGCCCGGCGGCGCGTTCTGTGTGCGCAACGACTACGGGCAGCCGGAGTACGGCGGTCCCGCGCCGCCGGCCGGCGACCGCCCGCACCGCTACATCTTCGTGGTGCACGCGGTGGACGTCGAGCGGCTCGACGTGACCCCGGACTCCACGCCGGCGGTGGTCGGGTTCAACCTCACGTTCCACACGTTGGCGCGGGCGGTGCTGCGGGCGACGTTCCAGGTCCCGGCGTAGGTCCGGTCCCGGGTCGGCGCCCCCGGGCGGGGTGCCCGCTCAGGCACTGGTCCGGCACAGCTTTCGCGGTGGCGCGCCCGCAGGGCGCGCCACCGCGTCATGGGCCACGAGTGCCGCTGTCACAGCGGCGGGACGACGCCGCGAGCGGTGTCGGACGGCGTCCGACCGCTCGGGCACGGCAGGACGACCCGGAGTCGTTGGAGCGGGCTCAGAGCCGCTCGAGCAGATAGGACTCCACCCCCTCGATCGGGATCCGCACCTGCTTCATGGTGTCGCGGTCCCGTACGGTCACCGCCCCGTCGTTCAGGGTGTCGAAGTCGACGGTGACGCAGTACGGGGTACCGATCTCGTCCTGGCGGCGGTAGCGGCGCCCGATCGCCTGCGCGTCGTCGAACTCCACGTTCCAGCGCTTGCGCAGGGCGGCGGCGAGGTCGCGGGCCTTCGGCGACAGCTCCGGGTGGCGCGACAGCGGCAGCACCGCCACCTTGACCGGCGCCAGCCGCGGGTCCAGGCGGAGCACGGTGCGCTTGTCCACGCCGCCCTTGGTGTTGGGCGCCTCGTCCACGTCGTACGCCTCGATCAGGAAGGCGAGCATCGCCCGGCCGAGCCCACCGGCGGGTTCGATGACGTACGGCACCCAGCGCTCGCCCTTCTCCTGGTCGTAGTAGGACAGGTCCACGCCGGAGTGCCTGGAGTGCGTGGTGAGGTCGAAGTCGGTCCGGTTGGCGATGCCCTCCAGCTCGGCGAACTCCGCACCCGGGAACCCGTAGCGGTACTCGATGTCGACCGTCCGCTTCGAGTAGTGGGACAGCTTCTCCTTCGGGTGCTCGTACCTGCGCAGGTTGTCCGGCGACAGCCCCAGGTCGACGTACCAGTCCCAGCGCTGCTGGATCCAGTACTCGTGCCACTCCTCGTCGGTGCCCGGCTCGACGAAGAACTCCATCTCCATCTGCTCGAACTCGCGGGTGCGGAAGATGAAGTTGCCGGGTGTGATCTCGTTGCGGAAGCTCTTGCCGACCTGGGCGATGCCGAACGGCGGCTTGCGCCGTGCGGTCGTCATGACGTTGAGGAAGTTGATGAAGATGCCCTGCGCGGTCTCCGGTCGCAGGTAGTGCAGGCCGCTCTCGTCCTCCACCGGACCCAGGTAGGTCTTCATCAGACCGTTGAACATCCGTGGCGGAGTGAACGTGCCCCGGCTGCCGCAGTGCGGGCAGGCGACCTCGCTCAGGCCCGTGGGCGGCCGGCCGTGCTTGTCGGCGAACTCCTCCTCCAGCTGGTCGGCGCGGTAACGCCGGTGACAGGAGGTGCACTCGGTGAGCGGGTCGACGAACGCGTCCACGTGACCGGACGCCACCCATACCTCGCGGTTGAGCACGACGGCCGAGTCGATCCCGACGATGTCCTCCCGCTCCTGGACCATGGCCCGCCACCACTGGCGCCGGATGTTCTCCTTGAGCTCCACGCCCAGCGGTCCGTAGTCCCACGCCGACCGGGTGCCACCGTAGATGTCGCTGGAGGGGAAGACGAACCCGCGTCGTTTGGCAAGGTTGACGATGGTGTCGATCCGGTCTGCTGTCACGGGTAGCTCCTCGCGGACGCGCCGCAGTGGGCCGGCGGCGCAGTCGGTCACCTGGTACGCCAAGCGTACGGGCAGCCGGACACGGGCCGCACCCGGGTTACCGGCCCGGCCGGGCCACGGGCGGGGTCGCCGCACCGGCCCGGGAGGCTCCCGGCGCCGGTGTGGCCGGCACCGGTCCGGAAGGCTGGCGGCACCAGGTTAGCCGCCCCGGGCACGCCGCACCGCGGGCGACCCGCACCGGCTCACGCGGGCGGGGGTCACCGGTGCCAGCCACAGACCTCCAGCTCCCCGGTGGTCTCGTTCTGCGCCAGGGGGACGAGCAGCCGCTCCTGCTCGCCGTTCTCGTAGCTGACCAGGGCGGGCACGCGGACGTTTCCGGTCGGCGTGATGTCGGCGTCGGACAGCTCGTAGGACTCGATGCGGGGCAGGGAGGACACGCGGTCGCGGAACTCCGCCAGCGACTCGGACCGGCGGTCCTCCTCGCACCTCAGCTCGTACGCCTCCTCCAGGTCCCCGGCGATCTCCGCGTCCAGGTAGTCCCCGACCGCGCGGTGCGCCTGCTCGTTGATCGCCTGGTAGCTGGTCAGGAACAGTCCGCCGAACGCGACCACGCCGGCGCCGCAGCACACCGCCAGCGCCGCTCCGGCCAGTCCCAGGCCGAGCCACACCCGGGCGCTGCGGCCCTCCACCGGGGCGGCGGCGAACGGCAACCGGACGCCGGGCCCGGGCGGTGGCGGTGGTGGCGCCCCCGGCCCACCCCCCGGTACCGGGGGCGAAGGGGGCGACCCCCCGTCGGTCGCCGACGGCGGGGCGGACGGTCCGCCGTCGGTCGTCGCCGGTCCGCCACCGGTCGGCGGTGGCGGGGCGGGCGACCCGCCACCCGCTACCGCGGGCGGGGCGGGCGCCCCGGGGTGGGGCGCGGGCGGTGGCGTGGCGGGACCCGGCACGGGCGCACCCGACGCGACGGAGGGATCCGGCGCCGGCGTACCAGGCGCCGGCCCGCTCGCCGGGCCGGCGAACGCCCCGACGTCCCGCGGGTGGGGTGGGAAGGACCCGGAAACGGGGTCCGACGCGGGGCTAGTCATTCCGGTCCCCGTCGTCCACCGCCCGGTCGCTGGCGGTGACGACGAGCTCGCGACCGGGCTGCGCAACCGCCAACGTCTCGTACGCCGACGGTTCGGCGGTCGACTGGGCCAGCAGCGGTACCGCCTCCGTCCGCACCCGGACATCGGCCAGCGCCCGGCGGTAGGCGCCCACCGAGTCCCAGCGGGTCACCAGGCACCAGTGCTCCGGCGAGTCGAGGCTGCGGGCCAGCACACCGTCCCGGTAGCCGGGGCGGGCGGCGAGCGCGGCGAGCGCCGCGTGCGCCTGCCTGGTGAACTCGGCGGTACGCTCGGGCACCACGACGAAGCGGCTGAGCGCGAGCACGGCGGGCCTCCGGCTGGTCGGGGGTCGGTCGTGTCGAGGGTAACCAACCGCGGACCGGCACGGAGGGAGGCAACCATGGCATCGCACGACGACGGGGACGGATGGGACCTCCTGGCCCGGCTCGGGCGGCTGGACCCAAAGCTCGTCGTCATCGGCGCGCTGGCGCTCTTCCTGGCGGTGCTGCTGCTCCCACCGCTGCTGGGCGCCCTGCTGATCGTCCTGATCGCGGTCGCGCTGGCCGCGCTGCTGACCAAGACGTGGCCGCTGCTGCCGGGCTCGCAGCGCGCGCTGCGGCTGGGCGTCATCGTGGCGCTGCTGGTGGTCGCCGCGTCCAAGCTGCTGTGACGGCCTCCGGACCCCGGACCCGGCCGCGGCGGCCCGGTCCGCCGCGCCGGGGTCTTATGCGAATTTGACAATCATTGTCGTTTGGGTGGACGGTGGTCGCCGTGGTCAGACGCGTCCCGGTCCGCCTGGGTGGGATCGCCGCCGCCACGGCCGCGCTCCTCGCCGCGACCGCCTGCGGTGCCGGTTCCGCGCCGTCCGACGGCAGGCTCCGGATCGTGGCGGCGTTCTACCCCCTGGAGTACGTGGCCGAGCGGGTGGGCGGCGACCGGGTCACGGTGGAGGGGCTCGCCCCGGCCGGCGGGCACGCCCACGACCGGGAGCTCACCGTCCGGCAGGCCGCCCTGATCAGCGACGCCATCTTCGCCGCGCCCTAGCCACACCCTCGCCACACCGAGCGTCGTCTCGCGCGCCCCTCACCATGCCGCCGTGCGCTCTGCCGCGGCAACTCTTCCCGTTCGCTACGCGCTCTTTGCCCGCCTTGTGTCGAAACATTTTCAACAGTCTTGACACTTCCGAAAGGTGAGGTTTATCTGAGGGGCAGCCGAACCCAGCGATCGGAGGCAACATGCGCAGAGTCGTAGGGATGGTAGGCGGGGCTCTCATCGCCCCGGCGCTCGTCGCGACTCCTGCTGCCACGGCGCAGCAGCAGGTCACTCCACCACCGGACTCGCAGTTCCAGAAGGTCACCCTCAACGACCGGCCGGGCGAACCAATGGACTTGGCGGTCCTGCCGGACGAACGCGTCCTGCACACCACCCGGGCCGGCGACGTCTGGCTGCACGACCCCGACACCGGCGTGAACAGCCTGGCCGCGACCATCGACGTGTATCAGCACGACGAAGAAGGCCTGCAGAGCATCGCGGTCGATCCAGGATTCAACGGAAAAGACAACCGTTGGGTGTACCTGTATTACTCGCCGCCGCTGGACACCCCGGTCGACGACCCGTCGACGCCGGACGTCAACGAAGGCGACGCGCCGTTCTTCGGTACGCCGGAAGACTTCGAGCCGTTCGAGGGCGTCATCCGGCTGTCGCGGTTCGAACTCGACGGCGACGATCTGGATCTGTCCAGCGAACAACAGATCCTCGATGTGCCGGTCGATCGCGGGATCTGCTGTCACGTCGGTGGTGACATCGTTTTCGACAGAGCCGGGAACCTCTATCTGTCCACCGGTGACGACACCAATCCGTTCGAGTCCGACGGGTACACGCCCATCGACGAACGGGCCGACCGCAACCCGGCGTTCGACGCGCAGCGCAGTTCGGGCAACACCAACGACCTGCGCGGCAAGGTCTTGCGCATCCACGTCGAGGCGGACGGCTCCTACACGATCCCCGAGGGCAACCTGTTCGAGCCGGGTACGGAGAAGACCCGTCCGGAGATCTACACGATGGGCTGGCGCAATCCGTTCCGGATCGAGATCGACCCCAAGACGGACACGCTGTACGTCGGCGACTACTCACCCGACGCCGCCACGGCGGATCCCGAACGCGGGCCTGCCGGCACGGGCAAGTGGGCCGCGGTGACCGAGGCGGGCAACTTCGGCTGGCCCTACTGCGCGACGGCGGACTCGCCCTACGTGGACTACGACTTCGAGACGGGGGAGTCCGGAGCCGAATTCGACTGTGCGGCGCCGGTCAACGATTCGCCGCACAACACCGGCCTGACCCAGTTGCCGCCGGTGACGCCGCCGGACGTCTGGTACCAGTACGGCGAGTCCGCGGAGTTCCCCGAGCTCGGTGAGGGCGGCATCGGCCCG
>VSBZ01000054.1:0-23045 GCA_047459215.1 Micromonosporaceae bacterium | reverse complement strand
GGCGGCATCGTGCTCCTGTGGAACATCCCCGCCGGCCCGTGGGACCCACCGGTGCCGGAGGCGGCGCGCAGGCTGGTACGGGAGGTGATCGCGCGCGGCGGCGAGCCGGGCGGGCCGCGGGTGGCACGCGGCCAGTGGCGGGAGGCGTTCGTGGGCTCGCCGTTCGGCCCCCTGCAGCACGAGCAGCTCGACCACGAGCTGGAGCTGGACCGGGCGGGCCTGATCGCCAACTTCCTGTCGATCAGCTCGATCGCCGGCCAGCCGGACGAGGAGCGCAGGGTGCTGCGCGACCGGCTGGCCGCACTGGTGCCGGACGTGCGCTACCGGCAGACGCTGCGCACCGAGGTGTACTGGGCGCGGCTGGCCGGCGTCCGGTGGTGCGACCGCTGCGGCGGCTCCCTCGCTGAAGGGTCGCACGCGGCCTGCGTGCTCGCCCGCGACCTGGAGCCGCCGCGGTTCTGTCCCCGCTGCCGGCGGCGGATGCGGGTGCAGGTGCTGCCCGCCGGCTGGGTGGCGGTGTGTGTCGAGCACGGCGAGACCGCCTCGCCGCTGTGAGCCGCCCGCCGGTCTGCGGCGGCCGTCGTGGGCCGTGCGGACCCGCCCGCTGCCCGGGATCCCGTGAGCCGTGCGCGCCGTCGTGAGCCGGACGCGGTGGCGTGCCGGTGCCGCCTACAGGGTCGCCGACAGCGCCTTGATCGGCATCTTCAGGTCCGCCAGCAGCGCCAGGTCCTCGGCCGCCGGCCGGCCGAGCGTGGTCAGGTAGTTGCCCACGATCAGGGCGTTGACCCCGCCGAGCAGCCCGTCCCGCGTACCCAGGTCCCCCAGGGTGATCTCCCGGCCGCCGGCGTACCGCAGGATGGTGCGTGGCAGCGCCAGCCGGAACGCGGCGATCGCACGCAGCGCGTCCTTGGCCGACAGCACCGGGCGGTCGGCCAGGGGCGTGCCCGGCCGCGGGTTGAGGAAGTTCAGCGGCACCTCGTCCGGGTCGAGGGCGGCGAGCTGGCAGGCGAACTCGGCCCGCTGCTCCAGCGACTCGCCCAGCCCCAGGATCCCGCCGCAGCACACCTCCATGCCGGAGGCGCGCACCAGCTGCAGCGTGTCCCACCGCTCCTGCCAGGTGTGGGTGGTGACCACCTGCGGGAAGTACGACCGGGCGGTCTCCAGGTTGTGGTTGTACCGGTGCACGCCGAGCTCCACCAGCTCGTCGACCTGCTCCGGGGTGAGGATGCCCAGCGACGCCGAGATGTTGATCTCGACCTCGGCGCGGATCGCCTCGATGCCGGCGCGCACCTGCGCCATCAGCCGCTCGTCCGGGCCGCGTACCGCTGCCACGATGCAGAACTCGGTCGCCCCGGTGGCCGCGGTCTGCTTCGCCGCCTTCACCAGCGACGGTATGTCCAGCCACACCGACCGTACCGGGGAGGCGAAGACCCCGGACTGGGAGCAGAAGTGGCAGTCCTCCGGGCAGCCGCCGGTCTTGAGCGACACGATGCCCTCGACCTCGACCTCCGGGCCGCACCAGCGCATCCGCACCTCGTGGGCGAGCTGCAGCGCCTCCGGGAGCCGTTCGTCGGGCAGCCGGAGCACCTCCAGCACGTCGGCCTCGGACAGGCCCGTACCACCCTCCAGGACCTGCGAACGCGCGCGATCAAGGACATCGGGCATGCCCGTACCCTACCGGTGTCCGGTCACCGGGCCGAGTAGCGTACGGGGTCGCCGGGCCCGGCCTCAGTCGCGGGAGGTGCGCTCACGTCGCGGGAGGTGCGATGACGGGGTGGTTGTCGGTGCTGGAGCGCGAGGCGGACGGGCGGGCGCGCGCGGGCCTCGCCCGCCGGCTCGTACCCCGCCCGCCGGACGACCCGCTGGTCGACCTGGCCGGCAACGACTACCTGGGACTGTCCCGCCACCCGGAGGTGCTCGCCGCGGCGGCCGACGCGCTGCACCGGTACGGCCTGGGGGCCACCAGCTCCCGGCTGGTGCGCGGCACCACCGAGGTCCACGCCGCGCTCGAGGAGGAGCTCGCCGCCTGGCTGGGCACGGGGTCGGCGCTGGTGTTCTCCTCGGGGTACCTGGCCAACCTGGCCGCGGTACGCGCGGTGGCCGGTCCGGACGCCGTGCTGGTCAGCGACGCGCACAACCACGCCTCCCTGATCGACGGCTGCCGGCTGGCGCGTTCGAAGGTCGTGGTGACCCCCCACCGGGACGTGGACGCCGTCACCGCCGCGCTGGCGGCCGCGGCCGCCGAGGGCCGGCGCGCGGTGGTGGTGACCGAGTCGGTGTTCTCGGTCGACGGTGACCTGGCGCCGCTGCGGGAGCTGCACCGGGCGGCCCGCCGGCACGGGGCGCTGCTCCTGGTCGACGACGCCCACGCCGTGGGCCTGATCGGCCCGGGGGGTGCCGGCGGGGTGGCCGCCGCCGGTCTGGCCGGAGAGCCCGACGTGGTGGTCACCGCCACCCTGTCCAAGGCGCTGGGGGCGTCCGGGGGAGTGGTCGCCGGCCCGGTGCAGCTGCGCCGCCACCTGATCGACACCGGCCGCACGTTCATCTTCGACACCGCGCTGCCGCCGGCGGTGGCCGCCGGCGCCCTGGCCGCCGTCCGGCTCGCCCGGCGGGGCGACCGGCTGCGGGCGCGGCTGCGGGAGCGGGTGGAGGCGACGGTGGCGCGGCTGCGTGCCGCCGGTCTCGAGACCGGCGACCCGGCCGGCGGGGTGCTGTCGGTGACCGCGCCGGACCCGACCACCGCCACCGCCTGGGCGGCCGCCTGCCGCGAGCGCGGGGTGGCGGTCGGCTGCTTCCGGCCACCGTCCACGCCCGACGGCCGCTCCCGGCTGCGGCTGACCGTCAACGCCGGGCTGGACCGTGACGAGTTCGACCGCGCCGTGGAGGTCGTGGTGAGCGTGGCGCGGTCGACGGCAGGGGCCGACCACGCCGGGCGTGCGCCGGCCGGGAGGGAGGAGGCCGGCGGCGGGTCCGCCGCCGGCCGGGAGGACGGCAGCCGTGGGTCGGCCGCCGGCCGCAAGGGCGGCGGCCGTGGGTCCGCCGCCGGCCGCAAGGGCGGCAGCCGTGGGTCCGCCGCCGGCCGCAAGGACCGCACCGGCGGCGTCGCGGCCGGGCACGGCCACCGGACGGGAGGGGTCGCGGCGTGACCGCCGAGGGTGTCCGCGGGCTGGTGCTGGTCACCGGCACCGACACCGGCGTCGGCAAGACCGTCGTGACCGCGGCGGTCGCCGCCGCCGCGGTCGCCGCCGGCCTGCGGGTCTCGGTGATCAAGATCGCGCAGACCGGCACGGCCGACGGGACCCCGCCGGACGTGGACGAGGTGAGCCGCCTGGTGGCGCCGCATTCGGCCACCACCCTGGCGGAGTACCCCGAGCCGCTGGCGCCGCTGGTGGCGGCCAGGGAGGCGGGGCTGCCGCCGCTAGAGCTCTACGACGTCGTTGACGAGGTGCGGGCACAGGCCAAGGAGTACGACCTGGTGCTCATGGAGGGCGCCGGTGGGCTGCTCGTCCCGATGGGCGTGCGCCCGTCCGGCCAGCCCTGGACCGTCGCCGACCTGGCACTGACCGTCGACGCCACCGCCATCGTGGTGACCCGCGCCGGCCTGGGCACGCTCAACCACACCGCGCTCACCCAGGAGGCGCTGCGGCGGCGCGCCGTCACCTCGTACGTCGTCTTCGGCGCCTGGCCGGCACGGCCGGAGAAGGTCCACGTGACCAACCTCGCCCAGCTCGCCGGCGACCTGGTGGGCGCGGTACCGGAAGGGGTCGGCGGTGGCGAGCCGGGCGTGTTCCGGCGCTCGGCACCGGGCTGGCTCGGCCCGCGGCTGTACGGCGTGGTCGACGACTGGCGGCACCTGGTCGAGGACGCCGAGTGACGCGCGGCGGGCCTAGCCCTTCGCCGGGGTCTGGAACATCCAGCGGTGGCCCTCCAGGTCCTCCACCCGGTAGCTGCGCCCGTACGGCTTGTCCTCCGGCGGCGTGAGGATCCGCGCGCCGGCCTGCTTGGCTCGTAGTGGGCGTCCACATCGGGCACGTGCACGAGCACGCCGTCGATGACCCAGGGCGCCTCCGACCACGCCGCCGCGGCCTTGCAGTGTTCCCGGTGCCGGCGCGGTGACTCGTACGCCGGCAGGCCGCCGGCGATCATGATCAACCCGTCGCCGGCGATCATCTCGCCGTGGGCCAGCGACCCGTCGTCGCCCATCCAGCGGGTGCGCTCCACGAACCCGAACGCCTCGGCCAGCCAGTCCATGGCCGCGGCACCGTCCTCGTAGTGGAGCATGGGGATGACGCCCTGCCGGGCGGCCGGATCGTCGTGCTGCATCTGTGCCTCCCTCCGCTTGTCGGGGTCGGTGCCGTCCGCGCCCGGCCGCCGGCGCCGGTCCACGTGGCCGACGAACGCGGCCATGAACCCGCGCCATGCCCGGCCGGCCCACTGCCGTAACGCCTCCGGCGGCAGCAGCTCCCAGCCGCGGTGCTCCAGGGTGACCCGGGTGCCCCCGGGCACCGGCTCGAACCGCACCTCGATCTCGGTGAGCGGGTCCTCGGGCAGGTACCGGCTGCGGTAGCTGAGCAGCAGGCGGCTGCCCGGCTCCCAGGCCAGGACCCGCCCCATCTCGTACCCGTCGCCGTCGCGCCAGACCTCCCGCCAGCGGCCACCCACGCCGGGTTCGAGCACGACGCCGACCGCCCGGTCCGGGTAGTTGAACGAGTGCGGTCCCCGCGGATACCACAGGTCGATGTCGCGGGTGAAGGCGTCGAACGCCGCCTGCGGGTCGAGCCGGACGGTGACGGTACGGGTGATCGCGGTCATGCGGCTTCCTGGTCGGTACGGCGTGGGGTCGTGGATGGCGGCCCGGGGTCGGCGGCCCGCGCCGCAGGGTCGGTGGTCCGCGGCCCGGGGTCGGTTTCCCGCGGCTCGGGACCGGCGTCCTCGGCGACCCGGTCGGCGTGGGCGGCGAACGCGCCCAGGTGCTCGCCCCAGAAGGCGTGCACCTGGTCGAGCCACGCCTGCAGCGCGACGAACGGCTCCCGGCGCAGCCGGTAGACCCGCAGCCGGGCGTCCGCCTCGACCCCGTCCACCTCGACCAGGCCGTGGCCGCGGAGGACCCGCAGGTGCCGGCTCAACGCCGCCGGGGTCACACCGGCCTCGGCAGCGAGCTCCCCGGCCCGCCTGGGCCCGCGGCGCAGCACCTCCACGACGGCCTGGCGGGTCGGATCGGCGAGGGCGGCCAGCACGTCCGACACCTGGGTGTCCTGTCGTTGAATATCAACCATTGCGTTGACATTTTACGTAGCGGTCACGGGCGTCGCAACCACGGGCGTCGGGCTCGGTGCCGGGGTGCGCGCCCGTCACGGGCGCGCACCGGTGCCCGCCCGCGTGGAGGGCTCCCCATGCGGTAAAGAGGACCGCGGCTACGCCCCAACCGGTGCCCGCCCGCGTGGAGGGGTCCGCGCCGATCCGCCACCTCGTCGCGCGGCGTCCCGCGGGTGACCGGCCGACGGCCCTGCCGCCGGCCCGCCGGCCGGGTCAGCTGCGCAGGTGCGCGACGCTGTCGGGGTTGGCGGCGAGGAACTCGGCGAAGCTCATCGGCGGGTGTCCGGCCACCTCGGCCACCGCGTCGCTGACCACCTCCAGCTCACCGGCGGCGATCGCCGCGTACGAGGTCACCCAGCCGGTCACCGCCCAGTGTGGCGCGTCGTACCCCGCCCGCGACTCGTACGCCTCCGCCAGCGTCTCCGGCAGGTAGCGCACCGGCCGGCCGGCCGCCACGGTGATCAGCTCGGCCACCTCGGCCATGGTGAGCAACTCCGGGCCGGTCACGTCGTACGTGCGACCGGCGTGACCGTCGCCGCGCAGGACGGCGACCGCCACGTCCGCGACGTCGTCGCGGGCCACCGGTGCGAACCGTCCGTTTCCGGCCGGGCCGCGGATGACCCCGTCGCGGCCGGCGAACGTCGGCAGGAGGTCCTGGTACAGGCTGTCGCGCAGGAACGTGAACGGGACACCCGTGGCGCGGATGTGCTGCTCGGTGTGGAAGTGGTCGCGGGCGAACGTGAACGTCGCCTCCGCGGAGGCGCCCAGGAACGAGAGGTAGACGATGCGTTCCACGCCGGCGTCCACCGCCGCGTCGACCGTACCGGCGTGCAGGCCTACCCGGTCCGGATGCTCGTGGGCGCTGACCAGGAACAGCGTGTGGACGCCCCGCAGCGCGCGCCGCATCGCGGCCGGGTCGTCGTAGCTGGCCCGGGCCACCTCGGCGCCGGCCAGGCGCGGGGCACGACCGAGGTCGCGGACCAGCAGGCGCTGCCGCACGCCGGCGTCGGCCAGCCGCCGCGCCACCCGGCCGCCCACGCCGCCGGTCGCCCCGGTCACCCCGATGAGTCGGTCCGTCATGCAGATCACCCTGCCACGAGGCGGGCGCCCGGTGTGTCCGGTACGGGCCGCGGTACGCCCGGTCGCCGACCCGGCACCGGGGACCGGCTGGGAGGCCGCACGTAGGCTGGCGCCCCGTGAGGTCCCGCCGAATGGTCGCCCTCGTGGCCGCGCTGGCACCGGTGCTCGTCGCCGCGTGCGCGGACGGTGGCCGACCGGCGCGGTGGGTGCCGGCGTCCCCGCCTGCGGCGACCACGAGTCCCACCCCCACGGGTCCGCCCGAGATCACCCTCGCGTTCGCCGGAGACGTGCACTTCGTCGACACCGAAGGCGGCGTTCCCAACCGGACCGGACGGCTCCTGGCCGACCCGGCGACCGCGTTCGGCCCGGTCGCGGAGGTGCTCTCCGCCGCCGACGTGGCCATGGTCAACCTGGAGACGGCGGTGACCACGGGCGGCACCCCGGAGCCGAAGACGTTCCACTTCCGGGCGCCGCCGGCCGCGTTCGAGGCGGTCCGCGCCGCCGGCGTCGACGTGGTGTCGCTGGCCAACAACCACGCGCTCGACTACGGGCGGGAAGGGCTGGCCGACACTCTCGCGGCCGCGGCGGACGCCGGTATCGCCGTGGTCGGGGCGGGGGAGAACGCCGCGGCCGCGTACCGGCCGTGGACCGTCGAGGTGCGGGGGGTGCGGATCGCGTACCTGGGGTTCAGCCAGGTGTACGAGCTCTGGGAGTCGTGGCGGGCGACCGACGACCGGCCCGGGATCGCCTACGCCATGGACACGCCGCGGGCGCTGGCGGCGGTGCGGGCCGCCCGGGGGGACGCGGACGTCGTCGTGGTGTACATGCACTGGGGCCAAGAGGGCAACCCGTGCCCGGTGCCCGAGATGTCCTCGTTCGCGGGGGAGCTGGCCGACGCGGGCGCGGACCTCGTGGTCGGCACCCACGCCCATCTCCTGCTCGGCGACGGCTGGCTGGGGGAGACGTACGTGCACTACGGGCTGGGCAACTTCCTGTGGTGGCGCGACGACCGGTTCAACAACGACACCGGCGTGCTGTGGGTCACCCTCCGCGGGGCGGAGATCGCCTCCGTACAGCTGCGGCCGGCGGTGATCTCCCGGGAGACCGGGCAGCCGATCCCGGCGAGCGGGGACGACGCCGACCGGGTGGCGGCACACGTCGCCGACCTGCGGGAGTGCACCGGCCTGGCGGACGCGCCGCAGCGGTGACGGCGGCCCCGTGCCACCGCGCCCGCCTGCCCGGTTCGGGGCGGGTCGACCGGGCGCCACCGGAAGGCGCCGGACCGCCTCCCGGGGGCGGCGAGCCGGCGCCCGCGCGCCGGACCGGGGCGGTGAGCCGGCTCCGGGGCCACGGCCGACACGAGGGCGCCCACGCCACCCCCGGGTTGGCGCGGCGGCGCGGATCGGCTAAAGTTCTCAAGCGGCCCCGGGAATCCGCCGAGCCGGTGGCCATGCGGGCGTAGCGCAGCTGGTAGCGCGTCACCTTGCCAAGGTGAAGGTCGCGGGTTCGAGCCCCGTCGCCCGCTCGGAGAGAGGCCGCCGAGGTTACCGAGGCCTCACGACCTCGGTGGGGTGGCCGAGAGGCGAGGCAACGGCCTGCAAAGCCGTGTACGCGGGTTCAAATCCCGTCCCCACCTCCACCTTTCCGGTCCGGGCGGTTGGCGCAGCGGGAGCGCGCTTCCTTGACACGGAAGAGGTCACTGGTTCGATCCCAGTACCGCCCACCACGTCTTGCCTGGTAACGCCGGCTTCTGGTACTCCGTGATCAGAACGTGCCACCGGAGTGTCACCGGCTGAGCGGCACGGCACCACACCAACCGGGCGCTGACGCGTGCCTCGCACGCAGGTCTGCGCCGAGGGCGACACCGGTGCCGGGCACGCCGACGTGCACCTCCCCATTCACGGGCGGGTCCCGGCGTCGACCGTCTCGACCGGTGGGTGGACATCCGGGTCTGTTGCGGTTACGAGCGTCGGTCCGTGCGTACACCTTCCTGACGGCCCGCTCCCGGAGCAGTGGGGGATCCACCTGAGGGTTGCGGACTCGGTGCTGAGGGCGTCACCCGGGCTGCCCGTCGGCGGGTGCCGGGCTCACCGAGGGCGCACCCATTGCCTGTAGGGGTCCGGGTCACGCAATGGCAGCAAGGTGTGTGGGCAGTCAGCGGACGGCTCGCGGCTGGTGGGACGTGAGCGGCACGGGGCAGCCGTGCCCTTCGACGTAGAAGGTGTCGTGCTCTCCACCTTGTCCGGCCTGGACCGTCCAGGCTAGTGTGTGGGGACCCGTAGGTTTGGACACCTCGTCCGTCGCCGTCGCCCCCGCGGCCCTGGACCTGCGCTCTCCCAGCGGCCGCGGCCGCGGGTCCCGGAGGTGCTGATGATGCGACGCCGCTCGCCCCGGCCGGGGCGGATCCCGGCCCGCGTGCGGCGCACCGACTGGCACGCCTGGCGCGACCCCGTCGACCGCCGCGGCCGCCCGTTCTCCCTGCTGGACGATCCACACAGTTGGCTGCACGCGGTGGTGCTGTCCGTCCTCGGCGTGGTCGCGCTGAGCTGCGGTGTGGTCAGCGTGGTCATCCTGGGAACGGACCCGCCGACGGGAGGGGAGCTGCCGCTGCGACTGTTGTCGCTGGCCCTGGTCGTGACCGCGCTGGTGTTCTGTGTCCGGGCGGTCCGTCGCCGCGACCCGCGGCGAGGGGCTTTCGGCAACATGCTGCTCGCAGGTGCGGCCCTGGTCGCGGCGGTGGCGGCGGCCGGTGTCGCCGAATGGATCGGTACGTGAGCCCACAAAGAGGCCGAGGGCAACATGCCCGACGAGTTCCACGTCGTACCGCGAGCCGTCCGTGACTTCGCGCAGCACATCGCCAGCTGCCGCGATGACGCGGACGACGGCATCGCCTATCTCAACCGCCACGGCAACCTCTCCTGGGAGCAGCTCGGGGCCACCAACTTTCTCGGCGGCCTCAAGGGGGCGCACGACAGTGTGATGGCGGCGCTGAACGAGCGGTTCACGCACCTGAAGGACGTGCTCGAGCAGTCGGCCTCCGAGCTGGAGCGCACCGCCACGTACTACGAGGTGACCGACACGACGGTCGCCAGGGATTTCGACCGGGAGCTGCCAGACCCGGGTCGTCCGGTCTGGCCGGCCGAGACGTGACAGACCGGGAGCACTCACATGGCAGAGGACCCCACGGCACACCTGACCGGCCCGCCGGAGCCCGACGTGAACGTCGGCTACGGCTGGGAGAACCCGCGCATGTACCTGGACGCGCTCAGTCCGACGTACTGGATCAACGAGGTCGTCAAGGAGATCACCGGCCGGGACGTTATCGGCGAGGCGGTCGCTCCGGTCACCGGCGACTGGAGGTCGTACGCGCGGTTCGGCAGCGCGCTGAACCAGCTGGGTGAGTTCGCGCTCGCCCTCGGACTGAAGATCACCGAGGGGACGTCCGAGGTGGACCATGAGTGGGACGGCCGTGCCGCGGACGCCGCCCACCTGTACTTCCAGGGCCTGGCGGAGGCGACGGCCGCGCAGCGGCCGGTGCTCCACGACATCCGGGACCAGTACTACGCCGCCACCACCGCGGTGTGGGACTACGCTCGCGGCGTGGGCGGCCTGATCGGCACGATCTGCGACGCCGCCATTATCGCCGGGATCGCCGCGGCCGCCGGTACCGCGACGTTCGAGACCGGGGTCGGCCCGGTCGTCGGGTACGGTGTGGCGGCCTGGCAGACGGGTCGGATCGTCAAGGCGGCGAACGACATCATCACCGCCTACAACGTGACGTACGCCGCCATTGACATCCTCAAGGGCAACATCATGTCCCGCATCAACGCGCCGAGCGGCGACCTCGAGGGATATCCGTTGCCGGACCAGGCGTACGACCACCCGGCCGCCTGACCGCCGCACCGTCACCGCGTCGTCTCGGCGCGGTCGTCGTCGGAGGTCCAGCCGTGCCGGTAGCGGCCGCGGAGGGCTTCGACGAAGGCCACCCCTCACCGACGGCATCGCGCTGACCGCCTGGGGCCGCCTGGAGCTGCGCGACCGGCTCGGGCGTCGACCAGGCGCCCCCGGATCTGGCACGGGCTGCGCTCGATGATGCCGTGGCGCACGGCCGTGTTCATGATCGTGGCCAGCGTGCCGTACACGTGCGCGCGTCGCGTTGGCCGGTCCGGGTCGCGCAGCAGGTTCGCGTACCACTGGCCGATGACCGCCGGTGTGATGTCGGTCACGGGCAGGTCGCCCAGCACCGGGTCGACGTGTGGCCGCAGGAGCGTCTCGGCGTGCTCCCGGCTGCGCGGTGCGAGGTCACGCTCGGCTGGGGCGGTCCGCGCGACGTCACGAAGCAGCAGCGGCTTGGGTGCTTCATCGGCCGGAACCGGCTTCCAGATGCCCCGCTCGATGTCGGCCCGCTGGGCGTCACCGCCGCGCTTTCGCTTCGCTACTGAACGTCACCGGTCCGGTGTAGTTCCGACGCGCAAGAGCGCCTGCGGTCGGGCGCCGTGGGTCGGAACGTCGCGACACGGTCACGGCTCCCGGGGACGCCGAGGGGCCTCGGGACGCCGGCGACCGGTGGGTGTCGGTGCCGGCCCGTCGGACGGCCGCGGCCGCCGGCTCCTGTGGCCGGCGGGAGCCGCGACCGGGCCACGGTCCGCGGGTCAGGCGGTGGCGCGGACCACCCTCATCCGGTCGGTCCGGTCGTTTCCGTGGGGGCCGGTCCGGGTGCTACCGGCCGTTGACCCGTGCCGGCGCTGACCCGCCGCGCCCGGCGGTGCCGGCGGTGGTGCCGTCCCCGCGGCGCCGCTCCCGGTCGGCTCGTGATCGGTAACGGTTGCGCAACCATGCCTTGACCCTTGCAGACCCGTTCCATAGCATGCTCAACTAACTGCACAATCGTTTCCGCAAAGGGGTCGGCATGCCAACGTTGGACCTACGTGGCGTGGTCACCGCGATCGTGACGCCCTTCCGGCAGGACCAGTCGCTCGACCTGCCGGCGCTGCGCTCGTACGTGGAACACGTCCTGTCCGTGGACGGTGTGACGGGGATCCTCTGCTGCGGCTACACCGGCGAGATCACCAGCCTCAGCCGTGAGGAGCAGCTGCAGGTGGTGTCCACGTGTGCGGAGGTCAGCAACGGCCGGGTCCCGATCATCTCGGGGCTGCAGCCGACCTCGACCGTGGACACCATCGCCTTCGGGCGGCAGTTGAAGGCCGCCGGCGCCGACGTGCTGCAGGTGAACTCGCCGTTCTACAACGTGTTGCGGCGAGGGTTCCTGAAGAACGAAGACCTCGTCGTCAAGTTCTTCAAGGATCTGGCGGACGGGATCGACCTGCCCATGACGGTCTTCCAGTACCCGCCGTCGTCCGGCGTCGCCTACCCCGCATCGACCATCGCCCGCCTCGCCGAGATCGACCACATCGTGGGGATCAAGGAGGCGACCTCGATGGAGGCGTACGTCGCCGACTACACCGCCGTCGCAGGTCGCACCGCACTCTTCGCGGACAACAACAGCTACACCCTGATCGGGATGCTGCTGTACGGGTCCGAGGGCACGATGGTGGGCGTCGGTAACGTCGGCACCCACCTGTGGGTCGACCTCTACCGGCGAGTGGAGTCGGGCGATCTGAACGGGGCCGTCGAGCTGGCCAACCAGAAGCTCGTGCCGCTGATGAACACCTTCACACGGGACCTCGGCCAGACCCCGTGGTCGTTCGTGGCGAGGGTGAAGGAGGCCCTGTACCAGATGGGGCTGCTGCCGAACCCGACGGTACGCGACCCCGAGCCTGCTGTGACCGAGGCCGAGCGTCAGGAGATCCGCAAGACGCTCGAGGAGGTCGGCCTTCTGTCCTGACCGGAGACCGCGATGCTCCACGAGAGCGCTCCGGGTCCGTACCTGGCGGCTGGCGACCGCCACGCTCCCAGCCGCTCCACCAACCGACGTCAACCGTTATCGGCAAAGGACCCACAGATGTCGCACCGACTGCTTCCACGCCTCGCCAGTGTCCTTGTCGCCGCCGTGCTGCTCGCGACCGCCGCCTGTTCCGGTGCCCGCGGTGGCGGTGAGGGGGACGGGATCAGCGAACGCGAGCTGGTGTTCGCCTACATCACTCCGGAGACGTTCCCGTACCACGACGGCGCCACCAGGTTCAAGGAGCTCATCGAGGAGAAGTCCGACGGGAAGATCACCGTCAAGCTCTACCCGGGCGGTCAGCTCGGTAACGAGCGGGAGATCAACGAGTCCATTCTAGACGGCACCGTCCACATCGGTGTCGGCGCCGGCGCCCTGGCCGGTCTCGCCCCGTCGGTGAACCTGCTCGAGCTCCCGTTCCTGATCAAGGATCAGGACCACATGCAGCGGATCGTCGACTCCCCGGTCGCCGAGGAGCTCGCCCGCCGCATCCGGGACGAGGGCGGGTTCGAGGTGATCGGCTGGTTCAGCACGGGTGACAGCGCGATCCAGACCGTGGACCGGCCGATCCGGACCCCCGCGGACCTCGACGGGCTGAAGCTGCGCTCGATCGAGAACGCGGCGCTGGCGGACTCCCTGCGGATCCTGGGCGCCAACCCGACTCCAATGCCGTTCGGCGAGGTCTACGGCGGTATCCAGACCGGCGTCATCACCGGCGCCACCCTGGACTGGGGATCGGTGTACTCGCTCAAGCTGTACGAGCTGATCAACTACATCACCACCCCGGACGTCGCGTTCCTCGCCGAGCCGCGCCCGGTGATCATGTCCTCCGAGTTCTGGGAGACGCTGTCCGACGCTGAGCAGCAGCTGATCCGCGAGGCGATGCAGGAGGCGGCCGCCTACGAGCGGGAGGTCTTCCGGACGGCTCAGCAGACCGCGGTGGACAACATCCGCGCCGCCGGTGTGGAGATCACCGACATCGACGAGCAGGCGTTCATGGAGGCGGTGCGCCCGGCGTGGGACAAGTGGGCGCGTGAGCTGCAGGCCGAGGACATGCTCCAGACGATCCTCGAGCTGCGGGGCTGACGTAATGTCCACCTTGCAACTCGGCGGCCCCGCGGTGTCTGCCGCGGGGCCGCGCCGCCCTCCCCGCCCCGTCCAGGCGGCCGACCGGTTCCTGGGGGTGGTGGACCGGGTCGCCCTGGTCCTCTGCGTCGCGCTCCTGGTCGGCCTGGTGGGCGTGGTCGTCATCTCGGTGATCTTCCGGTACGTGCTGAACTCCTCCCTGCTGTGGGGCGAGGAGCTCGCCCGGTACCTGGCGATCTGGCTGGTGTTCCTGGGCCTCAGCGTCGCCCACCGGCGTGGCCAGCACGTGGCGGTGGGTTCCCTGCTGCGGTTCGCGCCGTTCGTCCGGCGGTCGGGGGCGCGCCGCATCGCCGAGCTGGTGACGTTCCTGCTGTGCGCGCTGGTCACCTGGGCCGGGTTCGAGGCCGCCTGGCTGAACTTCGAGAACGGCCAGGTCAGCCCGGCACTGCAGATCCCGATCGCCTGGGCCTACCTCGCCGTCCCCGTCGGGTTCCTGCTCATGACGCTGCAGAGCCTGGTCCGGCTCCTGTCCCCCGATCCGGCGACCACTCAGGAGGCATGACCATGTCCGTACTCGTGGGCGGCTTCGTCGGTCTCATGGTGATCGGCGTGCCGCTGGCCCTCGTCATCATCGGTGCGGGCCTCCTGTACGTCTGGTTCGCCACGGACGTACCGCTGACGATCGTCGCCCGGCGGTTGTTCGTGGGGATGGACGACTTCACGTTGATGGCGATCCCGCTGTTCGTCCTCGCCGGCTTCCTCATGAACGAGGTCGGCCTGACCGAGCGGCTCATCGTGCTGGCGCGGGTGATCATGCGGAAGGTCTTCGCCGGCCTGGCCCAGGTCGCCACGCTGGTGTCAATGGTCTTCGGCGGCGTGACCGGTGCCGCGGCGGCGGACCTGGCGGCGGTGGGGATCGCGATGATCCCGCAGATGGAGCGCGAGGGTTACAGCCGCGAGTTCTCCACGGCCTCGATCACCGCCGCGTCGCTGATGGGCGCCGTCATACCCCCGTCCATTCCGTTCGTCGTCTACGGGGTGCAGAGCGAGACCTCCATCGGCGCGCTGTTCGCCGCCGGCATCATTCCCGGCATCCTCATCGGGATCACCGTCATGATCACCAACGTGGCGGTGCTGAAGCGGCGAGGCTTCCGGCCCGCGCGCACGACGGCGCAGGAGACCCTCGGCGGCACGTCGCTGCTGGCGGCCCTGCGCGACGCGCTCATCGCGCTGCTCATGCCCGTGCTGATCATCGGCGGGATCCTGATGGGGGTCTTCACCCCGACCGAGGCCGCGGGCGTCGGAGTCGCGTACGCGCTGGTCGTGGGGCTGGTCCTGCTGCGGACCCTCACCCTGAGGAAGCTGGTGGACGTCCTACGGAAGTCCGTGGTCACGACTTCCGTGGTGATGATCATCGTGGTGGCGTCCGCGTTGCTCAACTGGTGCCTGTCGTACTCGCAGGTGCCGAGGATGGTGGCGGAGGCGCTGCTGTCGTTCAGCGACAGCCAGGCGGTCTTCCTGGCGCTGACCCTGGTGCTGCTGCTGCTCATCGGTATGCCGCTGGACCCGGTGCCGGGGATCATCGTCGTGACCCCGGTGCTGCTGCCGGCCGCCCTCAGCTACGGGATCGACCCGGTCCACTTCGGTGTGGTGATGGTGCTGGCGCTGACCATCGGCCTGGCGACGCCGCCGGTGGGAGCCAGCCTGTTCGTGGGGATGTCCATCGGCAAGGTCCCCATGGGCAGGCTGAGCCTGGCGATCCTGCCGTTCCTGGTGGCGCTGCTGATCCTGACCGTGATCATCGCGTTCGTGCCGCAGACCTACAGCTGGCTGGTCCCGATGCTGACGTAGCCGCCGGTCGGCCGGTCGCGGTGCGGGCGTCGCCGCGCCGGCGGTTCAGTCCGCGGCGGTGCCCCCGGCTGGTCGGCCGCTCGACTCGCGGACGACCAGCCGGGGCGTCAGCAGCACCCGCTCCACGGCGACACCGTTGATCCGGTCGAGCAGCATGTCCACGGCCAGCTGACCCATCTGCTCCAGCGGGACCTGCACGCTGGTCAGCGGGATCGGCAGGAGCGCGGCCATCTCGGAGTCGTTGTAGCCGACCACGGCCAGATCATCGGGCACCTTCAGACCCAGGCGCCGGGCGGCGGCCATCACGCCGAGCGCGCTGGAGTCGTTGATGGCGAAGATGGCCGTCGGCCGCTGCGGCCGGGACAGCAGCTCCTCGGCGCCCTTCAGGGCGCTGGCGGCGTCGAACCTGCCGTAACGGACCAGATTCGGGTTGTAGCGGATGCCGAACTCGTTGAGGGCGCGCTTGTAGCCCCGCAGCCGGTACGTGCCGGTGCTGGTGGACTGCGGTCCTCCGATGTGTGCGATGACGCGGTGCCCCCGCTCCAACAGGTGCCGCGTGGCGAGGTAGCCACCGAGCTCGTCGTCCCCGCACACGCAGGGGTAGTCGCCGGAGGACCGGTTGAGCAGGACGAACGGCAGCCCGTCCTGCTCCAGCCGGGCCAGGGTCGGGTCACCCAGGGTGGCGGTGGCCAGCACCAGGCCGTCGACCCGGCGGTCGACCAGGCGGTCGATGAGCTCCTGCTGGGCGCTGTCCCGGTCGAAGGTGCTCACCGTGATGGTCTGGTAGCCCTTGGCGCGGGCGTGCTCCTCCGCGGCCTCGAACATCTTGGCCAGCACCACGTCGGTGAGCCTGGGGATCAGCAGCCCGATCATCATCGTCTGCCGGGTCCGCAGGCTCCGCGCCCACGGGTGGGGCTCGTAACCCATCTCCGCGGCTATCCTGCGGATCCGGGCGAGCGTCTCCTCGGGAATGCGCGCGTCGGGGATGCCGTTCAGTGCCCGCGACGCGGTGGACGGATGGACGCCGGCGGCGGCCGCGATGCTCTTCAGGGTCGGCTGTCGGCGTCGGCCCGGGCTCACCCACACCTCCTCGCCGTACGCGCGGGGCCTGTCTGTGCCGGGATCCTACCTGACATGACCCGGCTCATTGACAGCCCGAGACGGCGGCTATAGTGTCTGCACAAACGATTTCGCGCAACGCTGCGCCCGGGTGCCCCCGCCGGGGCCCGGGCGGTGCCGCCGCTCGAGACGAGTCCGGCGAACCCACGTGCTCGGCAAGGAGGTGCAGGCATGCCGTACGCGGTCGGTGTCGACATCGGCGGCACGTTCACCGACGTGTGCGTCATCGACGTCAACTCCGGCCAGGAGACCGTGGCGAAGGCGCCCACCACCCCGGACGACCTCATCCGGGGATTGTTCGAAGGGCTCCGCCTCGCGGCGGCGCAGCTCGGCATGACCACCGAGACCCTGCTCGAGCAGACGGTCCGGTTCTGTCACGCCACCACCCAGACCACCAACGTGATGTTCACCTGGACGGGCGGGTCCGTCGTCGGCCTGCTGACGACCCGCGGCTTCGCCGACGAGATCCTCATCATGCGGGCGCGGGGTCGGGTGGCCGGGCTGAGCCTGTCCGAACGGCGGCACCTGCGCGCCACGAACAAGCCGCCGCAGATCGTCACGCGGGACCGGATCGGCGAGGTCGACGAGCGGATCGACCGGCTCGGCCGCGTGGTCAAGGAGCTCGACCCGGCCCAGGCCCGCGCCACGGTCGAGACCCTGCTCGCCCGCGGGGTGGACGCGTTCGCGGTCTCACTACTGTGGAGCCACCAGAACCCTGCCCACGAGCTGGCGGTGCGGGACGTGATCCGGGAGCTCGCCCCGGAGGCGTACGTGGCGCTCTCGCACGAGATCGCACCGGTCACCGGCGAGTACGAGCGGGCCTCCACCACCGTGGTGGACGCATACGTGGGGCCGACCCTGCAGCGCTACCTGCAGCGGCTGGAGGGTGAGCTACAGGCCCGCGGCCTGTCCGTGCCGATGCTCGTCTTCCAGGCCGGCGGCGGCGTCAACGACGTGCCCTCGACCCTGTCGGTGAGCACGATCGAGTCCGGCCCCGCCGCCGGCATGGTCGCGGTGCAGAAGCTGTCCACCGCCGCCGGGCGACCCAACATCATCGCCACGGACGTGGGGGGCACCACCTTCAAGGCCGGCCTGATCATCGACGGCCGGTGGTCGGTGGCCGCCGAGACCGTCATCAACCAGTACACGCTGCTGTCACCCATGATCGACATCGTGTCGATCGGCGCCGGCGGCGGAAGCATCGCCTGGACCGACGGCGGCCGGCTGCGGATCGGACCGATGTCCGCCGGCGCCGCACCCGGGCCGGCCTGCTACGGGTGGGGCGGCACGCGACCGACGGTCACCGACGCCGACCTGCTGCTGGGCTTCCTCGCGCCGCACAACTTCCTCGACGGCCGGCTGTCCCTGCGGGTCGACCTGGCCACGGAGGCCATGCGGAAGCACATCGCGGACCCGCTGTTCGGCGGCGACGTCATCGCGGCGGCGGCCGGCGTACGGCGGGTGGTGGACTCGCAGATGAGCGATCTGCTCCGCAAGGTGACCGTCGAGCGCGGCTACGACCCACGGGACTTCGCGTTGGCCGCCTACGGCGGCGCCGGGCCGGTGCACGCCGCCGACTACGCGCGCCACCTCGGCGTCCGCGAGATCATCGTGCCGCTGGGCGCCACCGCCTACTCGGCGTACGGTGCGGTCGTCTCCGACACGGTCCAGAGCATGCAGCGCTCGGTGAGCCTCGGGATGTCCGACGACGACGAGGCGCTGGAGCAGGTGTACAAGGAGCTCGAGGCGCGTGCCCGGGCGAAGCTGCAGGCGCAGGGTCTCGACGACGCGCAGGTGCGGATCACCCGCTGGGCCGACATGCGGTACGAGCGCCAGCTGCACGACGTACGGGTGATCCTCCCGGAGCCGGCCGACGACAGCCCGCTCACCGAGCGCATGGCGGCGGCGTTCCGGCACCGGTACGGCCTGCTGTACGGCGAGGCGGCCCGGTTGCGACACGCCCGCCCCGTGGTGCTGCGCATCGGGGTGGACGTGGTCGCGCCCAACCGCCTGCGCCTGACCGAGCCCGTCACGGAGGTGCCGGCCCGGCGTCGGGCGGTCGCCGCCGACTCCCGGCGGGTGTACTGGCCGGTGGAAGGCGCGTGGCGGGACACGGCCGTTTACCGCGGCACCGACCTGTCCCCGGGCGACTACCTGGACGGTCCGGCCATCGTGGAGGAACCGGGCACCAGCGTCGTCGTACCCGCCGACACCCACGCCCGGGTGGACTCGGCCCGGAACCTGGTCATCAGCTTCACCTCTGGGGGAGACCCGGCATGACCGAGCGGATCGACCCGGTGCTGTTCGAGGTGGTGTGGCACCGGATCCTCGACATCACCGAGGAGATGGGCATCAAGTACATGCGGACGTCCGGCTCGCCGGTGCTGGTCGGCGCGTACGACGCCGCCACCGGCATCACCCTGCCCGACGGCCAGCTCGTGGCGATGGGTCCGTACATCACCACCCAGGCACACGTGCTCGGACTCATCGTCCGCGCGGTGATCGAGAAACGGTCCGGGCAGCCGGGGATCGGCGTGGGCGACATGTTCATCTGCAACGACCCGTACCTCGGCGCCACCCACCAGCCGGACGTGGCGACGGTGGCGCCGGTGCACCACGACGGCGAGCTGCGGGCCTGGGTGGGTGCCTCCGGGCACTGGCTGGACATCGGCGGGTCCGAACCGGGCGGCTTCAACATGAACGCCCGGGAGGTCTTCGACGAAGGGCTGCGGCTGCCGCCCACCAAGCTGGTCGAGGGCGGCGAGGTCCGCGAGGACATCGTCGAGCTGATCATGGCGCAGATCCGGGAGCCGTTGGCAGAGCTCGACCTGCGCGGCCAGCTGGTGGCCAACCAGGTCGGACGCGACCGGTTGCTCGCCATCGCCGACGAGTTCGGCCCGGACGTGCTCACGCAGGTCATGCGGGAGGGTATCGACCAGGTTGAGCGTCGGCTGCGGGAGCGGTTGCGGTCGCTGCCCGACGGCGTCTGGCGGGAGATCCAGTACCTCGACCACGACGGCCACGCCCGGAACGTACGGAAGATCGTGTGCACCGTCATCAAGCGGGGCGACCAGCTCACCCTCGACTTCACCGGGTCCGACCCGCAGGTCGCGGGGTTCGCCAACTGCGCCTTCGGAGGCCTGCGGGCGGCCGCGCTGTCGGCGGTGTGCATCGTGCTCGGCTACGACCTCACCTGGAACGACGGGGTCGCCCGGTGCGTGGACATCCGCGCCCCGGAGGGCACCATCGTCACCGCGCAGTACCCGACGCCGGTGTCGATGTCGACCATCTCCGCGGTCATCGTCACCCTCAACCTGGTGATGGTGGCCCTGTCCCGGATGCTGCTGGTCAGCCCGCGCCACCACGAGGAGGCCATGGCCAGCTGGTGCGGCACCTCGCTGGGCGTGTCCATGGTCGGGCTGAACAAGAACGGCATCCTCACCGTCGCGCCCGAGGCGAGCCACTTCGCGGCCGGCTGCGGTGCCCGCTCGTACGACGACGGGGTGGACACCGGCGGCATCATCATCAACACCACCGCCAACATCCCGTCGGTCGAGGCGACCGAGGACGCCTACCCGCTGATGTACCTGTTCCGGCGGCAGCTGACCGACTCCGGCGGGCCGGGGCGGTTCCGGGGCGGCGTCTCGGCCGAAGTGGCGATCACGCCGTACGACTCGGACGGCCCGCTGGCCACCTCGTTCGCCGGCGTCGGCGCGGTGACCCCGAACGCCATCGGCGTCGCCGGCGGCCTGCCCGGTGCCACCGTGCGCTACCTGCGCTACCTGCGGTCGCCCCACCTCGTCGGCAACCGGGCGGAGGCGGGACTTCCCGGCCGCCGGGAGCAGATACTCGGCGAGCTGACCGTCGGCGAGGTCAACAGCTCGAAGGTCCGCTTCGACGTCGACACCGTCGAGTACCACAACTGGCAGGGCGGTGGCGGCTTCGGCGACCCGCTGGACCGCGATCCCGACCGGGTGGCCGCCGACGTACGGGCCGAGCTGGTGTCGCGCGAGCAGGCCGAGCGGGTGTACGGGGTGGTCTTCGCCGCCGACGACCCGTCGTCGGTGGACCACGAAGCCACGGCGCGACGCCGGGACCACATGCGACAGGAAAGGCTGCGTCGGGCCCGGCCGTACGTGGAGCGGCATCCCCTGCAGCCCCCGGCGGTGGACGGACCGGGCGGTCGGACCGGACGCCTGCGGTACTGGGACATCCTGGAGCTGGACCTGGCGGCCGACCGCACGAGCTGCCTGCGGTGCGGCCACGCCCTCGGGCCGGCGAGCAGCGACTTCCGGCAGGGATGCGTGATGGAGGAGGTGCCGACGTGGAGCGCCGGTCCGGTCCGCGGCGAGCAGTACGTGGCGGAGGACGAGCGCCCGGTGGTCCTGCGCCTGTTCTACTGCCCCGGCTGCGGGCGCCAGCTCGAGGCGGACCTCGTCATCCCGGGCCAGCCGGGTCCCGCGTTCGCGGTGGTCGCCGCCCCACCGGAGGGGGCCGATGAGCGCGCCTGAGGCCGTCGGGGACGACCCCGGCCCGGACGAGCTCGCCCAGTGGCGTCGGCATGCCACCGCGACCATCGCCGACTGCCTGGGACGACACAACGTCGTCTCGTCGCGGGTGCGGCTGCTCAGTGGGGACGGGCTGGTCGGCCGAGCCTTCTGCGTGCGGGTGATGCCGGGTGACAGCCGGTCGCTGCACGAGGCGCTCGACCACGTGCCACCGGGTCGGGTGCTGGTGGTCGACGCCGGCGGCTACGCCGACCGGGCGGTGTGGGGAGAGATCCTCACGGTGGCCGCTCAGGTCAGGGGGGTGGTGGGACTGGTCCTCGACGGGGCGACCCGGGACCTGGCCGCCATCCGCGCACGGGGCTTCCCGCTGTACGCCGTGGCCACCACGCCGGCGGGCCCCCACAAGTCCGGTGGCGGACAGTGGGGTGGCACGGTCTCCTGCGGCGGCGCGGTCGTCGCCACCGGCGACCTCGTCGTCGGGGACCGCGACGGGGTGGTGGTCGTGCCGTGGGCCAGGCGCGCGGAGGTGCTGGCGGCGACCCGGGAGCGTGCCGCGCGGGAACGGCGCTGGCTGAAGGACATCGAAGCAGGTCGACCGAGTTCGGAACTGTTCGGTTGAGGAGTGGAGGAAACTCGTGCGCGTTGGTCGCATCGTCAGTGGCGACACCACTGATTTCGCGGTGGCGGTCTCGCCCGACGCCTGGGTGCCGCTGTCGTCGGTGGGTCTGCACTACCGCGACCTGCCCGACCTGATCTCCGACTTCGACCGGGTGCGGGAGCGGGTGTCCCGCGACGGGACCGCCACCGTGCCGGCCGCAACCGCGCAGCTGCGGTGCCCGGTGGTCAGACCCCCCAAGATGCTCGCGATCGGGCTGAACTACCGCGCCCACGCCAAGGAGACCGGGTTCACCCCGCCGGACCGTCCGGTGGTCTTCGCCAAGTACACCAACGCGCTCAACGACCCGTTCGGCGAGGTGGAGATCGGGGACGCGGTCACCAAGGAGGCGGACTACGAGGCGGAGCTGGCGGTCATCATCGGTCGCCGCGCCAAGCGGGTGTCGCAGGCGGAGGCGTACCGTCACGTGTTCGGCTACGCGGTGGCCAACGACGTCTCCGCCCGCGACTGGCAGCGGATCGACGCGCAGTTCTCCAGGTCCAAGAGCGCGGACACGTTCTGCCCGATCGGGCCCTGGATCACGACCGCCGACGAGGTGGGCGAACCCGTCGGCCTGCGGATCGTCTCCCGGGTCAACGGCGAGGTACGGCAGAACCTCACCACCGACCACATGATCTTCTCGATCCCCTATCTGATCGAGTTCCTGTCCGCCACCATCACGCTGGAGCCGGGAGACGTGATCCTCACCGGCACGCCGCCGGGCGTCGGCCAGGGGTTCAACCCGCCCCGCTACCTGCGCCCGGGCGACGTGGTCGAGTGCGAGATCGAGAAGCTCGGAACCATCCGCAACACGTTCGTGGAGGCGAAAGCGGCGTGAGCCGGCGGCGCTCACGGGGCCGCCAGGGCGTCCCGTGGCCGCGCGTCCCCGCTCGGCGTCGTCGGCCCACCGTCCCGCGGCCGCCCGCGCGGCGACGGTGGGCCGTCACCGCGTCGCCTCGGCGCAGTCGTCGTCGGAGGTCCAGCCGTGCCGGTAGCGGCCGCGGAGGGCCTCGACGAAGGCCACGATGCGTTCCTCGTCGTAGGTGTCGAGCAGCTCCAGGCGGCCCCAGGCGGTCAGCGCGATGCCGTCGGTGAGGGGTGGGTAGGGGGCGAGGATCACGTCCGCGCCGTACCGCCTGGCCAGCCGCCGCAGGTCGGCGACCTCCCGTTCGGCGGTCGTGGGCGCGTACTGGATGACGACGTGGCCGTGCTCCATGGCGTGGACGGTCAGGCCCTCGTCGATCGGCTCGTCGTAGACGCCGGTGGCGATGGTGAACGCGTAGTGCGGGCCGGAGGTGGGCGGCAGGGAGTTGTACCGCACCGAGTCGGCCTCGGCCTCGGAGATGTGCGGGCTGTCCATGATGGCGACCGCCTCCCCGGGCAGGCAGGGGGCGTCCCGGGGCGGCTCGGCGGTCGAGCCGGTGGCGTTGCCGATGAGGAACCGGTACGGTCCGGCCGCCAGCACGGCCAGCACCCCGAGGACGAGCGCGGCGACCACCGCCCACCAGGCGAGGCGGGGGGCGGGGCC
>VSBZ01000053.1:0-23090 GCA_047459215.1 Micromonosporaceae bacterium | reverse complement strand
CCTAGGATTTGGGGGCGGCGAGCACGCGCATGGGCTGGCCCGCGCGCCAGGCAAGGATGTTTTCGACGATGTCCTTGTAGAAGCGCTCATACGCGCCTTGCGTCACATAGCCGAGATGCGGGGTGAGCACCGTGTTCGGTGCCGTGCGCAGCGGATGATCGGCCGGCAGGGGCTCGATATCGAACACGTCGAGGCCGGCACGGATCCGTCCTTCCTGAAGGGCTGTAATCAGCGCCTCCTCGTCGACCAGCGGGCCACGGGCCGTGTTGACGAGTATGGCGCCGGGCTTCATCAGTCCGAGTTCGCGCGCCGTGACCGTGTGCCGGGACCGTTCCGAAAGGACAAGATGCAGGGACACGACGTCCGATTGCGCGAACAGCGTGTCCTTGTCGACGCGGCGCACGCCCACCTCCGCCGCGCGTTCGTCGGTCAGGTTCTGGCTCCAAGCGATCACATCCATTTCGAAGGCCTTGCCGATTGCCGCCATGCGGCTGCCGAGCTTGCCGAGGCCCACCAGGCCGAGCTGCATCGTGCGGAACCCCCCTTTCCGCCCGCCGCCGGGCGACCCGTCCGCAGGCTCGCGGCGATCTCGACCGGGCTCCGGCGACGGCCGCTGGCGCTACGGCCACTGCAGCGGCTGGACCAGGTAACGGTAGCCGGGCAGCACCTCGCCCTCCTCGCTGGCCGGCGCGATCACCGCCGGCTTGCGGGACTCCACGAACGAGAACTGCACCATCGGAGCGGACACCGCGCCGAGACCGTCGAGCAGGTACTGCGGGTTGAAGGCGACCGGCATCGGCTCGGGTCCCTCGAAGATCGCGTCCATCGCCTCGCTGGCCTGCGCGTCCTCGGCGGTGCCCGCCTCCACCACCAGACCGTCCGGGCCGAACAGCAGCCGTACCGGGGTGGTGCGCTCGGCCACGAGCGACACCCGCTTGACGACCTCCAGCAGGGCGGCCGTGCCGACCCGGGCGTGCGCGGTGTGGGAGGTCGGGAACAGGTTGCGCACCGGCGGGTAGTTCGTGCCGTCGAGCAGCCGGCTCGTGGTGCGCCGGTCGCCGGCGGCGAACCCGATCATGCCGTCGCCGCCGGGGGTGAGCGCCAGCACCAGCTCGCCACCGAGGGCGCCGAGGGACTTCGCGGTGTCGGCGAGGTTCCGGGCCGGAACCAGCGCGTTCGCGCTGATCTGCGGGTCGTCCGGCTGCCAGTCGATCTCGCTGATCGCCAGCCGGTACCGGTCCGTGGCCAGCAGGGCGAGGGTGGTGCCGTTGAGCTCCACCCGCACGCCGGTCATCATCGGCAGGGTCTCGTCCTTGCCGGCGGCCACCGCCACCTGCGCCACGGCGGCCGCGAACCGGGCGGCGTCGACCGTGCCGGCGCGCGCCGGCAGCGCGGGCAGGGTCGGGTAGTCCTCGGCCGGCATGGTCGGCAGCGTGAACCGGGCGCTACCGCACACCAGCTCCACGTGGGCGTCCACGGCGGCGATCTCGACGGGCTTGTGCGGCAGCGCCTTCGTGATCTCCGACAGGAGGCGGCCCGACACCAGCGCGGTGCCGTCGGCGTCGGCGTGCACCGGCACCTCGATCTCGCTGGAGACCTCGTAGTCGAACGAGGACAGCTGCAGCACCCCGTCGGTGACCCGTAGCATCACGCCCGCCAGCACCGGCACCGCCGGCCGCGGCGGCAGGCTCTTGGCCGCCCACGTGACCGCGTCGGCGAGGGTGTCACGTTCGATCCGGAACTTCATGTCGGCTGCCTCCTGCCGTGACCGTCACCCAACCCCCGTGGCGGGAACCGGCGACCCCCCGGTCGTCCTGGGCACCGCGTCCGGCCGCCGTGCGGCGACCGCGCGAGCGACCGCACCGCCCCACTGTCGCACTGTAGGACGTCGCGTCGAGCCCGTCACGCCCGGTCCGGTGACGCCGGGTCGGTTCCGTGCCGCATCCACGTATGGGGCAAGGCCGCATCCACACGGTGGCGATTGATTTTTGTCTACGAAATATCTATCCCGTCATCGTCGTCGCCGGTGTGGATGCTGTGGAGAACCGCTGCGGGCGCAGGTCACGACGGGTGAGTGCCGGTGGAAGGGGCTGTGGACGGCAGCGGGGACGGGCGCCGGGCGGTCCACAACGGCGGCCGTGCGGCGGCCCGGTCCCGGGGTAGTCCACCAGCCGTCCACGACCTGTCCACCGGCTTGTCCACTGCCTGTCCACGGGTGTCGTCCACGAGCCGTCCACGGTCGGTCCACCGCTTGTCCACCGAGGCGCCCAGGGCCGTCCACCACTTGTCCACCGCCTGTCCACCGGTGGGCACCGGCGTCCGTCGGTCGCCGACCGCGCAGCGCCGGGACCGGCCCCGCGGGCGGCGCGCCAGGATCCCCGTTCCAGGCTCAGGTCGTCGCCGCGGCGACGACCTGAGCGCCTCAGCTGGCTAGATCCGGCTGGTTTCGGTTCAGGTCGTGGTCTGCTTGATCCGGTTGGTGAGCTCGGCGATCTGGTTGAACAGCGAGCGCCGTTCGGCCATCTGCTGCCGGATCTTCCGGTCGGCGTGCATGACGGTGGTGTGGTCCCGGCCGCCGAACGCCTGGCCGATGCGCGGCAGCGACAGCTCGGTGAGCTCGCGGCACAGGTACATCGCGACCTGCCTGGCGTTGACCAGCACCCGCGAGCGGGAGTGCCCCCGCAGGTCCTCCAGGGACACGCCGAAGTAGTCGGCGGTGGACGCCATGATCTGTTCGACGGTCACCTTCGGCTCGCTGCCGTCGGGGATGAAGTCGCGCAGCACCTCCTCGGCCAGCGCGAGCTCGACCGGCGAGCGGGTCAGCGAGGCGAACGCGGTGACCCGGATGAGGGCGCCCTCCAGCTCGCGGATCGAGTTGGAGATCCGGGAGGCGATGAACTCCAGCACCTCGTCCGGCGCCTGGAGGCCCTCCTGTGCCGCCTTCTTCTGCAGGATCGCGATGCGGGTCTCCAGGTCCGGCGGCTGGATGTCCGCCAGCAGCCCCCACTCGAACCGCGTCCGCAGCCGTTCCTCCAGAGTGGACAGCTGCTTGGGGGACCGGTCGGACGTGATGACGATCTGCTTGCTGCTGTTGTGCAGCGCGTTGAAGGTGTGGAAGAACTCCTCCTGGGTGCGCTCCCGGCTCTCCAGGAACTGGATGTCGTCGATGAGCAGCACGTCGACGTCGCGGTAGCGCCGCTGGAAGGCGCTGGTCTTGTCGTCCCGGACCGAGTTGATGAAGTCGTTGGTGAACTCCTCGGTCGACACGTAGCGCACCAGGCGGGCGTTGCCCAGCTGCGAGACGTAGTGGCCGATCGCGTGCAGCAGGTGGGTCTTGCCCAGCCCGGAGCTGCCGTAGATGAACAGGGGGTTGTACGCCTTGGCGGGCGACTCGGCCACGGCGACGGCGGCCGCGTGTGCGAACCGGTTGGACGACCCGATGACGAACGTCTCGAACGTGTACTTGGGGTTGAGGCGGTTGCCGCCCGACTGCGTCACCCAGGGGCCGCTGCGACCCGGTCCGCTGTCGCTGGTGCCGGTGCGGACCGTCGGACGGGGGTACGCGTGGCCACCGCTCGGCACCGGGGACGGGCGGTGGGAGCGGGGCGCGGGCGTCGACGCACCGGACGGGTCGTCCGGCCGGTAGGCGACGCCGGCCCGACCGGCGGGTGTGGCGGACGGCTCGACCGGCTGCGTCGTGCCCGGTCCGGGGTCGCCGGCCACGGACGACCCGCCGGCCCCTCCGAGGTGGGACTGGAAGCCGGCCGCGCGGTCGGGGGACGCCAGGGTCACCGCCACCTGCACCGGCCGGCCCAGGCGTCGCGACAGCGCCTCGGTGATCGTCGGGCGGAGCTTGATCTCGATCTGGTCGCGGGTGAAGGTGTCCGGCACCGACAGCAGCACCGTGTCCTGGACGATCGCACGCAGCTCGGTCTGCCGCAGGAACGCCCGCTGCTGCGGGGAGACCAGCCCGTCGGCGATCTCTTCCATGACGTCGTTCCAGACCGCAGTCAGGCCGGCGTCGGGTGCGTCCATGACCGCGTCGTCCACCGTGTCCAACCCCCTGTGCGAAGCCACCCCATCGGTCGGCCGACCCGAGCCGCCGGGCCAGTATCCACAGGCTTGTCCACAGCCTGTGCATCAGTCGGTCGAGCTACCGCCGTGCGGCGGCCGGATGGCCCGGTCTCGCCCGTCAGCGTGCGGGTGACCTCGGTCGACGGCCGGGCGGCCGGCCGTCCGGCCGCGATGAGGCTCCCGGGCGCGGGTGTGGCCGACAGAGGCGCACGTTAACAGTGTTGTCCACAGCTAGACAACCGCCTGTCCACATCTTTCTGTCGGATTCCGGGTCGGCTGTCGGCTCTGTGCCGCATCCCGGCTGCGTGCCGCCGTTCGCCTGCCTGCGGTCGTTCCGGCTACCGGCCGCCGATCGGGCTGTCTGCGGTCGTCTCGTCGGCCCCGGCGTACGGCGGGCAAGCCGTCTCCCAGGCCACCGTCTCCGAAGTCACGGGGGTGCCGCCGGTCCGTGGCCCCTGCGGGCGCGACCCGCGGTGGACGATTCCCACGGGTCGGGGGTTCGCTGGTCCGTGCCCGTGCGGGCGCGACGGGGACACGGGTGACCCGTTGACCAATGCCCAACGCTGGTCCGTGCCCGTGCGGGCGCGACGGTGCCGGGGCGCGGTCGGCGAGATGACCTCGGCCGTCGCCTGCCCCGGCGGGCGGTGACCGTGCCCCGGACGGGGTGCCGCCCGCTCGCCCCGCGCCGGGGCAACCGCACTGCTGGTAAAGTTGCAGCCTGGCCGTGTGAGGGGAGCCGGCCGGAGAAGCCCTGCCCAAATCTGGAGTCAGCCGTGAGCAAGCGCACCTTCCAGCCGAACAACCGTCGTCGCGCGAAGACCCACGGGTTCCGGGTGCGCATGCGGACGCGCGCCGGCCGCGCCATCATCGCCGCCCGACGCGCCAAGGGGCGTGCCCGGCTGTCGGCCTGACCGGGGCCGTCCGGGGAGATCACCATGCTGGCTCGCGCGCACCGGCTACGCCGTCACCGCGACTTCGCCGCGGCGATCCGTGCCGGTCGCCGGGCCGGACGTGAGACCCTCGTGGTCCATCTGCTGCCGGGCCGGCCGGATGCGCCCGAGGGGCGGGCGTCCGACGGGCGCGCACAGGCCGGCGGGAGCCCGCCGCCCAAGGTGGGTTTCGTCGTCTCCCGCGCGATCGGCCGTGCCGTGGTGCGCAACCGCGTGCGCCGGCGCCTGCGGCACGCGGCCCGCGCGCACCTCGACCGGCTGCCACCCGGGTCCCTGATGGTGGTGCGGGCGCTGCCGGCCGCGGCGTCGGCCCCGTACGCCAAGCTGGCGCGCGACCTGGCCTCCGCACTGGCGGCCCTCGACCGGTCGGGGGTGAGGTCGTGACCGGGCCGGCGACGACGTCACCGACCGTGGACGTGCCGCACCCCACCCGGTGGCCCGCGCGGCTCGTCGCGGCGCCCGTCATCGCGTACCGTCGGTGGCTGAGCCCGGCACTGCCGGCCCGCTGCCGGTTCTACCCGTCCTGCAGTGCGTACGCGCTGGAGGCGCTCGCGCGCCACGGGGTGGTGCGCGGCACCGGCCTGGCGGTCTGGCGCCTGCTGCGCTGCCATCCCTTCCACCCCGGCGGGTACGACCCGGTACCCCCGCGTGAGACGGACGTGACAGGAGCTGCCCGGTGAACCTGAACTGGCTCTACACCGCCGTGTCGTGGATCATGCTCCGCTGGCACGACCTGTGGTCCGCGATCCTCGGCGACGGCACCTTCCTCGGCACCAACTGGGCCTGGATCCTGTCCATCATCTTCCTGGTCATCACCGTCCGGATCCTGCTGTTCCCGCTGTTCGTCAAGCAGATCAAGACCCAGCGGGCGATGCAGGCGCTGCAGCCGAAGATCAAGGAGCTGCAGGAGAAGCACCGGGGCGACCGGGAGACCTTGCAGCGGGAGCTCATGGAGCTCTACCGGCGGGAGAAGGCCAACCCGCTGATGGGGTGCCTGCCGATGTTCCTGCAGGTCCCGGTGTTCATCTCGCTGTTCTGGATCCTGGGGCGGCGGCTGGACCCGGCCCGGGTCGACGCGGTGAACAGCGGCTTCCCGCGTGAGAAGTCCAACATCGAGCTGTACGGGTGGACGTTCGACCAGTACGCCAGCGCCACCCACGCGACCCTGTTCGACGCCCCGATCGCGGCGGTCTTCTTCCAGGGCGGCTGGTTCGACCGGGAGCTGCCGCCGGGGACCAGCATGCTCGCGGTCCGCCTGGTCGCCGGTGTGCTCACCCTGATCATGACGCTCACGACGTTCCTGACCACCCGGCAGATGATGCGCCGGACCGGCTGGTCCACCGACCCCACCCAGCTGATGGTCCAGCGGCTGATGGTCTACGGCCTCCCCGCGATGCTGCTGTTCTCCGGGCTGTTCTTCCCGATCTCCGTGATCCTCTACTGGGTGGTCAACAACCTGTTCTCCCTGGGCCAGCAGCAGTGGGTGCTCCGGAAGTACCCGCCACCGGCGACGGCCATGGCGGGCGGCGGAGCGAACGGCGCGAGGCCCGCGGGTCGTCGGGCTCAGCCGTCCCCAGGGAAGGCCGGCGCGACGGACGGCCGCGGCGGCGACCGGCCCCGGGTTGACGGCCGGCTGTTGGCCCCGAAGCCGGGCGCCAAGCCGGTGCGCAACGTCCCGCCGAAGCGGAAACCCTCCTCGGCCAACGTCCCCCCGAAGCGGGGTGGCTCGGGGCAACGGAAGGGTTGACGCGGTGCGCCTGTGCGACGGCCGGACCTCGCCGCCGGCGGATGTCCCGGGTCACCCCTGGCGGAGCAGACCTGGACGCGCCAGCGCGGATCCCGCGCGGCCGGGCGCGAGCGACCACGGGCAGTGCCGCCCACGAGCGCGACGGAGGGCACAGTGACAGACACCGGTTACGTACCTGCCGCAGAGCCGCCCGCCAGCGGGCCGGTGGACGGCGGTGAACCGGCCACGGAGGCGGCGCCCGCGCCGGCGGAGCAGGTGCGGGCGGAGGCGCCGCCCGCGCGGGCGGAGGAGCCGGTCGCCGGGACCGTCGAGGGCGAGACGGAGGACGCCGAGGAGCTCGACGAGGAGGAGCTCGAGGAGGTCGAGGAGGCCGACACCGACGAGCTGTTCCGGCAGAGCGAGATCGCCGCGGACTACATCGAGGGGCTGCTCGACGTGCTCGACATGGACGGCGACATCGACGAGCTGGTCGCCAACGGTCGTCCGATGGTGGAGGTGATCGGCGACGGGCTGCAGTCGCTGATCGGACCGCGCGGCGCCACCCTCGAGGCCCTGCAGGAGCTGGCGCGCCTGGCGATCTACCGCCGGACGGGCTCCCCCAGCCGGCTGCTCCTTGAGATCGGCGGCTACCGGGCCGCCCGCCGGGAGGAGCTGACGGCCGTGGCGCGCAACGCGATCGAGCGGGTCCGTGAGTTCGGGCAGCCGGTGAAGCTCGAGCCGATGACGGCGTTCGAGCGCAAGTGCATCCACGACGTCATCAACGTGACCGAGGGCGTGGTGAGCGAGTCGTACGGGGTGGAGCCCAACCGGAGGGTCGTCGTCCGTCCGGTGTAGACGCAAACGATGAGGGCGGGTGACCGGGCCGTACGGCTGGCGGACCAGCCGCAGCCGGTGCGCGCGGCCGCCGAGGCGCTGTTCGGTAGCCGCCTACGCGTGGCCGAGCGGTACGCCGACCGGCTCGCGGGCGACGCGGTGGTGCGCGGCTTGCTCGGTCCCCGCGAGGCTCCCCGGGTCTGGGAGCGTCACCTGCTCAACTGCGCGGTCGTGGCGGAGCTGGTTCCCGAGGGCGCTACGGTGACCGACGTCGGATCGGGGGCCGGGCTGCCCGGTATCCCGCTCGCGCTGGCGCGGCCCGATCTGCGGGTGACCCTCGTCGAGCCGATGCAGCGGCGGACCACGTTCCTCGCCGAGACGGTCGCGGACCTCGGCATCGGGGACCGGGTCACGGTGTGGCGGGGCCGGGCCGAGGAGGCGGTCGGCGTCGTGCCCGACGCCGATGTGGTGACCGCGCGTGCGCTGGCGCCACTGGACCGCCTGGCGGCGTGGTGTCTTCCCCTCGCCGTCGTCGGTGGCCGGGTCCTCGCGGTCAAGGGGGAGTCGGCCGCCCAAGAGATCGAGCAGCATAGATCAGCCGTCGCCTCGCTGGGGGGCGGTGAGCCGGTGCTGCGGAGGTGCGGCACGGGTCTGTTGGAGTCCCCGACCCTCGTGGTGGAGATCGTCCGGGCGCGCCGGGTCGCGCGGGGTGGCCGCCGGCGGGCACGCGACCGGCGCGGGCGGCGGTGAGGCCCGCCATCCGCCCGTCACTGGCCCGCCCACCCGGGCCGCCACCCGGGTTCCCCGTCGGCGTTTCGGTATCGTGCGACGCGCCAGCCACTGTTCTGCCTCCGAACCGACGTCGGACGGTGGCGCGGCCCGACGGTGGTGTGGCGAGAGGGAAAAGTGTGTCAGGGTGGGCATGACGTGCCCGCGGTAGCCGCCGTAGGCTTGCGGGGCCAGCGGTGAAAGAAGCCGGGCAGAACGGCGGCGACGACGTGACAGCCGCCGGGGATGCCTCCGAGTTTCGAGGGTGGCACGGTGTACGAGTACCCGACAGGTGGTCACGGGGGGACCGACTCCCCTGGCAGCGTTTCACGTGAAACGTCGACGACGGCCCGCGGTACGGCACGCGTACCGCGGGTGTCCGCGCCGTCCCCGGGCGGCGCGGACGAGACCGTGACGACACGCGACGACGGGTTCCAGTCCATCGCCTCGGGGCCGGACGGGTTGTCCGTACCGCCCGTCAGCGAGGACGACCCGCCGCTGGCGATGGAGGCGATGAGGGCGGTGCAGATACTCAATCCCAGCGGCAAGGTGACCATGCCACGCCCGGCCCGGCCACGGATCATCTGCGTCGCCAACCAGAAGGGCGGCGTGGGCAAGACGACGACCACCGTCAACCTGGCGGTCGCCCTGGCGCTGCACGGCAACCGGGTGGTGGTGATCGACCTCGACCCGCAGGGCAACGCGTCGACCGGGCTCAACGTGCCGCACCACGCCGGCGTGCCGGACGTGTACGACTGCCTCGTCAACGCGGTGGCGTTGGCGGACGTTGCGCAGCCGGTCGAGGGCATCCCGAACCTCGTGTGCGTCCCCGCCACCATCGACCTCGCCGGCGCGGAGATCGAGCTCGTCTCGGTGGTGGCGCGCGAGTCCCGCCTGGCGCGCGCCATCGCCGCGTACCCGGAGGAGTACGACTACCTGTTCATCGACTGTCCACCGTCGCTCGGGCTGCTGACGGTCAACGCGCTGGTCGCCGCCAAGGAAGTGCTCATCCCGATCCAGTGCGAGTACTACGCCCTCGAAGGGCTCAACCAGTTGCTCAACAACATCAACATGGTGCGGGCCCACCTGAACCCCGAGCTGGAGATCTCCACCATCCTGCTGACCATGTACGACCGGCGGACGCGGCTCGCCGACGCGGTGGAGCAGGATGTCCGGAACCACTTCGGGGACAAGGTCCTGCGGGCGGTGATACCGCGCAACGTGCGGGTGTCCGAGGCACCCAGCTACGGGCAGTCGGTCATGACCTATGATCCAGGCTCGCGCGGGGCCACGAGCTACTTCGAAGCCGCACTGGAGATCGCTGAGCGCGGCGCGCGGATGGGGGTGCAGGGATGAGAAGCCGTCCACGCGGCGGACTGGGCAGGGGCCTTGGTGCCTTGATCCCGACGGGCGACCCCGGTCTCGGGTCGACCGCCTCCGCGGCAACGTCGGGTGCTCTCGCGCCGGTGCCCGGGGCCCGCTTCACCGAGATCCCGGTCGCTTCCATCGTCCCCAACCCGAAGCAGCCCCGGCGGGACTTCGACGAGGACGCGCTGGCGGAGCTGGCCGCCTCGATCCGTGAGGTCGGCCTGCTGCAACCGATCGTGGTGCGGGAGATCGACCCGGGCAAGTACGAGCTCGTGATGGGCGAGCGGCGGTGGCGCGCCGCGCAGAGGGCGGAGCGGACGACGATCCCGGCCATCATCCGCGACACCCGCGACGACGAGATGTTGCGGGACGCCCTCCTGGAGAACATCCACCGGGTGAACCTCAACCCGCTGGAGGAGGCCGCCGCCTATCAGCAGCTCCTGGAGGAGTTCGGGGTCACCCACGAGGAGCTCGGCCGGCGGATCGGTCGGAGCCGGCCGCAGATCTCCAACACCATCCGCCTCCTCAACCTGCCGCCGGCGGTCCAGCGCCGCGTCGCGGCCGGCGTGCTGTCGGCCGGTCACGCCCGCGCCCTGCTCGGTCTCGACGACCCCGCGGCGCAGGAGGAGCTCGCCGACCGCATCGTCGCCGAGGGGCTGTCGGTCCGTGCCACCGAGGAGGCGGTGACGCTCGCGCTGGCGGGTGGGCGCACCTCACGCCCGGCCGCGAAGCGCCGGGCGCGTCCCCACTCGCCGGCGCTCGCGGAGCTCGCGGAGCGCCTCTCCGACCGTTTCGACACCCGGGTCAAGGTGGACCTCGGCCGCAGCAAGGGGAAGATCACGATCGAGTTCGCGACGCTTGAAGACCTCGAGCGGATCGTCGGACTCATCGGGGTGGACCGCGGCGAACGGCCGCTGTCGGCCTGAGAGAGGTGTCGGCTTGACCCGTTGGTGCCCGGCCCCCTGGGGGCCGGGCACCAACGCGGACACGGTCGTCACGTCCGGTCCGGCGATCCGGCCGGTGAGGGACAGCGGGGACCGCCCGGTCCGGCCCGTGGCGGCTCGACCGCTTCCCACCGGCGCTCGACCGTCCCCACCGGTTGTCCGTTCCGTCCCCGGGTGTGCGCTCCGTCGGCCGGTCACACGCTTCCGTCCGCCGGCCGTCCGCGACGGCGTTCGCCGCCGGAACGGCGAGTCGTTTGGGACTGTCCGCGTGCCGCCGGGCGCCGTGGCGCGGCGTCAATCCGCCGCCGGCCCGCTTCCACCCGCCGCAGCGCCTGCGACCGACGCCGACCCTCACCGACCACACCCGACTTCCCCTGACCTCCGTCGACCGGTGGGCGGCCCTCGTCGGAGTGGCGACGGTGGGTTGCCCGGCGAGGCGCGGGCGGCGGCGACCCCGCTGCCCCGTCGGGCGACCCCCGGGTCTCGCCGCTGCCGCCGGCCTCCGGTTCCGTGGGCAACCAGGGGTTGTGTCGGCGACCGGATCTCGGCGGCCGGTCCGGCGGTAGCGCCGCGTCCGCCCCGACGCCCCGGTGGTTCCAGGCGGTCGGGCACGTGAACGGCCGCACCTTGCGCTGTCGCCCCAACCGTCGTGGGTCGGCCACGGCCTCTGTCCCGCGTGCCTCGTACGGTGACCCGTGTCGCACGATCGCCTGGAGGGCCGTCCGTGCCGCGACGCCACACGTGCATCGCTCGGCCGCTTCGATCTGTCACCCCGGTTCATGCGGCCGGAGGTGGTACGGCGAGGTGTTCGCTGCCGGCAATCGACCGGGGTTTCACGTGAAACGCCTCGGAGGCGTTTCACGTGAAACCCCGGCCACGGCATGACGTGGCGACGGATGTTTCACGTGAAACCCAACGTTGTCCGGTGCCGGAGCCTGTGAGCCGGGATCACCGCCCACACCGTGGACCGTCGCGGGTCTCACCCCCTCCATCGGTGGAGGCGTCGGTCGGCCCCGGCGCCGGCGTGGGGCGGTCAGCAGCGGCGCGTCCCGGCAGCCATCCTCCGCCCGCGGGAGGTCCCCGTCAGATGTCCGCGGCCGGCGTTCGCGAACGACGGCGTCCGGGGACGGTGGCGTCTGGCGAACGGCGTCCCGTGGCGGCGGTTCCCTCGGGCGCTCCCCGTGCCGGGTAGCGGCCGGCGCCCCCGCTCGTCGCGTTCGGTCCCGCCGTCTGTCATCCACAGAAGTTATCCACAGGTGCCCGCGGTTTCACGTGAAACCACGTGTAGATCGCGGTCGGGGCATGTGGATGACCGACGGGTCGGGCGCCCCGCGGCTACCCCGAGCCGTGTGGTCCGCAGCTTCCGGGCGACCGGCTCGCCCGCCAGGTGGCCGGCCGCAGCCGCGAGGGAGGTGGCGCCGGGAGGTGGCGCCCGTCCCCCGGACCGTACGTTCTGCGGCCTCGGTCAGGTACAACGAGGAACCGCCCGTCCGGTGACGGCATCGCCACGGGGATGGGGGCGGTCCCGGGCTCGGCTCGCCGCTCGTCCGCCGAGCGCCACCCTCGCGGGGCTCGGGTCATGGACACACGATGGTCGGTCACGCCAGGCTGGCCGCGTCGCGGATGCCGGCGGATGCCGCCGGGAGCGCCTCGGCGGCCGGACTGGCCGAGGGCACGGTCGCGCCGCCCATCCGGACGCGCCCGGCTCGGCGTGGGCGCACAGCCGGCCGGTGGTGTCGGCGCTAGGCGCCGGGCCGCTCCCCGACCGTCCGGACCCGACCCTCGCCAGCCGTCAGCTCACCCGCCGACGCCAGTCGCCGAGCACGGAGACGGCCGCCTCGGCCGCGTCGGCGGGTACGGCCGCCCCCGTCCCGATCCCTGTGTCGAAGGCCCGGTCCATCTCCTGTGCCGTCAGCCGGTCACCCTAACCAGGTTGAAGATCGGCGGGCGAGGTGTGGCCCAGGGTGTGCCCGAGCTGGGGAACGCGGGTGGACCGCTCCACGACGGCGTCGACGGTCGGCGGGCGAGTACGGGAGACGTTGCCGACCACACCGCCGCCGGTGAGGGGTGCGAACGCGTGGACCGGACACGCCTCCGTGAGCGCCCGGCCGTCGTGGACGTAGACGGGTTGTCCGGGTGTGCGGCTCCAGGCCGGAAGCCGCGGGGCTCGACGTCGTCGACGGTGCCCTACCACCGGGGCGAGCCGTTGCCGAGCCGCGCAGCGCACCTAGCACCGTCGAGTGACCCGTTGGCGAGCAGGCCGGACGACCGCAGGGCGATCGGGGTGTCGCCGATCCTCACCCGCGCGGTGCCCAGCATGCGCCCTCGCCGACGACGCCGACCGCGGTGACTGATGCGTCGCATTCGTCGCGCGTGCTGAAGCGGCGCTCTCGGTGGCGGGCCTGGCCACGAGCGCGCACCGCACCTGCCGGCACGCCTCGGCGACACCCGCGGTCACCTCGTCGACGTGGTCCGGGCCCATCCTGTACGCGGCGTTGCAGGTCGCGAACATCAGGTCCGCTCCGCTCGCGGCGACGTCGCTGATCGCCAGCGCGGCGTCATCGAGCCCTATGGTGTCGTGGCGGCCGAACGGCTTGGCCAGTCGCAGCGTCTCCCCGACACCGTCGATCGAAACGACCAGCACCGGTCGGCGGTGGGCACCGACCGGTGGACTGAGCGGCCCATCGGACCGGGAGAACAGTCGCCCTCGCGCGGCACAGCGGCTCCGTCTCCCGCCCGCTGCGGAAGAGGCACGCCGCCATGAGGTCACGGCGAAGCGTGGCCAAGATCACCTCCGTCGTACTCCCCAGACACGTGGCCGCGGGCCGTCCACCGCGTCATGAGGTGGCCCGTCCGGGTCGGACCGCCCCTCGCCGCGCGGTGGCGCGGCGAGGGGGCGCCGGTCGGCCGCACGGCGGGAGCCGTCACGCGGCGCATCCCGGGCGGGGCGCCGCGGAACCGTGCATGACACCGGGCCGGGCGGCGGGACGAGCGTTGGCGCCACGGTCGGCGGCGTCCGCTAGTCTCGCAGGCGTGTCCGAGACCTCCCTGCCTTCCTTTGTCGACTGGGATTCCTTCCCGTTTGAGGGTCGACTGAGGCTCAAGAAGCTCGAGGACCCAGTCGAGGTCGAGCCACCGCGCGTGGGCGAGGATCCGGCCGACTGTCCCAAGTGCAAGGCGCCTGACGACGCCTACATCTGGGTGAACGAGAACTGGCGGGTCCGCAGCCTGGACCGCCCGAGTGGGCTTCCCATGGTGCTCATCCTGGAGTCGCGCTCCCACCTGGACCTTGGGGACCTGCCGAACATGCTCGCCGCGGAGCTGGGCGTCATGACGGTCCGGCTGGAGCGTGCCATCCGGTCCCTCGACGGTGTGGCTCGGGTCCACGTCAACCGGTGGGGAGATGGCGCGGCGCACCTGCACGTCTGGTTCATGGCGAGGCCGTACGGACGGCTCCAGCTGCGGGGGCCCTTCCTCACGCTCTGGGATGAGGTCCTGCCGCCGATCCCGGAGGAGAAGTGGCGCGAGAACCTCGCCATGGTCGCGGCGTGGCTGGCCGAGTTCGGCGGCGAGCCGCTCGCCAAGCCGCCCCCGATCGCCTGGAAGGCTCCGTCCTCGTTGCCGGCTGACGACGAGCTCGCGGCGACTCTGGCTGCCGTGGGTGTCGCGGACGCCGACCGGCAGCAGGGCGAGCCGGAGGCGGCCGGCGACCGGGAAGCCGGGTCGGCCGTCAACGGCGAGGGGCAGCCCGACCGGGCCGGGGCGTCCCGCGGGCCGGCGTCCGACCGCCCGAACGCGAGGAACGGCTCGGCGGGCGCGACGACCGGTGGAGAGCAGGCCGACCGGGAGCGGAGCTGGACGCAGACCGCGGACGCCGGCCCATCGGAGACCGCACGCAGCGGGTCTGTTCCCGCGTAGTCGGTGCGACCGCCGGAGGGCGGCAGTCGCCACGCGGCGGGCCACCACGCGGCGGGTCACCACGCTCCACGGATGCCGGTGGATGCTCCGCGACCGGACGGCGGGTCCCCGCCTGCCGGCCGGCCGTCCGGCGCGCCCTGCGCCGGGTCGGCGTGGAACGGGAGCGCCCCCCGGGTGAGGACCGCGGCCACCGCGACCCGGTCTAGCCGTGCCGCGCGGCCGCCCTGGCGACCAGCCGGGCGAACACCTCACCCAGGTCCATGCCGGCCGCCTGCAGCGCCAGGGGCAGCAGGGAGGTCTCGGTCATGCCGGGCACCACCGTCACCTCCAGCACGTGCGGCTCGCCGGACGCGTCCACGATCAAGTCCACTCTAGACAGATCACGTAGTCCGAGCGCCCGGTGCGCGTCCAGCGCGGTCGTCGCGACCCGGTCGGCGACCTTCGCGTCGAGCCGGGCGGGAACGTGCCAGGTGGTGAGCCCGGCGGTGTAGCGGGCGGCGTAGTCGTACACCCCGCCCGGGGGAACGATCTCCACGGCGGGAAGCGCCTGCGGCCCGTCCCCGAGGTCGACGATGGACACCGCCACGTCCGTACCGGCGACGAACCGCTCCACCAGTGCCGTCTGGTCGTAGGCGAAGCACCCCACCATGGCCGCCGGCAGCTGCGCGGCGTCCCGGACCACGGCCGCACCGAGACCGGAACCGCCCTGCGCCGGCTTGACCATCAGCGGTGTGCCGAGCCGCGCCACGATCCGGTCCATCACCGCGGACGCGCCCAGCTCCGAGAAGCGTTCGTGCGGCAACGCGACCCAGTCCGGCGTGGGGATGCCGTGTTCCCGCAGCACGGCCTTGGCCGAGGGCTTGTCCCACGCCAGTCGTGCCGACCTCGCGTCCGCCCCGACGTACGGCACGCCGCAGAGGTCGAGGACGCCCCGCAGCGACCCGTCCTCTCCGGAGGCGCCGTGCAGCGCGATGACGACCGCGTCCGGCGGGTCCTCGGCGAGCAGCGGCAGGAGCGTGGCGTCGGCGTCCCGCAGCTCCGCCTCCACCCCGGCGGTGCGCAGGGCGTCGAGCACCCGGCGGCCGGACCGCAGCGACACCTCGCGCTCGTGCGACAGTCCGCCCGCGATCACCACCGCCCGGGTGCTCATGAGGCGCGTCCGGCTTCCGGTGGTGGTGCGCCGGCCTCGGCCACGTCCAGCAGCGACGCCGGGCGGTCGCGTACGACGCGGGCCCGCGGCTCCTCGTGGACGGTGCCGAACATCTCGCGCAGCTCCAGCTCCTGCTCGATCACGCCGGCCAGCCGGCGCACGCCCTCCCGGATCCGGTCCGGCGTCGGGAACGAGAAGTTGAGCCGCAGGTGGGTGCTGCCGCTCCCGTCGGCGAAGAAGCCGGTGCCCGGCACGTACGCCACCCGCTCCCGCAACGCCCGCGGCACCATCGCCTTGGCGTCCAGGCCGCCGGGCAGGGTGGCCCACACGAACAGTCCGCCGTCCGGGCGGGTCCAGGTGGTGCCGGCCGGCATCAGGTCGGCCAGTGCCGACAGCATCGCGTCCCGCCGCTCCCGGTAGAGCTCCCGGTAGACCTTGAGCTGCTCCCGCCACGGCATGTTGGACAGGTACGCGGTGACCGCCGCCTGGGCGAACGCGCTGGGACACAGGATCTGCGCCTCGCTGGCGATCACCAGCTTCTCCCGTACCGCGGGCGGGGCCAGCACCCAACCGACCCGCAGCCCCGGTGCGAAGGTCTTGGAGAAGGTCGACAGGTAGAAGACCCCGTCACGCCGGCGGGCGCGCAGCGGCGCGGGCGGCTCGTCGGTGAAGCCGAGCTGCCCGTACGGGTCGTCCTCCACCACGAGCAGGCCGGCCCGCTCGCAGATGTCCAGCACCTGCTCGCGCCGCTGCTCGGTGAGGGTCACGCCGGCCGGGTTCTGGTAGGTGGGGATGGTGTAGAGGAACTTCGCCCGCCGGCCGGAGGCGGCCACCCGCCGGATCGCCTCCTCGAGCGCCTCCGGGATCAGCCCGTCGTCGTCCATCGCCACGTGCACGACCTCGGCCTGCGCCGCCTGGAACGCGCCGAGCGCGCCGACGTACGTGGGACCCTCGGCGAGGACGACGTCACCCGGGTCGAGGAACAGCCGGGCGACCAGGTCGATCGCCTGCTGCCCACCGACGGTGACCACGACGTCCTCCGGGGAGGCGCCGACCTCGCCGGTGATGCCGGACTCGGCCATCACCTCGCAGATCCGCTCACGCAGCTCGAGCGTCCCCTGGCCGATGCCGTACTGGAGGCTGTGGACCCCGTGGTCGACCGCGACTTGGCGCATCATCTCCCCCACCGCGTCCAGCGGCAGGGCCGACACGTACGGCGCCCCTCCGGCGAGGGAGACCACCTCCGGGCGGCTGGCGACGGCGAACAGCGCGCGGATCTCCGACGCGGTCATGCCGCGGACCCGCTGTGCGTACCGGTCGGTGTAGTCGTCCAGGGTGGTGCCGGACCTGGTCATCCGTCCTCCCTCCACCGGAGTGCTGATCCGCCGATGGTAACGGCCGCTCGCCAGCGGTCGTGGCTGGCTGGCGGCATTCCCACATTCCGTCGCGGGATCCCGCGCGCCCGTCCACGGACGCGGGCCGACCGGCCGGTACGCCGCACGGCACGGGCCGGCCGCGCGCCGGACCTGCGGTCGACGGGCCGGACCGCGACCGGCCCACCGAGGTCGACGGACCCTACCCGAGGTCGATGGAGGGGTACAGCGGGTGGGCGGCCATCAGCTCGGCGGCCCGGCTGGCGACCTTCGCCGAGACGGTCGGGTCGAGCACGTACCGCGCCTTGGAGGGCGAGCCGTCCGGGGCCGTGCCCGGCTGGGTCTGGGTGAGCACGGTGTGGATGAGGTCGGCGATCTCGTCCATCTCGTCGGTGCCCACCCCGCGGGTGGTCAGCGCCGGGGTGCCCAGCCGGATGCCGGAGGTGTACCACGCGCCGTTGGGGTCGTTGGGGATGGAGTTGCGGTTGGTGACGATGCCGGACTCCAGCAGCGCCGCCTCCGCCTGCCGGCCGGTCAACCCGTACCGCGAGACGTCCAGCAGGACCAGGTGGTTGTCCGTGCCGCCGGTGACGAGGGTCGCGCCCCGGCGCAGGAGCCCCTCGGCGAGCGCCCGGGCGTTGTCCACGATCCGCTGCGCGTACTCCCGGAACTGCGGCGTCCGGGCCTCCGCGAGCGCGACCGCCTTGGCGGCCATGATGTGCGGCAGCGGGCCGCCGAGCACCATCGGGCAGCCGCGGTCCACCTCCGCCGCGTACTCCTCGTGGCAGAGGACCAGGCCGCCGCGGGGACCGCGCAGGGACTTGTGGGTCGTGGTGGTGACGATCTGCGCGTGCGGGACCGGATCGAAGTCTCCGGTGAGGACCTTGCCGGCCACCAGCCCGGCGAAGTGCGCCATGTCGACCATGAGCGTCGCGCCCACCTCGTCGGCGATCTCCCGCATCGTCGCGAAGTTGATCAGCCGAGGGTACGCGGAGTACCCCGCCACGATCACCAGGGGGCGGAACTCCCGCGCGATGCGCCGCAGCGCGGCGTAGTCGATGAGCCCGGTCTTCGGGTCGGTGCCGTAGCTGCGCTGTTCGAACATCTTGCCGGAGATGTTGGGCCGGAAGCCGTGGGTGAGGTGGCCGCCGGCGTCCAGCGACATCCCCAGCGCCCGCTGGTTGCCCAGCTCGCGGCGCAGCGCGTTCCAGTCCTCCTCGGAGAGGTCGTTGACGTGGCGGACCCCGGCGCGCTGCAGCGCCGGCGCCTCCACGCGCTTGGCGAGGATCGCCCAGTACGCCACCAGGTTGGCATCGATGCCGGAGTGCGGTTGCACGTACGCGTGCGGCGCGCCGAACAGTTCCCGGGCGTGCTCGGCGGCGACCGCCTCCACCGTGTCGACGTTGCGGCAGCCGGCGTAGAACCGGTGGCCGACCGTGCCCTCGGCGTACTTGTCCGTCAGCCAGTTGCCCATCGCCGCCAGCACCGCCGGGGAGGCGTAGTTCTCGCTGGCGATGAGCTTGAGCGACTCACGCTGGTCGGCGAGCTCGCTGGCGATCGCGTCGGCGACCCGCGGTTCGACCGACCGGACGAGGTCGAGGGCACTGCGGAAAGCCATGGACTCGGTCGGCGAGGACATCGGGCCTCCTTCGGCGCGCCTTCTCCGCGACTGCCCAGGCTACGACATGGCCCGGGGGTCCGGACCGCGGACCCGTGGACGCCCCGTCGGCCGGTGGCCGGCGTCCACCGGTCGGGCGACTCCGCCGGCTCACGGGGGTGTCCCGCCGGGCGGAGGCGTCGGGCCGTGTCCGCCCGCCGGGCGGGGTCGCACCGGCCACCGCCGGTCCGGCGACGGTCCGCGGGCCGCTCTCCCCCGGCGGCGCGGGGTCTACCGGGTGGAGACCGCCCGGGGCGGCCCGCCGGCCGGATCCGCGAGATCGCACCCGGCCGGCCGCGCCCGGGCGTACCCTCGGGCAGGGGGAGTGGGAGGATGTCGCGACGTCTGGTCAACCTGACCCTGGACACGCTCAAGGAGCTGCCGCACCCCTGCCGGGACTGCGTCTTCTGGGAGCTCGACCCCGTCTCCGCGCAGGCGGCCTGCACCAACGGCGACCCCGGCCTGGAGAAGGAGGCCTGGGTGTCCCAGACCCTGCTGGAGTGGGGCTCCTGCGGCAAGGTGGTGTACGTCGACTCCGCCCCGGCCGGGTACGTCACCTACGCCCCGCCCAGCTACGTGCCGCGGGCCTCGGCGTTCCCCACCGCGCCCGCGTCCCCGGACGCCGTCCTGCTCACCACCGCGCACGTGGTCGCCGCGTACGCGGGATCCGGCCTGGGTCGGATGCTCATCCAGGGCGCCGCCCGCGACCTGGTCAAGCGGGGCTTCAAGGCGATCGAGGCGTTCGGCGACGCCCGGTACGGCGAGCCGAGCGAGGAGGGCCCGCACCACCGCGGACCGTGCGTGGCACCCGCCGACTTCTTCCTCGCGGTCGGGTTCAAGACCGCGCGGCCGCATCCGCGTTACCCGCGGCTACGGCTGGAGCTGCGGACCGCGCTGTCCTGGAAATCCGATGTGGAGTACGCGCTGGAGGCGCTGCTGGGCACGATCAGCCGTCCGGCGGCGGGCTTCACGCCCGCGACCACACCGACCGGCCGGCTGGCGTGGGCCGGGGCGTGAGACCGCGTCGCCGGGCCGGCCCGGGGTGCCGGGCCCGGCACCCCGGGCCGGCCCGGCGAGGCACGCGGCCGCGTCAGAGCGCGGACTCGATCAGCCGTACCAGCTCGCTCTTGGGCCTCGCCCCGGCCACCGACTTCACCGGCTGCCCGTTCTTGAAGATCGTCATGGTGGGAACCGACATGATCCGGTAGGCGCGCGTGGTCTCCGGGTTCTCGTCGATGTTCAGCTTGACGATGTCGATCTTGTCGGACATCTCGTTGGCGATCTCCTCCAGCAACGGGGAGACCTTGCGGCACGGCCCGCACCACTCGGCCCAGAAGTCCACCAGCACCGGCTTCTCCGACTGCAGCACTTCCTGGGCGAAGGTCGCGTCGGTCACTGCCCTAGCCACGATGTCCTCTCCTCCATGTCGCGGGGCCCGGTGGGCCCGGTCTGGGCGGTGGGCCCGGTAGGGGCCCGTCTGTCGGGGACCCGGTGGGTCCCGGTGTCTGCACCCGGTCCGACGCTCGCCCACCGTGGCCGCCGGCTCCGTGGCCGGACGACCGGCCGGCGTGGGCCGGACGGCCGGGTCAGTCGTCGAGGGTCGCCAGGTAGCGCTCGGCGTCCAACGCCGCCGCGCAGCCCATGCCGGCGGCGGTGACCGCCTGCCGGTAGGTGTGGTCGACCACGTCACCGGCGGCGAACACCCCGGGCAGCGCGGTGGCGGTGCCGGGTGCATTAACCAGCACGTACCCACGTTCGTCCAGCGGAACCTGCCCGGCGAACAGCTCGCTGCGGGGTTCGTAGCCGATCGCGATGAACACCCCGGTCACGTCCAGGACGCGGGACTCGCCGGTACGGACGTCGTGGACCCGGACCCCGCACACCGTCCCGTCCTTGCCGAGGATCTCGTCCACGACCGTGTTCCACATGACGCGGATCTTCGGGTTGGACAGCGCCCGCTTGGCCATGATCCGGCTGGCCCGGAACTCGTCCCGGCGATGGATGATCGTGACGCTCTCGGCGAACCTGGTCAGGAACGTGGCGTCCTCCATCGCCGTGTCCCCGCCGCCGACCACGGCGATGTGCTGACCGCGGAAGAAGAACCCGTCGCAGGTGGCGCAGGACGAGACGCCGTGGCCGAGCAGCTCCTCCTCGCCCGGCACGCCCAGCCGTCGCCACTGAGAGCCGGTCGCCAGGATGACCGCGCGTGCCCGGTACGCGGTGTCGCCCACCCACACCGTCTTGACGGGACCGGTCAGCTCCACCCGCGTGGCGTCGGCGGTGAGCAGCTCGGCACCGAACCGCTCGGCCTGCTTGCGCATGTTGTCCATGAGCTCGGGGCCGAGGATCCCGTCGGGGAAGCCGGGGTAGTTCTCCACTTCGGTGGTGGTCATGAGCGCGCCGCCGTACTGCACCCCTTCGACGACCAGCGGCCGTAGGTCGGCGCGGGCCGCGTACAGCGCCGCGGTGTAACCCGCCGGCCCGGAGCCGATGATGATCAGGTTGCGGACGTTCTCCTCCACGGCTCCTCCGTCCCGTATCCGTGACCCCACCTGCCCGGCGACCGGCGTCGCGCCACCGGCGCCCCGGCCGTCCGCGCCGCACGGGCGGTGCCCGCTTGCTCCAACCCATCGTACGGGCCGGGCATTCCCGAGTGCCGGACGCGACCCCTGGTGGCGGACGCGACCCCCGGGTGAGGGACGGAACCCCTGGTGGCGGACGCGACCCCCGGGTGCCGGACGGAACCCCTGGTGGCGGACGCGACCCCCGGGTGCCGGACGGGACCGCGGGGCGCCCCGGCGGGTGCGAAAGGCGACCCCGCGGCACCAGGGGAACGGTGGCTCAGCGGTCGGTACGGTACCGTACGGCCGCGCCGGCGCCCGGCCGCCCGCAGTCCGGCCCGGCGACCAGCACCGCCGTCCCGTCGCCGGTGGCCACCCAGGCGACGAGCGCCGGCTCGCCCTCGAACCGCGCGAGGTCCACCGTGTCGACCGTGGCCGGTGCCGGCGCGAAGGCGGCCTCGATCTCGGCCAGGCACGGTGGCAGCGACAGCCGGAGGGCCCGCAGTGACGGGTCCACCGGGCCGTCCAGCGTGTCCGGACGGCCACGCCCGCTGTCCACGCCGTCCTCGGCAAAGATGCGCGGTTCCATGGCCGGCGGCTCCACCGAAGTCGCGCCCGGCCGCGCGACGGGCGGAGCGGCCGGCAGTGTCGACGGGCGGTAGTCGGTGCCGGTGGCGAGCAGCAGCGGCCGGGATCCGGGGACGGCCCGGTCTTCCGCCGCGGTCATGTCCCCGCCGTCATCGCCGCCACCGACCGATCCGAGATCGCCGATGCCCACCGTCGCGACGGCGACGATCGCGGCAGCCGCGGTCGCCAGGCCGACCGCCCACCCCGCCAGGCGGCGCCGGGCGGCCCGCGCGGGCTGAAACGCCCGCGGTCAGCCCAGGATCATGCAGGTGAGCCGGGACGTGCACACGCGCTTGCCCGCCTCGTCCGGATCGGTCAGCACCCCATAGAGCGGATTGGGGCCGCCGATGTTGGTGGTCCGCGCTCGCGTCGAGGCCGCATAGTCCGCAACGCCGAAGTGCAGGGATTCATTCCGCTTGGAGGCAGTGGCGATGGCATCGATATTCGCCATGCCCAGCGCGGTTTCGATGATCATCTCGAAACCCAGCCGCTTCTTGCGGCCGACCGCCTCCTCAATCTGCGTTACGAGCATGTCGACGGCATAGACATCGGCAGCCGTACCGACTTTCGGGATCATGATCAGATCGAGGCGCTCGCCGCCCTGCTCGATGATGTCCACCAGATCACGATACATGTAGTGGGTATCGAGACCATTGATGCGGACCGACACTGTCTTCTTTCCGAAGTCGAGCTCATTGAGCGCCTTGATGATGTTCTTGCGGGCCTGTGCCTTCTCATCCGGGGCGACGGCATCCTCGAGATCGAGGAAGATCACGTCGACATCGGATTTCGCAGCTTTTTCAAACATTTGTGGTTGACTTCCCGGAACGGCGAGCTCGCTTCGATTGAGCCGTGCGGGGGCTTGTTCGATGGGAAAGAAACTCATGGTGGGATGCTCCTGCAGTGAAGTGAGGTCAGTGGCGCTTATACAAAGGGGAAAGAATATTTCCTGTCAAGAAAGAATATTTCCCGAATATTTCGCGGCGGATGGTAGGTCATGGTTACTCGTTGTCTCTGAAATTACGCGCGCCGGGAATGCGACTAGAGTAGTAAAAGGCGATTGCCTGCGCGCGATTCTTGACCGAGAGCTTGTCGTAAAGGTTCGACAAGTGGAATTTCACGGTGTTGGTCGTGATCCCC